>CACHFP010000003.1 GCA_902579115.1 uncultured Pelagibacteraceae bacterium | reverse complement strand
TGAGACCTGTTCTACTTTTCCGATAGCTCTAACTTGACGTCTTAAACTTTTCCAATGAAAACACATAGAGGCTTTTTGATTTTCTTTAAGTTCTTCACCTTTTTTGCTCTCAAAATTAGTATAAAAAACAAACCCTTTCTCGCTTAAACCTTTAAGAAGAACCATTCTTACATTTGGTTGATTATGTTTATTCGAAGTTGCGATAGCCACAGCATTAGGGTCATTAATTTCACTTTCGTCTGCTTTTGCAAACCATTTTTTAAACAATTCTATAGGATTATCTAAATCTTCAAAAATAATATCTAAACCCAATGAATTTTTGCCATTTTTTTGATTCATAATTTCTTTAAAATAATTTATACATTAATTATCTATGTCTTTTAATACTTTTGGAAAAATTTTTAGGTTCACTACATGGGGGGAATCCCATGGTCCAGCTATTGGCTGTGTAATTGATGGGTGTCCGCCAAATATACCTTTATCTGAGAGTGATATTCAAAAAGATATGGATAGGAGAAGACCTGGACAGTCAAAATTTACTACTCAAAGAAAAGAGTCTGATAAAGCTATAATTTTATCTGGAGTATTTGAGGGTAAAACAACAGGGACACCGATTTCAATTATAATTCACAATGAGGATAAAAGATCTCGAGATTATGAAACAATTAAGAATAAATTTAGGCCTGGACATGCTGATTTTACTTATTTCAAAAAATACGGGATTAGAGACTATAGAGGTGGTGGACGACAATCTGCTAGAGAGACTGCATGTAGAGTGGCAGCTGGAGCTGTTGCAAAAGTTGTTTTAAAAAAAATAATTGGATCAAAATTTAATGTTATTGGAGCAGTCACCCAATTAGGTTTAATGTCTTGCGATAAATCAAATTGGAAAAATAGTGAAATAAGAAAAAATCCTTTTTTCTGTCCTGATAAAAATTCTGTAAAACTTTGGGAAAAATATCTTTTAGCTGTTAGAAAAGCTGGTTCATCATGTGGTGCAATCATAGAATTAAGAGCGTCTGGAGTTCCTTTAGGCTTGGGCGCGCCTATTTACTCCAAACTAGATACTGATATTGCGGCAGCATTAATGAGTATAAATGCAGTCAAGGGAGTAAATATTGGAGCGGGAATGAACTCAGCTTTTTTAAGTGGAGAAGAAAACTCTGATGAAATTAGCAAAGGTGGTGGTCGAGTTAAATTTAGATCTAATCATGCTGGAGGAATTCTTGGTGGAATTTCTTCAGGTCAGGACATTGTTGCCTCGTTTGCAGTTAAGCCAACTTCATCGATTTTAACAAGTAGAAATACTATAGATAAAAAAGGAAAAAATACTAAAATTTCAGTAAAAGGAAGACACGACCCATGTGTAGGTATAAGAGCAGTGCCTATAGGTGAGGCAATGATAAATTGTGTGCTTTTAGATCACCTTTTAATGCATAAAGCACAGTGTGGTTAATTTGTAACTTTATTTTTGTTTTTAGCTAAAATAATATTTGAGTTAAGAGTTTCCTCAATTTTATTGATTATAGAAAGACTATCTAGGCCAGCAGTTTCATACATTTTTTTTGGTGTATCTTGATCTATGAATATATCTGGTAAAATCATAGATCTAAATTTTAAACCGGTATCAAATACTCCTCGATCTGATAATAATTGCATTACATGAGAACCGAAGCCTCCTATGGAACCTTCTTCGATGGTAATTAGAACTTCGTGATTAGTGGCTACTTCCATTATAAGTTTTTCATCTAGAGGTTTTGCAAATCTAGCATCAACTATTGTACAGTCTATACCTTTTATCGAGAGTTTTACTGATGCCTTTTTACACTCCTCAAGTCTAGTTCCAAAATTTAATAAGGCAACTTTTTTTCCCTCCTTAATAATTCTTGCTTTTCCAATTTCTAAGATTTGTTTTATAGAAGGTAATTCAACTCCTACTCCGTTTCCTCTTGGATATCTAAAAGCGGAGGGTCTATCATTAATTTGTACAGAAGTATTAATCATTTTAACTAGTTCGGACTCATCACTAGCTGCCATCACTATGAAATTGGGTAAAGTAGATAAATAGGTAATATCAAAAGCGCCAGCGTGTGTCGGTCCATCAGCACCGACTAGGCCTGCTCTGTCTATTGCAAATCTCACTGGTAATGATTGTAAAGCAACGTCATGAACCACTTGGTCGTAAGCCCTTTGTAAAAAAGTAGAATAAATAGCTGCATATGGTTTGTAACCTTCAGTAGCAAGTCCTGCTGCAAAAGTAACTGCGTGTTGCTCTGCTATACCCACATCAAATGTTCGGTCAGGAAATTTTTTTTCAAATAAGTTTAGTCCTGTGCCCGAAGGCATAGCCCCTGTAATTCCAACTATTTTTGTATCCTGCTCAGCATGTTTTATTAAAGTTTCTGCAAATACTTTAGTATAAGAAGGGGTGTTTGATTTAGATTTCGATTGTTCGCCAGTTGAAATATTGAATTTTGAAACACCGTGATATTTATCGCCGGATTCTTCTGCTGGTTTATAACCTTTACCTTTTTGAGTTCTCACATGAATTAAAACTGGGCCGTTATGATTTGAGTTTTTTACGTTCTCAAAAATTTGAACTAAATTCTCTACATCGTGTCCATCGATTGGTCCAACGTAATAAAAGCCTAATTCATTAAATAATGTTCCACCTGTAACAATATTTCTTAACATGTCTTCTGCTCTTCCAGCTTTTTGGCTGAATCTCTTCGAAAAAGCTGAAATCACCATTTTTATTGTCTCTCTTAAACTAAAATATAATTTACCTGATAAAAGATTAGCAAGATATTTGCTCATAGCTCCTACTGGTCTTGCAATTGACATATCGTTATCATTTAAGACTACAATTAATTTTGATTTTAACGCGCCTGCATTATTCATTGCCTCATAAGCCATACCAGCACTCATTGCACCATCACCGATCACAGCTATAACATTATTTTTATTGTTAGCTAACTTCTTTGCCACAGCCATCCCTAGTGTTGAAGAAATAGAAGTAGAGCTGTGAGCGGCTCCAAACGGATCATATTCGCTTTCAGTCCTTTTTGTAAATCCAGATAAGCCCCCGCCTTTTCTTAAAGTTTTTATTCGATCTCTCCTTCCAGTAATAATCTTGTGTGGATAACATTGATGACTTACATCCCAAACCAATTTATCTTTTGGAGTGTCAAACACGTAATGTAAAGCTACTGTTAATTCTACTACACCCAAACCTGCACCTAGATGGCCTCCAGTTTCCGATACTACATCGATAAGTTCATCTCTCAATTCATTAGAAATTTCCTTAAGATTTTCCTTTTTAAAATTCTTTAAATCAGATGGAAAATTAATTTGTTTTATAAATTTTGACATTAAAAAGTTCTACTTTGTACAAATTCAATTATTTCAATTAAATCATTAGCATTTTTTCCATGTTTTTTTAATTTTAGCAATATTTTTTTCTTTAATTTATCTGCATACTTATATGCTTTTTCGTGTCCTATTAAATTTATCAATGTAGATTTTCCTTTTTTTTTATCTTTTTTAATAGGTTTGCCAACTAATTTCCTATTTCCTGTTATATCTAAAAAATCGTCTGATAATTGAAATAGTAAGCCTACCTCTTCTCCTAAGTTTCCAAATGAAATTTTTTCTTTTTTACTTTTATTTGCTATAATAGCTGCAGTTTGAAAACAAAAATTAAATAATTTTCCAGTTTTATTTCGTTGCATATTGATAATTTGGTTAAAATTTTTTCTTTTATTCTCAAATTTTAGATCTAGTTCTTGCCCTCCAGCAATACCTGTGTGTCCAGAGAAATGAGCTAGTAGTCTTGAAATTTCATTTTTTTGTTTAAGAGAAATTAAATTTTTTTCATCAGAGATTATTTCGAAAGCTAGAGTTAATAGTGAATTACCCGCTAACACTGCCGTTGCCTCACCAAATTTTTTATGTGTGGAGGGTTTGCCTCTTCTTATAGAATCATTGTCCATACAAGGAAGGTCATCATGAATTAGTGAATATGAATGAATACATTCAACTGCAGCACAAACACTAATTAATTTCTTTTCTTTAACTTTAAATAATTTACCTGCTTCTAAAATTATTGTAGATCTAATTTTTTTTCCGCCTGAAATTACTCCGTATTTCATAGGTTTGACTAGCAAAGAATATTTTTGTTTTTGTAAAAAATTAATTAAAAATTCATCAATTTTTTTAGCATTTTTATTTAATTTAATTTTAATCATATGTTTGGAATTTTATTTTTCTAATATCTCCCTGGATTTCTTTTTGAAAAGGCTTTCTACATGTTTATTAAGATAAATAAGTCTTTTGTATACCTCTTCAGCATTAGCAAAATCTAAATTTTGACTTTCTAACTTCACTAAAATCTCATTAATTTCACTTCTAGCCTCTTTTAATGATTTACTTTTAATATCAGCTGGAATATTTTCGATTTTCATAAACTAAATAATATTTACATTATGAAAAACATCTATTCAAATATTTACTCTTTTAGCAAAAAGACGCTAAAAAAAACTGTAAAATCTCTTAAACAAGGTAATTTAGTAGGTTTACCAACCGAAACGGTTTATGGTTTAGCTGGAAATGCTTACTCAAATCATGCTGTCAAAAAAATCTTTAAATTAAAAAAAAGGCCAAAAAGAAATCCATTAATTGTGCACTACTGTAACTTAAATGATGCACAAAGAGATGTATTGCTTAATAAAAATTTTTTTAAGCTTTATAAAAAATTCTGTCCTGGACCGCTCACATTTGTTCTTAAAAAAGCTGTAAATTCTAAACTAAATCCATTAGTAACGGCAAATTTAAATACAGTTGCAATAAGATTTCCAAAACATAAGGCAACAAAATTGATACTTAAATCAATTAACTTTCCACTAGCAATGCCTAGTGCAAATCTTTCTTCAAGATTAAGTCCAGTTCAAGCTTTAGATGTGCTTGAAGATTTTCAAAATAATTTAAAAATTATAATTGATGGCGGAAAATCAAAAATAGGCATTGAGTCCACTGTAGTTGATTTAACTGGTTATCCAAAAATATTAAGACCAGGTTTAGTAAGTTCAGTTGAAATTAAAAAAGTTTTAGGGGTAAATCTTTCTAAAAAAAAATCTAAAATTAAATCACCTGGAATGCTTAAAAAGCATTATTCTCCAGGAATTCCAATCATAATGGGTCGAAAACCCAAAAACCAAGAAGATGCCTTTATTGTCTTTGGAAAAAAATATAAAAAAAATAAACATTATTTTAATTTAAGCAAAAATGCAGACTTGAAAGAAGCTGGCTCTAATTTATATAAAATTATGAGAAAAATTAAAAATAAAGGATATAAAAGAATTTTTGTTGAAAAAATTCCAAATAAAGATTTAGGTTTAGCAATAAATGATCGTTTATCAAGAGCTTCAAAATAATGTTTATTGAAATTAAAAAACTAACAAAAACTTATAACGATTTTTTAGCAGTTAATGATATCAACTTTGTTATCGAAAAGAATAAAACTCTGGGTTTACTTGGTCCAAACGGTTGTGGAAAAACAACAACCATTGGTATGATACTAGGTCTAGTTACTCCTTCATTAGGTGAGATTTTAATAGAAAATAAAAATATAAATTTATTTAGAAGAGATGAAATTTTAAAAAGATTTAATTTTGCTTCACCTTATGTTGAATTACCAAAAAAACTAACAGTTAAACAAAATCTAGAGATCTACGGTAGGTTATATGGAATACAAAATTTGGATGAGAGAATAAATGATATCTCGAGTGAATTAGACATAAAAAATTTTTTCGAAAGAAAAACTGGGGAACTTTCTTCTGGTCAAAAAAATAGAGTTTCATTAGCAAAATCTTTAATTAATAAACCAGAGATATTACTTTTAGATGAGCCAACAGCAAGCTTAGACCCAGATATAGGTGATTTCATAAGAAGCTATATACAAGATTATAAATCAAACAATAAAGTTACAATCATATTAGCTTCACATAATATGAGTGAGGTTGAAAGACTTTGCGACACTATTGTGATGATGAAAAAAGGTAAAATTATAGACAGAGGCACCTGCATCGAATTAATTAAAAAACATGGAAGAAATAACTTAGAAGAAACTTTTTTAAAACTGGCGAGAAGTAAAGATGAACTTTAATAAAATTTACGCTTTAGGTTTAAGACACCTATATTTAATAATGAACTCTTTCCCTAGAGTTCTAGACCTTATTTATTGGCCAACAGTTCAAATTTTTTTGTGGGGATTTATATCAAAATTTTTTACATTAAATTCGGAATACTATAGTAACACCGTGGGAATAATTTTAACAGCAGCAATCTTGTATGATTTTTTATTTAGAGCAAGTATAAGCTTCAATATGATGTTTTTAGAAGAAATATGGAGTAGAAACTTTACGAATCTATTTATAGCTCCAATTAGAATCAGGGAAATAATTGCTGCGCTAACATTAACTGCTATTTTAAGGACATTAATTGGTTTAGTGCCTGCTGTATTGATTGCAATTCCTCTATTTGGAGTTTCAGTTCTGAGTCTTGGCGTTCCTTTGATTTTTTTACTACTTGCATTGTATTTATTTGGAGTAACTTTGGGGCTACTTGTGACCTCAGGGTTATTAAGGTACGGGCCTTCTTTTGAAAATATTGCTTGGGCAAGTTTATTTTTTCTGGCTCCTTTAGGTTGCATTTATTACCCAATCGAAATATTACCTCAATCACTCCAAATAATTGCAAAAGGACTTCCGCTGGTTCATATTTTTGAGGAAATGAGGAGTATTTTAATGAATAATACTGTGAATTACTTTAATATCTTAAAGTCAATATCTATATCATTGATATATTTTATTTTTGGTGTCTTGATTTTTTATATCTCTTATTTTGGAGCAAAAAAAAGAGGAACCTTAATTAACATGGGTGAGTGACAATGCATAAACAAATAGAAAAGATTAAAAGTAATGAGGGCAAACCTAAAGTGCTTAAAAATATTTTCAGCGAACAAGAAATTGAGAAGTTCTTAAATCTATATAATGAATTGCCAGTAACAGTCCATAATAAAAAGCAGAATGTTATAAAAAAAAGATGGTTATCTGAATTTGGACACGAATTAGAAAAAATATTTTATGATCGACTTAAAAATGAAATTGGCGATTTCAAATATGATAATCTAAAAACAGAGAATGGAAACGATATACTGGGTTTATTTCAAGAAAGCTATAACCCTATAGGATTACATATAGACGGTGGATTTAATTTTGATGATTTAATATACAAACAATCTTTAATACCCTTAACTCCAAAGGGAAGTACTATAATTTTCAAAAATAGATATTATGGAAAATCAACTAATTTTACCACTGACAAAAATGAACTTGAAAAAAAAAATTTAAAATATGGGCAAAATATAAGATCATCCGAGCACATAGGGAAATATGGTAATAAACCTTTTGATGAAGAAACGCATAAAAAATATCTTAAACACGAAAAAATTGAAAACTTGATTGGTCTTGAGGTTGAGCTAATTTATACATGGGAGGTCGGATCTATGCTTATTTTTGATAGAACAAACTTACACTGCTCTTCTTCTATTATTGATGGAAAAAAAATAGGACTTACTACATTTACAAAAAAATAGTTTTAATCTATTTATGCTCAAAAAAAAATTTCTTAGATTTTCAAGAAGTATATTAAAAATTATATTACCATTTTTTTTCAAACTTTTGCTCAAATTAAAATTAAACAGACGTACAATTAATTATTTACACGAAAAAAGTTATTTTAGTAATAATCTTCAAGATTTTACCTCAATAATCAAAAAAATTTTATTAGACAAAAAAATATTAGCTTTAGATGTTGGAGCGCAAGGTGGTTTTAATTCTGACAATCATTTTTCTAAAAAATATGAGTTATTTTTTGAAAACATTTTAGTAGAACCGATTGAGTCGGAAGCTAAAAAACTTAGTGAAACAAAATATTTAATTAATAAAGGACTTTGGAGCAAAAAGGAAATAAAAAAATTATTTCTTTTAGAAAATAGACTTGGAAGCTCCTCAATGTTTTACCCAGATGAAGATTTATTTGATCTGCATAGCCTTACTGATGATGAAAGAAAAAACTTTAAAATTACTAAAAGTGTTGACATCGAATGCGATACTCTCGAAAATTCATTATCTAAACTTAATATTAGTCATTTAGACTATCTTAAAGTAGACGCGCAAGGGGCTGAGCTAGAAATACTTAAAGGAATGGGTAAATATCAACCCCTTTTAATTAAATTAGAATCACACTTATTCTCAATGTACAAAAAAGTTCCGAACTGGAATGAACTTATAGATTATATTTACAAATTAAATTATGTTGTTATTGATTGGAAAGGAATAGGAAAACATAAAACTAGAGTGCCGGCTGAATTAGATATGATTTTTATTCCAAATTTTAATAATGAAAAAGGAAAAAATCTCATTATGAATTCAAAAGAGAAATTTCTATCCCTATTATTAATTTTTGGTCAAATAAGTTTATTAAAACTCATATTAAATAAGTTCAAAATAAATGTTGCTGAACTCAATAAAATTGAGGATATGTATTTTAATTAATGGCTATTTACGATTGCTTTCAATATTTTAATGAAGATCATGTTGTTGATTTAAGGCTTAATATATTAGACAAACAAGTTGATTACTTTGTGGTATGTGAATCTACAAAAACTCACCAGGGTCAAGAAAAGAAACTTAATTTTAATATAAAAAATTTCAAAAAGTTTGAAAGGAAAATTATTTATATTGTTGCAAACTACGAGAAAGAGAAAAATTTCTCAAAACATACTGGGGGTGAGTCATTAATTGAACAACATCAAAGAAATACTATCTCTCTTGGTCTTGAAAAAGCGAATGATAATGATTTGGTAGTATTATCTGACTCAGACGAAATTCCTGATTTAAAAAAACTAAATCAAATCAAATTCACCACTAAATTTACTGCTTTCTCTCAGACAATGTTTATGTATAAATTAAACTTACAAAATTTAGAAGAGAGTAATTGGATAGGATCTAAAATTTGTTTAAAAAAAAATTTTCCAAAACCCCAAGTATTAAGAGATATGAAGTTTAAAGATTATTCTTTTTGGAGAATAGATAAATTTAATTTACAAATTATTAAAGGGGGTTGGCATTTTTCTTTTTTACAAACTCCTGAGGATATTATTAAAAAAATTAAATCATATTCTCACGGAGAGTTTAATACCGAAGAAAATACAAACGAGGAAAAAATAAAAAAAAAAATAGTAAATTATAAAGATATTTATAATAGAGGTTTTGAACTAAAAAAAATCGATATAGATAGTTCATTTCCAGAATATATAATAAAGAATCAAAAAAATCTTAAAGATTGGATAGCCTAATGAATATTTTGCTTACTGGTGGAGCTGGGTATATAGGAAGTCACACTGCTTTATCTCTTATTGAAAAGGGAAATTCTGTTTCAATAATCGACAATTTAACAACTGGTGACAAAAAATTGATTCCTAATAAAGCTAAATATTATAAATGTGATATTGCAGATCAAAAATTAATTCAAAAAATAATAAGTGATAATAATTTTAATTTAGTAATCCACTTTGCTGGGCTAACTAGGGTAGACGAGTCTATTAGATACCCAGATAAATATGATTATAACAATTTTGAAAAGTCTAAAATTTTTTTTGAAAGCTGTATAAATAATAAAATAAAAAATATCATATTTTCTTCAACTGCAAGTGTTTATGGTGATAATAACTCTAGCTATATCAAGGAGACTGAAAATCTAAAACCTATGAATCCATATGCAAAATCAAAACTAAAAATTGAGGAATATTTAATTCAAAAAGCTAAAGAAAAAAAAATATCATATATAATTTTAAGATATTTTAATGTGGCTGGAGCTGATATTAAAAATAGGAGTGGTTTAATTTCCAAAAATTCCTCAAACTTAGTCAAAGTTTTATGCGAAGTAGCGACGAATAAAAGGGATAAAATAACTATCAATGGAAACGATTATAAAACAAAAGATGGAACCGCTATTAGAGATTTTATACACGTTTCTGATATTGCTGATATGCATTATGTGGTGGCAAAATTTATGCTAAAAGAAACATTTTCGGATGTTTATAACTGTGGGTATGGCAGTGGCTACTCTGTCAAAGAGGTTATAAAGGAAATGGAAAAAATTTTGACAAAAAAATTAAAAGTTGACATCGGGCCAAGAAGAGAGAACGATATTCCAATATCAATAGCTAATGCTGATAAATTTAAAAAAAAATTTAATTGGAAACCAAAGTTCAATAACTTAAATTATATCTTAACCACAGCTTTAGATTGGGAAAAAAAATTGAAATAATAAAAAAGTTTTATGGCAAATAATTTGGTTTTAACAGCTGCAGTTGGTTATGATTTTAAACAAATAGAGTTATTTATTCGAAGTTTAAGAAAATACTACCACGACAAGGTTTATATAATAATTGATAAAAAAGATAATTTTATTGAGTATGCAATAAAAAAATTTAATTGTGATGTAATAAAAACATCAATTAATAAAAAAGATATTCAATTTCAAAGGTATAAGATTTATACTGATTTATTAGATAAAAAAAATTTTGAAAATATTTTACTTTGTGATAGCAGAGATATTTATTTTCAAAATGATCCTTTTCAATATGATTACAGTGGAAGCATCAATTTTTTTTTAGAAGATTTTAAAATCAAAGATTGTCCTTATAATTCAAATTGGTTGATTAAAACATATGGTAAAAATGAATTTGAAAAAATTGCTGATAAAACTATTTTATGTTCTGGTACTGTATTAGGATCACAAAAAAAAATAAAAGAGTACCTCAATTTAATGGTCAAGAATATTTCTAAATTTAAATACAAAAAACGACTCAAATATTTGCTAACATTTAGGACCGATCCTGAAGGAAGAGGGTGCGATCAAGGACATGCTAATTACCTAGTTCACAATAAAATTATTAATGATTGTAAATTTTATAATAATTTTGATGGACCTATAGCTACAGTTTTTTACTTAAATAAGATAAATTTTGATAAAGATTCGAGATTATTAAACACTTTAGGCAATCCATACTTAGTGATTCATCAATACGATAAAAGATGGAAAGAATTCACAAAACATTTTGAAAAAATAAAAAAAAGTAGTTTTGAAAATGTGTAAAAATTGTATTTTTTGCGCCCGGAAGGAGTTGAACCCTCAACCTTCTGATCCGAAGTCAGACGCTCTATCCAGTTGAGCTACGAGCGCATATTATATATTTAGATTTATTAGATGAATAAAACAACATTTTTTTTTATAGAAGAGAGCGATAAAAATACAAGATTGGATAAATTTCTAACAGATAAATTGCAATCTTTGTCGAGATCTCAAATAAAAAAGGTAATTTTATCAAAAGGAGTTAAGATCGATAAAAAAGTAGTAGTGTCTTCTTCTGAAAAATTAAAAGAAGGGAGCAAGGTTGAAATAGAAATTAAACAGAAAAGTACTAAAATTTTACCAAAAAAAATAGAATTAAATATCATTTATGAAGATGAAGATATTGTAATAATAAATAAACCTAGTGGACTTACTGTTCATCCTGGAGCAGGAAATTTTGAAAATACTTTAGTGAATGGTTTAGTGCATAAATATAAAAAAAAATTATCTAATATCAATAACCATATTAGACCGGGTATAGTTCATAGAATAGACAAAGATACAAGTGGTTTGTTGATAGTGACAAAAAATAATCTTGCTCATACAAAGCTTAGTAAACAATTTAGCGATCATACTATTGGCAGAAAATACCAATGTTTAATTTGGGGAGTTTTGAGACCGTTAAAAGGGAAAATAGATACTTTGATTGCAAGAGATAAAAGAAATAGACAATTGATGACGGTAAGTGAACTGGGGGGGAAAAGGGCTATTACGAACTATAAAACATTAAAAGTTTTTTCAAATAAAAATTTACCTAGAATTAGTCTGCTTGAATGTGAATTAGAAACAGGAAGAACTCATCAAATTAGAGTTCATTTAAAATACAAAGGTAGCTCGATAATTGGTGATAAAAAATACGGTAAAAAAAATATTAAATTCAAGTCTATAAATAAAGAATTTATAGAAATTTTAAATGATTTAGACGGTCAAATTCTTCACGCAAAAACTCTTGAATTTATTCACCCCTCTCAAAATAAAGTGTTAAAGTTTAACTCAGATTTACCAAATAATTTTAAAAAAATATTACATTTACTTGCAAAACTGAGTAGTTGAAATTTAAAAATTTATATATAAATCTAGATTATGGATAAAAATCAAAAAATAAGTAACCTACCTTCGCCTTCAGTCGGAGGGTTATCAGTATATTTATCTCAAATCAAAAAATTCCCAATGCTTGATGCAGAAGAGGAGTATATGCTTGCTAAAAATTGGAGAGAAAATGGAAATTTACAATCGGCTCACAAACTAGTCACGAGTCATTTAAGGTTGGTAGCAAAAATAGCAATGGGGTATCGAGGGTACGGTCTTCCAGTGAATGAGTTAATATCAGAAGGTAATCTCGGCTTAATGCAAGCAGTTAAAAAATTTGATCCTGACAAAGGTTTTAGGTTGGCAACTTATGCAATGTGGTGGATTAAAGCGGCAATACAAGAATATGTTTTAAGGTCTTGGAGTTTAGTAAAAATGGGAACTACAACAGCACAGAAAAAATTATTTTTTAATTTAAAAAAAATTAAAAATCAAATAGCACCAGGACAAGAAGGTGATTTAAAAGAAGATCAAGTAAAAGAAATATCTCAAAGGTTAGACGTTGACTCCAATGAAGTTGTTAATATGAATAGAAGGATGATGGGTCAAGAAAAATCATTAAACTCTCCAATAAAATCTGGAGAAACTGACGAATGGCAAGATTGGTTAGTGGATGATAGTCTTGATCAAGAACTAATCATTTCCCAAAAGCAAGAATATAACGATAAAAAAGAATTACTAAATAATGCTATGGAAATTTTAAATGATAGAGAAAAAGAGATCATTACTGCTAGAAGATTATCAGAAATTCCGATCACGCTAGAGGAATTGAGTAAAAAATTTAAAATTAGTAGAGAAAGAATTAGACAAATTGAAACGAAAGCATTTGAAAAATTACAAAAATCAATGATTAACGCCAGTAAAACTAAAAATCTGTTACCTGCAGATTAAGATCTAAAAGGGTCCTCGATTAAAATAGTATCATCTCTTTCCGGACTGGTAGAAATGCTACAAATTTTGGCGCCTATGAAATCTTCTAATGAATAAATATATTTTTTTGCATTTTTGGGAAGATCTACAATATTTCTGATACCTTGAGTATTTGCCTTCCATCCTGGAAAAGATTTATATATAGGTTTAATATTAAATTGCTCGTCTGACGCGGCTGGTAAATATTCTAATATTTTTCCATTTAAATCGTAACCTACGCAAACTTTTATCTCATCCAATTCATCTAAAACATCAAGCTTTGTTAAGGCTATACCATCAATTCCTGCAATTTTAATTGTTTGTCTAACAAGCACTCCATCAAACCAACCACACCTTCTTTTTCTTGCTGTAACAGTGCCAAATTCATTTCCTCTTTTACCTAATGTTTCTCCAATTTTGTCTTTTAGTTCAGTCGGAAAAGGACCACTACCAACTCTTGTTGTATAAGCTTTTGTAATCCCCAGAACGTAATTAATCTCATTTGGTCCTGTCCCTGATCCAGTAGCTGCCATTGCTGGTACAGTATTAGATGATGTAACAAATGGGTATGTACCATGATCAACGTCTAGAAGTATTCCTTGAGCACCTTCAAAAAGTATTTTTTTCCTGTCTTTTTTAAATTCATCGATTTTCAACCACACAGGTTGAGCAAATTTTAAAATTTCAGGTGCAATTTTAAGTAATTTTTTTTTTAATTCATCTTTTTTAAAGATTTTTTTTTTAAGCCCTTTTCTTATAGCATTATGGTGTAGAAGAACATTTTCTAATCTATTTGCTAAATTCTTTTCTGATCTTAAATCCATTATCCTTATTGATCTTCTGCCAACTTTATCTTCATAGCATGGTCCGATACCTCTTCTTGTAGTCCCAATTTTACCCTTACCAGCTGCATCTTCTCTTATTTCATCCATTTCTTGATGAAAAGGTAAAATTAAAGAAGCTGATTCTGATATCATGAAATTATCAGGAGTGACATTAATACCTTGTTTTTTTATCTCTTTTATTTCGTCTAATAAGGCCCATGGATCAATAACCACGCCATTTCCTAAAATAGAAACTTTGCCATCTCTTACAATACCTGATGGCAACAGTCTCAATTTAAATACTTTTTTATCAATGACTAATGTATGACCTGCATTGTGTCCACCTTGAAATCTTACAACTACGTCTGCCTCACTAGATAGCCAGTCAACAATTTTTCCTTTACCCTCGTCACCCCATTGTGAGCCGACAACTACAACATTTTTCATTATCCAAAGTTTTTTTTTAATACGATTGAATTTAAGTGATTAATAGGACCACTTCCTTTCCCGTAATTTAGTTTTGATCCTATAGCTTGATTAACATATTTAATTCCTAAGGCACAAGACTTTATCAAAGGTTTTCCACATGACAAATAAGTGGTAATTGCTGAAGAAAGTGAGCATCCAGTACCATGAGTATTTTTTGTGTAATACTTTTTGTTTTTGAAAATTTTGGTGAAATTTTTATTTACTAAAATATCATAAATAATTTTAGATTTTAAATGACCTCCTTTTATCAATACGTTTTTTGCTCCTAATTTTATTAGCTCTTGACCTGCTTCATGCATATCTTGTATTGAAAAAATTTTTTTTTTTGTAAGTATCTCTGCCTCTGGAATATTTGGCGTAATTAAAAAAACTGATTGTATAAATTCATTTTTAATAAAATTTATTGCCTGATTATTAATAAGTTTTGTGCCACCCTTTGCTACCATTACAGGGTCTAAGATAATTTTTTTTGTTTTTACTTCATTGAGTGAATTAAGAACTACTTTGGCCACTTTTTTTGAATGTAACATGCCAATTTTTACTCCATCTGGTTTTATATCTTTAGAGCTAAAAATTATTTGTGACGAAATATTTTTTGGATTTATAGGAATAATTGACTTTATTCCTGTTGTATTTTGCGAGGTTACAGCAGTAATTGCTGTCATTGCATATGAGCCTAAAGAAGTAACAGTTTTGATATCAGCTTGAATACCTGCTCCTCCAGAGGAGTCTGACCCTGCTACAATTAAAACTTTTGACTTTGGAAACATAGTTTATTTAATCGTTTTTTTAATTAACTTGAGGCATTTATTCATCAAAGATAAATCGAATGTCTCACACATAATTCTAATTTTAGACTCAGTTCCAGAAGCTCTAACTAGCAACCTTCCTTTATTTTTTATTAAGCTGATACTTGCTCTGATAGCTTTTTTGCATTGTGGAGAATTAATAATTTTCTTATTCTTGACGTCAATATTTATCAATTTTTGTGGAACTGAATGATAAACGTTAAATACTTTACTGGCTTTTTTGCCTTTTCTAAGGGCAAATAAAACTTCTAATGCAACTAAGAGCCCGTCCCCTGTGGTTGCAAATTTCCCTAAAATAATATGACCTGATTGCTCACCACCTAAATTGAATTTATTTTTTTTCATTTTTTCTTTTACATATCGATCTCCAACGTTTGCTCTCAAAAATTTTATTTTCTCTCTTTTAAAAAAGTTTTCGAGACCATAATTAGACATTAAAGTCCCAACCACTCCTCCTTTTAAAATTTTTTTTTCTTTCCATCTTTTGGCTATCATCGCAATTATCTGGTCACCATCGATAATTTTAGACTTTTCATCACACATTATTACCCTATCTGCATCTCCATCAAGAGCGATACCAATATGTGCTTTATATTTTTTAACAAATTTTTTAATTATTGATGGATGAGTTGATCCACAATTTTTATTAATATTTAAACCATTGGGAGATACCCCAATTTCGAAAACCTTTGCCCCCAAATCTGATAAAATTTTTGGTGCGGACTTATATCCTGCACCATTTGCGCAGTCTATTACGATTTTTATTCCTTTTAAAGTAAAGTTTTTAGGAAAGTTATTTCTTAAAATTTTTAGGTATTGATCATTACCATCCTCTAGCCTTTTAACTCTACCGAGTATCTTGGGCTTTGCAAGCTGATTAATTGTTTTTGAGTCTATTAAACTCTCAATTTTTTTTTCAATTTTGTCTGATAATTTCATACCATCTGGTCCAAATAGTTTTAAACCATTATCATAAAAAGGGTTATGCGAAGCTGTAATCATGATTCCCATGTTAGCTCGCATTTTCCTAGTAAGCATTGCTAAACCGTTTGTAGGTAAAGGTCCTAACGTAAAAATATGCATACCAGTTGAAGCTAACCCCGATACTAGAGCCGGCTCTAAAGTATAACCCGATAATCTTGTGTCTTTTGCTATAATTGCTAATTGTTTTTTTTTTTTAAAATTTTTGAAAAAAGTACCTGCTGCAAGGCCAAACTTAAAAAATTTTTCACCATTTATATTCCCCACATTTACTTTTCCTCTTATACCATCTGTACCAAAGTATTTTTTTTTCATTGTTTTAACATCTTTTCAAAAACTAAAATTCCTTGTTTTACCTCTCTTACATTATGTACTCTAAAAATTTTAACGCCTTGAGAAAAAGCATATAAAACAGATGACAGTGTTCCTCCGATTCTTTCTTTGCTATCATAACTTCCAGAAATATCATTTATAAATCTTTTTCTTGAGGTTCCAACTAATATAGGAAATCCAAGAGAATGAAATATAGAAATTTTGTTTAAAAGGATCAAATTATGTTTCAAGTTTTTTCCGAATCCAATACCCGGATCTAAAATTAATTTAGATTTATATTTAGCTATTTTAAAATCCTTAATTTTTTTTTCAAAAAAATCATAAATGTCCAGTAATACATTTTTATATTTAGGATTATTTTGCATGTTTTGAGGTGTACCTTGCATATGGTGTAACACTTTCCATATATTTTTGTTTTTAACTTGGCTGAAAGATCTATTATCAAAATTAAAGCATGAAACATCGTTAATTATATCTGCATTATGAGTTATAGATTTTTTTATTATCTCTGATTTTCTAGTGTCTATTGATAATAATATTTTTGGAAATTTTTTTTTAAAATTTCTTATAATTTCCTCTACTCTTTTCCATTCTACTTTATGTGGTATAATTTTAGATCCTGGTCTAGTTGATTCACCTCCAACATCAATAATGTCCGCTCCAGAATTAATCATATCTTGTATTTTCTTAAGAGCTTTTTTAGGTGAATTAAATTTTCCGCCATCTGAAAAACTATCAGGCGTCATATTTAATATACCCATAATCATATGAGATTGATTTTTGATGATCTTTTTTTTTTGCGTAATTTTTTTTATATCATTATTTACTTTAAATTTGATTTTTTTAGGTAAATTTTTCAATTCTGATATTTTGATGATTTTTGAACTTACGTATCTTCCATTTCTAGCGAATATTTCTAGTTGATTGAATGAAACTTCATTTGAACCACAAAGCGGAAGCGAATTTTTGGTTTTAACCTGTTTTTTTGAAAATTCTCCGTAAAAAAAATTACACGCCCTAGTGTAATATTTTACCATTGAATTTATATAGCAGGTTTTGGCTTAAGACCTAATGAACCAAGAGCAGATGAGGATTTACCATCTTCGTTTTCGTCTTCTTTGAAAGATCTAGTTGGCTTGATATCTTTTAAAATTAGATCTCTAATCTCATCACCAGAAAGAGTCTCATAAATTAATAATGCTTTTGCAATCTTGTGCAAATCATCGACTTTTTCCTCTAAAATCTGTTTTGCTCTGGCGTAACCTTTATCGACAATTTTTTTTACCTCCATGTCTACTTTTTTTGCAGTTTCTTCAGACATATTTTGTTGTTTGGTGACTGATCTTCCTAGGAAAACTTCCTCTTCGTTTTCTCCGTACGCAATCGTACCTAATTCTTGACTCATTCCATATTTAGTTACCATATTTTTTGCCATCTTAGTAACCATGTCTATATCTGATGAAGCGCCAGAAGTAACTTTATCATGACCAAAAATAATTTCTTCTGCAATTCTCCCTCCCATTGCAACTGCTATATCAGCATGCATTTTCTCTCTAGAAACAGACAATTGATCTCTTTCTGGTAATCTCATAACCATCCCTAGAGCTCTACCTCTTGGAATAATTGTAGCTTTGTGTATCGGGTCAGATGCTTTCTCATTTAGGGCAACTATTGCATGGCCGCCCTCGTGATAAGCTGTAAGTTTCTTCTCATCCTCAGACATAACCATTGATCTTCTTTCAGCACCCATCATTACTTTGTCTTTAGCTTCCTCAATGTCAGACATTGTAACAACTCGTTTATTTTTTCTTGCAGCAAGTAGCGCTGACTCATTTACTAAATTTGCTAAATCTGCACCCGAAAAACCAGGAGTGCCTCTAGCAATAGTTCTCAATTTTACATCAGGACCAGTATTAACTTTTTTAATATGAACTTTTAATATTGCTTCTCTTCCAATTATATCAGGATTTCCAACAACCACTTGTCTATCAAACCTACCAGGTCTTAAAAGAGCTGGATCTAAAACATCAGGTCTATTTGTGGCTGCGATCAATATTATGCCTTCATTTGTGTCAAAGCCATCCATTTCTACTAATAACTGATTTAAAGTTTGCTCTCTCTCATCGTTTCCTCCGCCAAGTCCCGCGCCTCTGCTTCTACCTACTGCATCAATTTCATCAATGAAGATAATACATGGAGAGTGTTTTTTACCCTGTTCAAACATATCTCTTACTCTTGAGGCACCAACCCCTACAAACATTTCTACAAAGTCTGAACCTGAAATAGAAAAGAAGGGAACATTCGCTTCTCCAGCAATTGCTTTAGCCAGTAAAGTTTTACCAGTACCAGGTGGTCCAATTAAAAGTGCGCCTTTTGGAATTTTACCACCTAAACGACTAAATTTCTTTGGATCTTTTAAAAATTCAACTATTTCTTCTACTTCCTCTTTTGCCTCTTCAACACCAGCAACATCATTGAAAGTAACTTTTCCTTGAGACTCGTTTAGTAATTTTGCTTTTGATCTTCCAAATCCCATGGCTCCACCTTTTCCACCTTGCATTTGTCTCATAAAGAAAATCCACACACCTATTAATAAGAGCATTGGGAACCAAGAAAGTAAAATACCTAATAGTGATGGCATTTTGTCTTCCTGAGGTGACGCTACTATACTTACACCACTTGATGAAAGTTTATCTACTAATTCAGGATAGTTCGGAGAATAAGTTTTAAAGGTTTTACCATCTGATAGCACACCAGAAATATTATTTCCTTGGATTTGAACTTCAACAACTCGTCCGTTTTCAACTTCATTCAAGAAATTTGAAAAAGGTAAAGAGTTATTCTCTGCCTTTATATTATTAGGATCTTGAAACATGTTAAATAATCCTACCGATAGTAAGACTATTAAAACCCACATGATTAAATTTCGTAAATTCATAATAGTTAAATAATTATTAATTTGTAATAAACAAGTATAATCTCATAAAAAATGAGTTGTAAATAAGACAAATTATTACCAAATTCACCGTATTATTAGCTTTTTTCTTTTTTAACCAACAATTTGTCACTCCCTTTAGTGATAATGCACCCCCCTAATGTAAACTTTGAATAGCTGCTTTTTTTCAGATTAGTAATTAAATTTATAACTTTCTTAGATCTAGGGTTGTAATATTTTTTACTGATATGCTTTATAGACTCATTTATAAGCCTTATCTTAATTTCTTGATTACATTTTCTAAATTCTTTTAAATCAATTGAAAACTTGTTTTTTGATTTCTTAACTGAATTTTTATATACGTTATAAAAATACTGATCTAAAGTAGCTTTACTTGATGCAAGATTATTTATTGATTTAATGATCTGATCGTAATTAATACCGCTTTTTTTGAGAGGTACTTCTAATTTTCTAATTCTAGCTCTTAAGTATTTTGTATCAGTATTTGAGGGATCTTTAAAATATTTTCCAAATACTTTTTTTGAAATTTTGATTAAAATTTTTTTTTTTATATCTAATAAAGGTCTATATAACTTTATATTTTTATCAAGATTTGTAACTTTTTGCATTGCAGAAAGACCTGTAAGTCCACTTCCCCTAGAAAGTCTTATAAAAAAAGTTTCAACTTGATCTTCCAGATTATGCGCAGTTAGGATTGACTTAATATTCTTTTTTTTGCAATAGTTAATTAATAGATCGTACCTAATAGATCTCGCAAAACTTTGAATATTTTTATTAATATCTATTTTATTTTCTAAAACCTCTAATTTAATTTCATGTTGTTTAAGCATTTTTTTTACAGCTAAAGCCTCGGAAGATGAATTTTTCCTTATATTGTGATTTATTAAAACATATTTAAATTTGATATTATTTTCATAGTCACAAGCTTTTGTTAAAGCAACAAGAGCTAAACTATCCGGTCCTCCAGAAACTGCTACTACAAAAGAATCTTTTTTAAATTTATTTAATTTTTTTTTGAAATTAAGAAGTATCTTTGAAATATCGGTATAATCTTTAAAACCGTTTTTAAGAATTACACTTGAATTTTTTTTGCTCATATTGAGCTTTTTGTAACACAGACTTGCTTGCTTTTGGGTATTCTTTTTTTAACCCACTTATCATTTTGCATCCTTGATCTTTTTCACCTAATTGAACCATAGTAATACCTAATTTTAAAAGATTGTCTGGTGCCTTTTTACTTTTGGGATAATTTTGATATCCATCTAAATAAGCGGTAGCAGCATCTGAATATAGTTGTCTTATTCTGAAAGTTTCTCCATACCAATACTGGGCACTTCCAGCTAAATCATGATCTTTATTTTTATCAATAAATTCTCTAAGAGCAAATTCAGCGGTTTCATAATCTCCAACTTTCATAAAACTAACGGCGAACTCATATTGTTCCTCTGCTGACTTATTTGGTAATAGAGACTCTTTTTTTTCTGGTTCTTCAGTGATTACAGTTTTTGCACTTTCTACAGAATTTATTTTTTGTTGAGATGGTAAATTTGATGTTTCATAACCTGGGTTTGCACCAAAATCCTGAGGTTTGCTTGTACCAGGCAACTTGACTTTTTTTTCATTAACTGAAGTTATATTTCCACTTTCAAGATCGGAAAACCTTAATTGTGTATCAGATTGAATTTTAGTAACTCGCGTAGATAACTTATCTAACTTAAAATTGATTTCTTCAAATTTATTAGTTAAATCTCTAAATTGATCTTCAATCTCATTTAATTTTAGCAAATGTTTAGTTAGAATATCCTCATTTAAACTATCAGACTTAACTAAATTTGCTGATGATGATGCTATATCAGATTTTTCATAGACTGCTTTTTCCAAAGTTTTAAGATCTTTAGTTATTACTTGGATCTGATCTGAAATAGCCTTTAAGTAAACTTCTTCCTCCTCAGCATTTAAATATGTGAAAAAAAGTGCTATAGAAAATATTAAAAATAATTTACGTAAATTTAATCTTAACATGACTCATATGTAATTTGATAAAATGGCAAAAAAAAGACCCTTTAATTTAGTTAATTAAAGGGTCTTCTTAAATTGTGTAATAAATTAATATTAATTTACTTTTACTGTAACTGATCTTCTGTTTTGAGACCAAGATAAAGGTGATGATTTAGGGTTCACAGGTTTTTCTTTACCATAACTAATTACAGAAATTCTTTTTCCTGAAATACCATAAGTCATCAGATAATCTCTAGCTGCGTTTGCTCTTCTTTCACCTAAAGCCAAGTTATATTCTCTTGTGCCTCGTTCATCAGCGTGACCTTCTATTGTAACATTAAGATTTTTATTTTTTCTTAAAAAAGTTGCCTGTTTTCTTAAAGTAGCTCTAGAAGCTGTAGTCAAAGATGATTTATTAGTTGCAAAAAATACTCTATCTGGAACTCCCGCGGCTAAGTATTCAACCGTTTCCTTTCCAGTATAAACGTCACCATCAATATCAGCTGATTTCTTAGCAGTGGAACAAGCACTAAGTGCTAATGTTGTGAATACTACTAGAAATATATTTTTTAAATTCTTATTTAGTGTCATTTTTTTCCCCTAGGTTTAGTGTTTTAAATCAAATTATTAGAAGTTATTCAAGTATATTTTACATATTTTCAACCTTACTTAGATAATAATGAGGACCAGGATGGGTCAGAAGCGTCAGTTTTTGTTGAGATTCTTCTCTCATTATATCCCGTGATATCTATTGACCATAATTTTGCAGAAAACCCTTCCCCTTTTTCTCCTGCTTTAGTCTCTCTATAGAAAACTAAAACTCTTCCATTTGGTGACCACGAAGGTGCCTCTTGGTAATAATTTTCTGTCAAAAGTCTTTCACCTGTTCCATCAATTCTCATCACGCCAATATAGAATCGACCTTTATGCATTTTAGTAAAAGCTATTAAATCTCCTCTAGGTGACCAAACAGGAGTTCCGTAAATACCTTTTCCAAAAGTAATTCTTTTAACGTTACTTCCATCACTTCTCATTACGTATATTTGTTGCAAACCACTTCTATCAGAATTAAATGCTATAAATTTTCCATCTGGTGAAAATGATGGAGAAGTATCTATTGAAGAGTGATCTGTAATCCTTTCCACTACTCTAGTATCTAAATCCATAGTATAGATATCTGAATTCCCATCTTTTGCGAAACTCATGATTATTTTTTTACCATCAGGTGAAAATCTTGGGGCAAAAGTCATTCCTGGAAAATTACCAACAACTTCTTGTGTTCCCGTCTCAATATCTAATAAATACACTCTTGGCATATTTCTGAAATAAGACATGTAAGTAACCATTTGATTTGTTGGATTAAATCTTGGAGTTAATACTAATTCATTTCCTAAAGTTAAATATTTGTTATTAGAACCATCTTGATCCATAATTGCTAATTTTTTAACTCTTTGGTCTTTTGGGCCACTTTCAGCAACGTATATGATCCGAGTATCAAAATACCCCTCTTCTCCTGTTAATCTCTCATAAATTTTATCTGATATGATATGTGCAACTCTTCTCCAATTTGAAGGGGTGGTAGTAAAAGCTAATGCTGTCATTTCTTGAGCAGCTGTTAAATCCCAAAGTCTAAATTCTACTTTTAGTTTTTGGTCTTTAATTAGTAATTTTCCAGTAACAAGTGCTTGTGCTTTAATTAATCTCCAATCTTCAAACCTTGGTTTAAGATGTGCAATATCAGGTTTTTGAACAAAAGCTTCTTTTTTTAACGGATTAAACAATCCTGTTCCTCTAAAATTATTTTCAATTATTTTCGAAATATTGCTTCCCAAATCTTTTATCTTTATTCCCTCGTAATTCTCAGATTTAATATCAACGTGTAATGGAGAAACAGCAATAGGTAATGGATCTAGATTTCCTCTTGTTATATCAACTTCTATCAAAGCTTGTAGATGGTTTAAAAATACTAAATTAAATATTATTATGTATAAAATTCTTTTCACGTTATCCTTGTAACATTTCAGCTGGATTAAAATTAAGTTGTAAGTCTTTCCATTTATCATAGCCAGTTGGAGGAACTTTAAGTGGTTGACATATTCTAACAGCTCTTAAAGCACTTTCGGCTAAAACTTTATAAAATTTTTGCCCTGGTCTGTTCATACGCTCGTGATCCAAAATTTCAGACTTAATAATTGTACCATCTTTTTTTAATTGTAATTTTATCCGAACTAACAAATTTTGATCATAAGGTAAACCTAAAGGAACGCTCCAACAACCAAATATTTGCGCTCTTAGCGCATCTTCCTCTGATAAAGTTAAACCAGATGCGAATTTATTCTTTTGACTGCTTTGCGTAAGCTTACTTTTTTTCTCTTGCTTTACAGCTTCTTCCTCTTTAGCTTTATCTATTAATGCAGCAATTTCATTAGTATTAACTATTTCTTTTTTTTCAAATTCTGAAGATTGTCTAACTTGAGGTTCTACTTCCTCTGGATTTTGTTTTTTTTTAATTATTTCTTTTTCCTCTTTTTTTTCGTCAGGCATTGGAATTCTATCTGGTTTTTCTTTTGCTTTAGCGGCTGGAGGTGCTTGCTCAGAAACCACTCTTTCCTCCTTTTTTTTTGTTTCTTCAATTATCTTTCTAGCTTTTGGTGCATATGGTATATTTGTTTTGTCAGAAATTTGAATAAATTCAACAGACACTATTGGAGGTAGGTCTATCGGCTCTCTAAGCATAAATGGTAAACTCAAAATAGTTAACAAAATTACTAATGAATGAAACGTTATAGAGTAAAATAAACTTTTTATCATATTTCATCCTAATTTTTATAAGGTTCAGAGATTAGAGCCACTTTGGAAAAACCTGCACCCGAGAGTGTTCCCATTACTTCTAACACCCTTCCATAATTAATATTTTTATCACCTCTTACATAAATTCTTGTATCAGTTCTATTTTTTGCAATTGCTAATAGTTTAGGTATCATTTTTTGATAAGTCACTTGATGTTCTTGAATATATATTTCTCCCTTTGAATTAATGCTTATTGTAAGAGGTTCTTGATCATCAGGAAGAGAATCAGCTGAAGACTCTGGCAAATCAACTTGTACACCTACAGTCAACAGTGGTGCTGTGACCATGAAAATTATTAAAAGCACAAGCATTACATCTACAAATGGCGTAACATTTATTTCGCTCATTGGTTCTCTCTTAGATTGGTTAAATCTGAATGCCATTTTTAGATTATAGATAAAAATCTTTTAGAAAAATTTTCTATTTTAGATAAATATCTTTGTGAGTCGCTATTGAATTTATTATAAGCCACAACAGCGGGAATAGCTGCAAGCAATCCTAAGGCTGTAGCAAACAAAGCCTCTGCGATACCTGGGGCTACTATTGCCAGACTCGTATTTCTAGAAATTGCAATTGATTGGAAAGAATTCATTATTCCCCAAACAGTTCCAAACAAACCTATAAATGGTGCTGTTGATCCTATTGTTGCTAAGTAGGTAAAATTTTTTTCAATCTTTTTAATTTCATTATCCGTTGCAATTTCTAAGATTCTTTCAACTCTTGCAGATTGAATAGCAGCTGATTGTCTTTTCGTTCTAATTAATTCAACCATTGCAGTTTTAAATATTATGGTAGCAGGATCTTTCGAAGTGGTCGGCAAGTTATTATTGAAGCTTTCAGCTGATTTAGCCTTCCAAAATTTTTTTTCAAAATCCTCTGTGGATTTATTGATTGATTTAAATAATTTTATTTTGTCAAATATTAAAGCCCATGAAAAAATTGAGCTGGCAATTAAAAGTATTATTACAAATTTTACAACCCAATCGGCTCTGAGGAACAATTTCCACAATGAAAAGTCTGTGGCTCCACCTAAACCAACAACTTGAGTTGCAATATCTTGTTCCATTAAGGTTGAATACTTTTAGAATGTGTCATGAATTTGGCTTTTTTTTATTAAATAATTGCTAATTATTATCTTTTGCTCTTGTCTCGCTATAAAACCTTGCTATTAAAATAGCATCAGATTTATTGACGTCTTTTTTCTTTGCGAGCTGATTTGATAAAGATGGATACATCTCAATAACTTTAGTTCTACTGGAGTCTTTAGAGGAATTAATTAACTCAAAGTGCTTTTTCCATTTAGAAGGTCTTACAAAAAAAATTGGTAGTTTTAAAGCAGCACAAACTCCTTTAATTGCTCCAAAAGTTTGGCCAAAGTTAAACATACTTGTTACACCTTGACCTGGCATAGCATTTACCTGTTCAACTATAACCACGATTTCCTCATTCATATTTGTATTATCTTTGATAATATTAACTAGTTGGGCACTATTTAATTGTCTTTTGTTTTTTTTTCCTTCTGCCATTACGGGCATGTCAAATATACCAACAACTTTATTATCCTCTATTATTGCAATTGCTCCGCTGAGTCCTGGGTCTATTCCAACTATCTTCATATTTTAATCTTCTAATTTGGCGTTCATAAAAATGTTTTGTACATCATCTAACGCTTCTAATGCATTTAGCACATCTATCATTTTTTTACTCTGTTCTTTATTTAATTTTAAGTAGTTATGAGCTCTCCACTCAATGGCGGTATAATCACAAAACTTAACTTTTTTTTCAAATTCAGATTTTATTTTATAAAAGTCCTGTTTTTTTGTAATTATTTCATGAAATCCATTTGTACTCATGCAATCTTTGGCTCCAAAATTGATAGCAATATCAAAAGCATCTTCATCGCTAATTTTATTTTTTTCAATATGAATAATCCCATAATTATTAAACATATGTTTAGTAGAACCTGACTCTCCAAGGCTTCCTCCGTTTTTTTGTAATATTGTTCTTATGCTCGATGCTGATCTATTTTTATTGTCTGTTAAAGTTTCGATAATCAAAGCAATATTAAAAGGTCCAAATCCCTCATATCTTAAATTTTCATAATTTTTATCTCCTGATAATTCAGATTTGCTGATTGCTCTAGAAATATTATCTTTTGGCATGTTGGCTTGCTTTGCAGCTTGAATAGCCGTTCTGAGTCTTGGGTTCATGTAGGGGTCTTTATCTCCTAATTTGGCTGCTACAGTAATTTCTCTTGAAAGTTTAGAAAAAATTTTTGATTTTTCTTTATCTGCTCTTCCTTTTTTATGTTTAATGCCTGCCCAATGAGAATGTCCTGCCATAATTAATCTATTAGTGATCCGCCAACAATTACCCTTGAAATATTTTTTGCTAAACCAGTTTTTTCATCTGCATGCACAACTATTCCTGATAAGGTTCCAGATCCCTCTGATGGAAAATGTTTAACTGCATTTTTATCTTTAAAAAATCTTTTTATTGAATTTTCTTTATTCATCCCAATTACTGAATTGTAATCGCCGCACATTCCAATATCAGTTTGATATGCCGTTCCTTTTTCAAGAATTCTAGTATCTGCCGTAGGCACATGAGTATGTGTTCCAACTACACAAGTTGTAAAACCATCTAGATAATGCCCGATAGCCATTTTTTCACTTGTAATTTCTCCATGAAAATCAACTACAGAAAAATCAACATTCTTTTTTAGTATTATTTTTTTAATTATATCTTTTGCGGCTATAAAGACATCTTCTGTTTTTCTCATAAAAATATTTCCCATAAGATTAATTACACCTACTTTATATTTTTTATCTTTTGAATAAAAAATTCCATAACCTTTTCCCGGAGAACCATCTACTAAGTTTGCAGGTCTTAAAAGTCGATTTTCAGTTTCAATATATTTTGTTGTTTCCTCTTTATCCCAAATGTGATTGCCTGATGTAATGACATCTATCCCTTGAGAAAAAAACTCTTCAGCTATATCTTTTGTAATTCCCTTACCATCATCAGCAGAATTTTCACCGTTGATAATTGTAAAATTTATTTCATTTTTTTTAATTATATTGTTTAGATTTTTTTTAAGCGCTTTTCTACCCGATGAGCCTATAACGTCTCCAAGAACTAGAATTTTCATTCAGTAATACCTTTTTCAGTAATGATATAATCTAATTTAAAATCATTTTTATTTATCGGGAGGTTATGATGTTTTTGAAAAGAAAATGCAACACCAACTGTTATGATTTTTTTGTGTATCTTCAAGTATCTATTTAAATATCTGTCGTAGTAACCCTTACCATAACCAATCCTGTTTTTATTTTTATCAAAAGCCAACAAAGGTACCAAGATTAGATCTGGTATTATTATTTTTGAATTTAATGGCTCGAGTATTCCATATTTATTTACAAATAAAATTTCTTGATATTGCCATTCATGAAAATGCATCAATTGATTTTCTTTAATAATTGGGAGTAAAAATTTAAATTTTTTAAAATATTTAAGTTCGAAAATTTTAAGTAAGTTTACTTCATAAGAATTTGGAAAATACAAAGAAATCTTTTTAATTTTTTTAGTTTTAATAAGTTTTACCAATGGATTGAAGAAAGATTTACTAATTTCAAAATAATTCTTTTTTCTCTTTAAAGAGTACTTTCTTCTAATTAATCCTTTTTTATCCATCTACTGTATTTTAGATAGAGACTCTGTATTTGATATTATTTTCTCAAGTGATTGTGTAGTTTTATCTAACATAGACTCATAGAGATTGTTATTCGCTTCAATAGTTTTTTTAAATTTTTCCAATTCTTGGTTAAGATTTTGAATTTCAGAGTCTTTATCTTTCTTGTACTCAATTGCTAAAGATCTAATTTCTTTGAATTTATTAGAAATTTCATCTAACTTTGCCTTTTGTTGAGTTATTTTTTGTTTTAAGTCAAAGTACTCATCAATGAGTTGGATTGTAGTAATAAGTAATAATTTATTTTCCCCTATATTTCCTAACTTATCTTTTAGCTCTGTGTATTTTTTGTCTAAAAATTTAGTTAATTTTTTAAGCGACTCCTCTTGTCCATCGTCGCAAGAGAGTAGATAGTCTTTATTGTTAAATTTAATATTTATATTTGCCATTTTTCAATTTCAGTAAATAAATTTTCAGTTTCTTTGCTTAATTCCTCAATCTCTTGATTAAAATTTTCCTCTAGTTCTGAATTTTTCTCATTTGTTAATCGTAAACTATTAATTTTTTCCTTCAGATACTTGTGCTCTCTCATTAATTCTTGGTTTTTTTTTTCTATTTGATTTTTTTGAATCAATATTTCATTTTTTTCTGTTTTAATTTTTTCTATCTCGTATGTTGGTTGTGAATAAGTTAAAGTTAAAGAATTAAGTTTATTAATTAACTGATTTAAATTTTTTTCTTTCTTTTCAATTATACTCATAAAATATTATATCATAATATTGATATACTTAGTTTAAGTCTATATAGGTTATTAAAAGTGACTGTAAATTTAAATCAATTAGCTAACGCAGTAAGATTTTTATCTATCGACGCTGTTCAAAAAGCCAATTCCGGCCATCCTGGCATGCCAATGGGTATGGCAGATGTTGCTACTGTTTTGTTTAAATACCACCTCAGGTTTAATCCAAAAAATCCAGATTGGATTAATAGAGATAGATTTATTTTATCTGCTGGTCATGGTTCGATGCTACTGTACTCTTTGTTATATTTAACTGGCTATAAATCTGTTTCTGTTGAAGATATCAAAAATTTTAGACAACTAAATTCGATTTGCGCTGGTCATCCTGAATATAAAAAAGGAACTGGGATTGAGACTACTACGGGACCACTAGGTCAGGGGTTGGGTAATTCTGTAGGTATGGCAATAGCTGAAGAGATTTTTAAAAAGAAGTTTGGATCAGCTGTAATCAACAACAAAACTTACGTGATAGCAAGCGATGGTGATCTTATGGAGGGTATTAGTCATGAAGTAATGAGTCTAGCTGGGCATCTAAAATTAAAAAATTTAATAGTTTTTTTTGACAACAATAAAATTTCAATTGATGGTTCAACCTCGCTTAGTGTTTCAGATAATTACAAAAAAAGATTTGAGTCATACGGTTGGAGCTTTTTAGAAATAAACGGTCACAATGAAAAACAAATTTCAAAAGCGATCACGAAAGCATCAAAATCAAAAAAACCTACAATAATATCTTGTAAAACTATAATAGGATTTGGATCACCTAATAAATCTGGTAAAGCTTCCTCTCACGGCTCTCCTTTAGGAGACGAAGAAATAGCTTTAGTGAGAAAAAAACTAAAATGGAACAACCAGCCATTTGAAGTGCCTCAAGAAATACTAGATGAATGGAGAAATATAGGTAACAAGGGTGAGCAACTGGAAAATAAATGGCTTGAAACAGTAAATAAAAAAAATCCTAAACTAATAAATGAACTTAACGGTGCTAATGAGAAATTGGATTTGAACGGTTTAGAAAATTTAATTCGTCAAGAAAAATATAAATATTTTGAATCTAAGCCAAGTTTAGCTACACGACAATGCTCGATGGCTGCTATAGAAAAAATTTCTGCTTTTCTTCCTGGATTAATAGGTGGTTCTGCAGATTTAAGTGGTTCTAATAATACAAAAACAAATAATTCTAAAATTATAAACTCTAAAAATTTTAATGGAAATTATATTCATTACGGAGTTAGAGAACATGGTATGGCAGCAGTTATGAATGGTTTAGCGCTTTATGGGGGTATAATACCTTATGGTGGAACATTTTTAATATTCTCAGATTATTGTAAACCCTCTATAAGGCTCTCTGGTTTAATGGGTCTTAAAGTAATTTATGTTTTTTCACATGACTCGATTGGTCTTGGTGAAGATGGTCCTACTCACCAACCTGTAGAACAACTTTCTGGGTTGAGAGCAATTCCGAATTTAAATGTCTTCAGGCCAGCAGATATTAATGAAACATTTGAATGTTGGGAAATAGCTTTAAAAAGTGAAAGTACCCCAAGTGCGATTGCATTATCGAGACAAAAAGTTCCTTACATCAATCCAAGCAATTCTAAAGAGAACAAATGTGAAAAAGGAGCATATGTGGTTAATTTAACTTCGCACGAGAGCAATGTAACATTAATTGCTTCTGGTACTGAGGTAGAACTTGCCTTAAAAGTTCAAAATCTACTTAAAGATAACAATATCCATTCAAAAGTAGTTTCAATGCCATGTATGGAGCTTTTTGATAAACAACCCGAAGATTACCGGAAAGAAATTTTAGAAGAAAACTCATTGATCATCACATTAGAAGCTGGAAGTATAATGTCTTGGCAAAAATATATTAAAAATAAAGGTGCCAATTTAGGTATAGATAAATTTGGTGAAAGTGCTCCCTATAAAGAAGTTTACAAACATTTTAAATTGTCAGAGGAAGATATAACAAATTTTATTCAAAAAAAATTGAGAGAGTGAGAGAAGTCGATGGGCGAAATAAATTTCTTTCCTGACGATTTAGAAATCAAAGATCAAAAGATAATTCTTAGATTAGATTTTAATGTTCCAATTAAAGACAATGTTATAAGAGATGACACAAGAATAACTTTATGTTTACCTTTTATAAATAGACTAATTAAAAAAAAAGCAAAAATTATAATTATTAGTCATTTAGGTCGACCAAAAGGAATTAATGTCCCTCACCTGTCTTTAATACCTATCTACAAATATCTCAAAGATGCGCTTAAAACTAATGTTTATTTTTTTAGAGGAACTTTTGATGTTGAAACTAAAGAAAAATTTTCTCATCTAAAAGGTGGAGAGGTAATATTAATTGAGAATATCAGATTTTTTAAAGAAGAAGCCGAAGATAGCCAAGATTTTTCAAAAAAGTTAGGTGAACTTGGGGACATTTATATTAATGATGCATTTTCATGCTCCCATAGGAAACAAGCTTCTGTACATAGCATAACAAAATTTATAAAAAAAAGTTATGCTGGTCCATTGTTTAAAAAAGAAATAACGGCATTAAATCTTATAGTAAAAAATAAAAAAGAACCAGTCACTTGTATTATCGGAGGATCAAAAATTTCTACAAAGATTAATGTTATTATTAATCTTATAAAAAAAATAAACAATTTAGTAATTGTTGGAGCAATGGCTAATAATTTCTTCGTTCATAAGGGTTTAAAAGTTGGTAAATCTTTAATTGAAAAAAATACAAAAGAAATAATAGCAAATATTTATAAAAAAGCAGAGGAACATAATTGTAAAATATTAATACCTGAAGATTGCATGGTAGGAACAGACTATGAAGGAACCGGTATAAATAAAAATCTTGATGAGATTCTAGAAAATGAAATAATTTTAGATATCGGATTCAAAACAATAAAAAAAATTCAAAAAAAAATTAACGAGTCAAATACTGTTTTGTGGAATGGACCAGCTGGTTATTTTGAAAATAAGAACTTCTTAAAAGGCACATTATCGATTGCAGAAAATATCTCTAAAAATACTATTAAAAAATCTTTAATATCTATTCTTGGAGGTGGAGACACTCTCGCAGCAATAAATAAAAGTAGTGACAAACTTACTTTCTCCCACTTATCAACAGCAGGAGGAGCATTTTTAGAGTACTTAGAAGGAAAAGACTTGCCTGGTATAAGTGTTTTAAAATAAATAACCGCTATGACGTTAAATGAAATAGCTAAAAAAATGTGCGCTAAAGGAAAAGGTATCCTTGCTGCAGATGAAAGCACTGGAACAATAGCTAAAAGATTTAAAAGTATAAATGTTGAAAATTTAGAAAAAAATAGACTAAATTTTAGACAAACACTTTTTGACTCAAGTGCTATGAAAGATTTTATTGGGGGAGTAATTTTATTTGATGAAACAATAAGACAAAAAACTACCTTTGGACCATCAATTCCAGAATTAATATCTAAACATGGAGCTGTGCCAGGAATAAAAGTTGATAGAGGTGCTAAACCTCTTGCTGGATCTAGTGATGAAACTGTAACAGAAGGTTTAGATGGTTTACGCGAAAGATTAAAAGAATATTATGATTTAGGTGCGAGATTTACAAAATGGAGAGCTGTCTATAAAATTTCAGATAAATTTCCATCTGCCCAATCTGTTAAGTCTAATGCCCACGCATTAGCAAGATACGCTGCTTTAGTCCAAGAAAATAAAATGGTGCCGATAGTCGAACCAGAAGTTTTGATGGATGGTTCGCATAACATTGATAAATGCTATCAAGTTACAACAAATGTACTTAATGAGTGTTATAACGAACTAGAAATACATAAAGTTGATTTGAAAGGAACTGTTCTAAAACCTAATATGGTTATACCTGGCTCGGAGTGTAAAGATAAATCTAATGCAGAAGAAATTGCAAAAAAAACTTTAGACTGCTTAAAAAAAAATGTTCCAAGTGATGTTCCTGGAATTGCTTTTTTATCGGGCGGTCAGTCTGAAATTGAATCCAGTAAAAATCTTAATGAAATAAACAAAATAAATGATAGTAATTTTTTAATTACTTTCTCTTATGGAAGAGGTTTGCAAGCAAGTGCATTAAAGGAATTTGGAAAAAATCAAGAAAATACAGAAAATATTCAAAAAGCCTTTAACCATAGAGCTAAAATGAATGGTCTGTCATCTAAAGGGGAGTGGTCTGAAGAATTAGAGAAAGAATTTGCGGCCTAAAACATTTGAAGAAATTAGTATACTTAATTTCACCTAATAAAATTGATCAGAATTTCTTCGCTAGTTTAGATAAAGTATTGTCTTTTAAGAATGTGAAGTTTTTTCAATTAAGATTAAAAAATTTGAGTCAAAAAAAACTTATTAATTTATCTAAAAGAATTATAAAAATTACCACTAAGCATAAAGTTAAGTTTATCATTAATGATAATTTTATTTTAGCATCGAAAATAAACGCTGATGGATGTCATATGGGTCAACACGATGGATCGTTCTCAAAGGCTAGAAAAAAACTCAAAAACAAAATATTTGGTATTACATGTCATAACTCAAAAAAACTTGCAACTAATGCAATAAAAAATAATGCAACTTATATTGCTTTTGGATCTTTTTTTAAATCCAAACTTAAGCAAAATGCAATAAAAGCCGATCTTAATATTTTGAGATGGGCAAAAAAGAACGTAAAAAAACCTATTGTGGCAATAGGTGGAGTAAACAATAAAAATTACAAAAAATTAATAAGAGCAGGAGCAAAATATATTGCAATATCAAGTTTTATTTGGGATAACCCCAAATTAAAACCGGAACTTGCAATTAGAAAATTCAAATGAAAATAACTGCTATTGAAATTAAACCTGGAATGATAATTGAACATAAAAATGACTATTGGAATGTTCTTAAAACTCAACATGTTAAGCCTGGGAAAGGTGGGGCTTTTAATCAGGTAGAATTAAAAAGTGTTATCAAAGGTACAAAGCTAAATGAAAGATTTAGATCAAGCGAAACAGTAGAAAAAGCAGAAGTTGATGAAAAAAAATTTAATTTTTTGTACTTAGATGGAGATAGTTGCCATTTTATGGATAACAATACTTATGAACAAGTGGAAATATCGAAATCTATAGCTGGAGAACAGTATAAATTATTAAAAGAAAATTTAGAAGTTACAATTTCTTTTATGAAAGATAAGCCGATATCAATTGAGTTACCAAATAATATTGAATGTACAATTGAAACTACGGATGTCGCTATTAAAAATCAAACAGCTTCATCATCTTATAAACCTGCTCTTCTTGATTGCGGTATTAAAATTAATGTCCCACCATTTATAGAAAGCGGTGAAAAAATAATTATTGATACTCGAACACTTGAATATGTAAAAAGAATCAACTAATGAGATTAAATTCTCCTCAAATTAATTTAATAACAAGAGCATGTATGAAAGCTTCAAGATCACTTATAAGAGATTTTGGAGAAATAGAAAATTTACAAGTTTCAACTAAAGGTCCTGGAGATTTCGTAACATCAGCAGATAAAAGAACCGAAAAAATTATAATAGACGAATTACAAAAAGCTCACCCAGATTACGGGATAGTAACTGAAGAAACGGGAATAATAAATAAATCTAATTTGGATAATAGATGGATAGTTGATCCAATAGATGGAACAATGAACTTTTTAAATGGTATACCTCAATTTGCAATATCAATTGCTTATGAGGAAAATAGTGAAGTTAAATGTGGTGTTATATTTAATCCTATTATGAATGAAATGTTTTGCGCTGAAAAAGGTAATGGATCTTTCCTCAATAATTCAAGAATAAGAGTTTCTAATAAAAAGAAAATCGATGATGCTCTCGTAGTAACTGGCGGCCCTAAAGGAGCTAGCAAAATTAAAGATAAAATTTTTTCTGAATATATTAATGTCTCAAAAAATGTTTCTAATGTAAGAAAGTTTGGAAGCGCTGCCTTGGACATTGCTTATGTAGCTTGTGGAAGATTTGATGGATATTGGCAAAGAGAGCTTAATTATTGGGATATAGCTGCAGGTATCATAATTTTAAAAGAAGCTGGAGGTTATGTAGATTTTTTTGAAGATGACGAAAAGTTTCCTTTAAAAAAGAACATTTTGGCATCTAACTCCTTTATTCATGAAGAATTGAGGGGATTAATTAAAAAATAAATATATTGAGTATAAACTATTATTAATATAAAACACCGCTCATGAAAAAAAACTTACATCCTAACTATCACAAGATAAAAGTCATAATGACTGATGGATCAGAATTTGAAACAAGGTCTACTTGGGGTAAAGAAAACGATACTCTAAAATTGGATATTGATCCAAAATCTCATTATGCGTGGACTGGTGGAGCTCAAAAAATTTTAGATAAAGGAAGAGTGAGTAAGTATAATAAAAAATTTAGTAATTTAAGATTAAAAAAATAAAATTATGACCGATACCCCTTTCATGCCAAAAGCTACAGCTGTTTGGCTTGTAGAGAACACAACCTTAACATTTAAACAAATAGCAGAGTTTTGTAATTTGCACGAGTTGGAAATCAAAGGTATAGCAGATGGAGATGTTGCTAAGGGAATAAAAGCGTATAATCCAATTTTAGCAGGACAACTTTCTAGAGAGGAAATTGAGTCTTGTTCTAAAGATCCGTCAAAAAAATTAAGTTTAATAAAAAAACATGATGAAGTTCAAGTTAAAGAGAGAAAGAAACCAAAATACACTCCATTATCAAAAAGGCAAGATCGTCCAGATGCAATTTTATGGCTATGTAAAAATGCCTCTGAATTGACAGATGGACAGATTTCTAAATTAGTTGGAAGCACAAAAGGAACGGTATCTCTAATTAGAAAAAGAAGTTATTGGAACTTCTCAAATTTAAAACCCAGAGACCCTGTAATTTTAGCTCTTTGCACCCAGGAGGCCTTCCAAAAAAGTTTAGATAAAGCTAAGAGAAGGATTGAAAGAGAAAGAAAAGCTAAATTAAGAGAGGAAAAAAAAGCTCAAGCAGCTTCTCTCTAGACAAACTTTAATTCTAATGATAACTAGCATGAAAATTAACTGGAGGTTTTTATTAAAATAGAAGTAAAAGATAATAATGTAGAACAGGCTATTAGAGTTCTAAAAAGAAAACTTCAAAAAGAAGGCTTCTTCAAAATAATGAAAATGAAGAGCACTTATGAAAAACCGTCTGAGAGAAAAAAAAGAATTCAGACAGAAAACTTAAAGAGAGTTAAAAAACTCCAAAAACTTAAAAATAGATACTAAATTTATTAAATTAAAATGAGAGGATTAAAAATGCCATCTGGTAAAGTTAAGTGGTTCAACGCCAAAAAAGGATATGGTTTTATCACTGATGATGAAACAAATAAAGATATTTTTCTTCATGTATCTGCTCTTGAAGACTCTAAATTGAGAGTTTTAAAAGAAGAACAAAGAATATTTTACGATATCAAAGAGGAGAAAGATAAGCTTCAAGCAATAAATATTAAGAAGAAATAATTCATCGCGGGGTGGAGCAGTCTGGTAGCTCGTCAGGCTCATAACCTGAAGGTCGTAGGTTCAAATCCTACCCCCGCAACCAAATAGAATATTAAAACAATTATATTAATATCTTTTAAAGATTAAATTTAGATTTTTTACTATCTTTTAAAAAACCCTTCACTGTGTCGATAGTCATTTCTTTAAAACTTTTTCCAAAAGAATTAATTTGATTAATAACTTTTGGAGGCATAGTTATTATATTACATTTAATTTGTTTCGCTTGGATATAGTTATAAGGTTCTCTAGTACTAGCCCAAAGTATCTCAATATTTTTGTTCTTTTTTGTTAAAGAAATACTTTTTTTAAAAATTGGCACTGGATCTTTGCCTTTATCAGCCATACGACCAGCAAATATTGATATTATTGATTTAGAATTCTTATTTAGTTGCTTGTAGATTTTTTTAGTTTGTTCGTTGTTGTACACCGCGGTTATATTAAGTTTTACACCTTTTTTACTTAGCTCTTTAATAACTGGACCCATGAACTTCCCTCTCGAATTTACAACAGGAATTTTAACATACACATTTTTACCCCAAGAATTAATTTTATAAGCTTGTTTGAGCATGTCTTTTTTATTGTCAGCAAAAACTTCAAATGAAATTGGTTTTTTTTTACAAATTTTTAACAATTTTAAGCAATAATTTTTGTAATTTTTTGCACCAGCTAATCTCATTAAACTTGGATTTGTAGTAAAGCCATCAACAAAATTTTTATTATTATAAAATTTTATTGTTTTATAATCTGCTATATCACAAAAAATTTTAGTTTTCATTAATCCAGGTTTTTAACAATTTCTTCTGTCATCTTTTTTGCATCAGCAAATAACATAAGTGTATTATCTTTATAAAATAGCTCATTATCAATTCCTGCGTAACCAGGTGATAAACTTCTTTTCACGAATAAAACTGATTTAGACTTTTCAACGTCAAGAACTGGCATTCCAAATATCGGACTTTTTGGATCAGTTTTAGCAACTGGGTTGGTAACATCATTAGCACCGATAACAAAAGCTACGTCTGCGTTAGCAAAATCATTATTTATATCCTCTAATTCAAAAACTTCGTCGTATGGAACATTCGCTTCAGCTAAAAGTACATTCATATGTCCTGGCATTCTTCCCGCTACTGGATGAATAGCATATGTAACTTTAATGTCATTTTTTTTTAATTTATCTACCATCTCTCTTAGAGCGTGTTGTGCTTGAGCTACGGCCATACCGTAGCCTGGAACTATAATTACAGATGAGGCATTTTTCATTAAAAAAGCCGCATCCTCTGCGTTACCACTTTTAACTGACTTTTGATCTTTCTTTTCTTTTTTATCATCAGAAGAATTGTCCGCTCCAAAACCACCTAGAATTACGCTTACAAAAGATCTGTTCATGGCTTTACACATTATATATGAAAGTATTGCTCCTGAGGATCCGACAAGCGCACCTGTTATAATCAAAGCAGTATTTTCTAATGTAAAACCTATTCCAGCTGCAGCCCACCCAGAATAGGAATTAAGCATTGAAATTACTACAGGCATATCTGCTCCTCCTATAGGGATAATTAATAAAACTCCGACAAGAAATGAGATTATAATTACAGTCCAAAAAATATTCGTAGATTGAGTTTTACATAGATAAAAAATTAAAACAAAAATACCTATTCCAAGTATCAAATTTAAAATGTGCTGACCACTAAATGTAATAGGGGCGCCAGACATTATTCCTCTTAGCTTTAAAAAAGCTATTATAGAACCTGAAAAAGTTATCGCTCCTACTGCCGCTCCAATAGACATCTCAATAAGACTCGCTAATTTTATATCACCGACATTTCCTAGATTAAAAGCTGCGGGATTTAAAAAAGCTGCGATCGCAACAAAAACTGCTGCTAAACCTACTAAACTGTGAAAACCAGCCACTAGTTCTGGCATTGCAGTCATCGGAATTTTAAAAGCTATAAAAGCGCCGATTGCTCCACCGATAACTAGGAATATAACTACATAAACTAGAGATGTTGAAAAATTACCAATTGATAGGAATGTCACTACGATTGCAATTATCATTCCAGCAACTCCGAAGTAGTTTCCTTGTCTAGATGTATCAGGTGATGATAATCCTCTAAGCGCAAGAATAAATAATATTCCAGATACTAAATAAAAAATTGCTGCTAGATTAGCTGAGATCATTTCTTTTTATTTTTCTTTTTTTTGTACATTTGAAGCATTCTTTGAGTTACCAAAAAGCCCCCAAAAATATTTATTGCTGCTAAAATGATAGCTATAAATCCAAAGATACTCGATGTATTAAAAATACTTTCAGAAGTACCTGCTAAAGCTGCAATGATAGCACCTACAATAATAACTGATGAAATAGCGTTAGTGACCGACATTAATGGGGTATGAAGCGATGGGGTAACACTCCATACAACATAATAACCTATAAAGATAGATAAAATAAAAATACTTAATCTAAATATAAAAGGATCTATTTCCATAATTAAACTCTTTTAATTAATGATTTTTCTATTATTTCGTCTTCTAAATTAATGTTAAAATCTTTCTTCTCTTTACTATACAAGTTACGAATAAAACTAAATAAGTTTTTAGCATATAAGCTTGAAGCAGTAAGTGGTAAGCTATTCATTAGACTTTTAACTCCTACTATCTTTATCCCACCTACTGAATTAATTTTGCCTGCTTCTGAAAATGCAGAGTTTCCTCCTTGTTCTGCTGCTAAATCATAAACAATTGACCCAGGTTTCATAAGTTTAACTAAATCCTCCGTTAGTATTCTTGGAGCAGGTTTTCCAGGAATTAATGCTGTGCATATAACTATATCATTTTTTTTAAGAGCTTCTTTCATCATTTCTGCTTGTTTTTTTTTATACTCATCTGATGCTTCTTTTGCGTATCCACTAGCAGTTTCCATATCTTCGTTTTGTTCAACTGTTAAAAATTTACCTCCTAAGCTCTCTACTTGTTCTTTAGATGCTGCTCTTACGTCTGTTGCTGAAACAATCGCGCCTAATCTTTTAGCGGTAGCAATAGCTTGTAAACCTGCCACGCCTGCTCCAATAACCAAAACTTTTGCTGCTGGAACGGTACCTGCCGCTGTCATCATCATAGGCACAGCTTTTTCAAATTCTGCAACACAATCAACGACGGCCCTATATCCAGCCAAATTAGATTGGGAAGATAAAACGTCCATTGATTGAGCTCTTGTAATTCTAGGTAATAATTCTAAAGAAAAAGGCTTAATTTTTTTATTAATAATTTTATCAATTTGGTTTTTATTTTTTGATGGATTAAGCATTCCAATTAAAATTGTATTAGCTTTTAAAATTTCAATTTCGTCTTCTGAGGGACAATTTACTTTCGTAATTAAGTCACTTGAATTTAATACTTCTTTTGATGACGCCTTTATCTCAACCCCAATATCTTTATATTCTTTGTCCTCAATTCCGAGATGAAGTGCATAACCTTTTTCAACACACACTTTTAATCCAAGTCCAATGATATTTTTCGCTGACTCAGGAGTTAAAGAAACTCTTTTTTCTAATGCTGTATTTTCTTTAATTGAACCAACTATCATTTTAAATTTTTCTATTTATTATAGTAATGTAAGAGCTAATATTACTAATATAGCTAATACTGCCAATGTTCCCCATAGAACAAATTTTGTAAAACCGCTATAAGTTTTTTTAAAATCGTTGTCGCTCATATTTAACCTTGTCGAGCTTTAAATTTTGGGTTTTTTTTATTAATAACGTAAACTTTTCCTCTACGCTTTACTAACTTAGAGTTAAGATCTCTTTTTTTTAGTGACTTTAAGGAGCTTGCTATCTTCATATTTCAAAGCCTGGCAACGTCCTACTCTCCCGTATCTTAAGACAAAGTACCATCGGCGCTGAAGGACTTAACTTCCGAGTTCGGAATGGGATCGGGTGTGGCCCCTTCGCAATAATTACCAGGCACAAACTTATATTAGTTTTAATTAACTATGTAAATAGGCGAAAAAACCACTTTTTTTTGGGAAAATGGTGGGCGTGATAAGAATTGAACTTATGACCTCTACGATGTCAACGTAGCGTTCTACCACTGAACTACACGCCCATTTATATGAAAAAAGACTTTATATTTACTTTGGTTAATTCAATCAACCATAAAATTCTGGTAGAAAAATTAAAGTTAAAGTTTTTAGAAGTATAGTAAAGAAGTTTTAATCTCTCTTCATTTATTCTTTTAGAGGGCACTGTAAAAGTCATTGAAGATTTAACAACTCGGTTTTGAACTAAAACTTTTGGTAGAATATAAATCTTAAAATATTTCATTATATTGAGTATAAAAGCATAATCTTGCATATAAATAAATTCAATAGGGTATTTTTTAACTTTTTTTAAAATTTTTTTTCTAAACATAATAGATGAATGTGAAAAAACATTTCTAAACATCATATAGCTTTCTAAACTCTTTAAATTTGACTTTAATATACGATTGTTAATTGTTTTGCCTTTTTCATCTATAGTCGATGCCCAAGAACCTACTAAATCTATATGTTTATTTTTATCTAAAAAATCTATTTGGTCTGAGAATCTATCTTTTAAAGCTAAATCGTCAGCATCTAGTATTGCTATATAATTACTTTTAATTTTTTTGAGGCCATAATTGAGTGAAGCTGTCCGTCCAATATGTTTATTTAGTTTATAAAGCTTAATTTTTTTTGAATTAAATTTTTTAATTATTTCTGTTGAATTATCAGATGAATGATCATCAATAATTATTAGTTCCCAGTTTTTATATTTCTGTTTAATAATACTTTCTAAAGAAAAAATTATATATTTTGAGGCATTAAAGCATGTCATTAAAACTGATATTTTTTTTTCCATATTTAAAATAAGCTTTTATTATTCATTAGAGGGTTTAAATCCATCCTCAATTAGCCTTTGATAGACAATTTTTGCAACCTCTGCATAACCTTTGGCATTGTAATGAGCGTATATTCTTAAAGGAAATAGAGATAATGGATCTGGATGGACATCAAATATTTCTTTTTTTAAGTCTATCACTGGAATATTTAAATCTTTTACTGTTTTCAATACAAATTCTCTTGTAGGGTGCACGTAACCACGTGCAGGTAAATAAACAAAATACATTTTTCCTCCCCAGCTTGAAACTTTTTGGTCTGAAATTTTTAGGATTTGAGAAAGAGCTGGAGTTGGCTCATTAGATGGTCTTACTCTAAAAATTAATCTTAAATGATAAAGTTTTAAAATATTTAAAATTGTGCCTTTAATATTTTTTAGATTATTCTCTGCTTCAATTCTAAATTTTTCTCTTGAATAATTTTTTAAAATTTCATCAATTTCTACTTGTCTATTCATTAATTTTTGAGAAAAATCCTGATTGGTAATATATTTTTTTAAAAAAGACGATTTCATTTCTTTTTCTAAGTCACCTAGATCATTTTCTGCAAAATAAAACCACAATAAAATTTTTGGTTTCAAGACTGATGCAAATTCATTTAAAGTTGCAAGTTCTATTAAAGGTCCATTTCCGGATTTACCGAGATTTACAACGCTATATTTTTTTTTTCTTAAATTTGCACTTATATTTTCATTATCTCTCACTGATTTTCCTTCAGTAAAAGAATCTCCAATTAAAACTATATCTAAATTTTTGTTCTTATATAATCCTCTTGGATTATTGAATCCATATTCATCAGTTTTTATAAGTGGATAGTAACCGGACTCATTTCCTAAGATTGTAAAAGAATTAGAAATTGTGCCTAAAGGGTAAACCTTTTCTTTTTTATTTAAAAGATATATTCCATTAGTTTCTTTAAAAAATGTTGGTTTTAAATTTGGATGAGCATCATAACCTTTTTTTCTTAAATCAATTAAAACATCTTTGGTAGATCTTTTATCAAATTCAATACCTATTTTTTTTGCAACTTTCTCCTTTTCGCCTTGATTAAAAAATTGTAAATAAATTTCTAAACTATAAAGTGTAATTCCTACAACAAAAATTATTAATGAAAAATTAATCTTTGTGTTATTGTCGGATCTCTTCACCACGTAAATTAATGATATTAGAAAAATTATAAATATAAGTAAATAAATTAGATAAAATTCTTTATTTATATTTTCAGAAATATAATACTTGAAAGATGCAAATATAATTAAAAATGAAATTAAGATGATGCTTACAATGAGAAAAGTATTAGCCAGGAAGACCAGTTTTTTTGAGGGATCTCTATAATTTTTTTGCATAAATATTAATGAATTAAATACATTATAACATTTTAATTCGTTTGATCATATTATAATCAATTTACGATCAAATTTTGACTAAAAATTACTACTATTCTTTGTTCAAATATTGTACAATATTATATATTTATAAATTTTTATGTTTCTCAAAAATAAAAATATACTTGTAACCGGTGTTGGAAAAGGGTTGGGAAAAAATATGGTTGAAAGTTTTGTTAAATCAGGTGCATTTGTGTATGGTATCACTCGGAGTAGATCCGATATTAATAAGTTTAAAAATCTTAAAAATTTTAAAGTTTATTTGGGAGATGTCAGAAATATAAAGTTGATTAACAAAATTTTTAAACAATCTATCAAAGACAAAAAAATAATTAACTGTTTGGTTAATAATGCGGGTATTAGACAAAGACTAAAATTTCAAAAAATAAGCGACAAAAAAATAAAAGATGTGTTTGATATTAATTTTTTCTCAGTTTTTCGAATAATGAGATTATATGCAAAGTTTTGTGATGAAAATAAAATTAATTCCTCAATAGTAAATATTGGTTCAATAGTTGGAGAAACAGGTTTTAATGAATTAAGTGGGTATAGTTCGACCAAAGGCGCTTTAAAAAGTATGACTCAATGTTTTGCTGTGGAGTATGCAAAAAAAATTAGAGCAAATATTGTTAATCCTGGATTTATAAAAACTTCATATTTTGAAAAATTTAAAAAAAATAAATCTTTGTATGATTGGACTATATCTAAGATACCTCAAAACAGATGGGGCGAGTCTGGGGAAATTTCTTCAGTTGTTAGCTTTTTATTGTCAGATTATTCAAATTACATTACTGGTGAGAGTATTAATGTAGATGGAGGATGGTTGAGATCATGAAAAAGAAAAATAATGTTTTAGCTTTAATTCCTACTAGACTTAATTCGAGAAGATTACCGGCAAAATCTCTTCTACCAATTAATAATTTGCCACTTATAATGCATGTTTACAAACGGACTTTATTATCAAAAAAAATAAAGGAAGCTTATATTTGTTGTGATGATAAAAAAATTCAGAGAGAAGTACGAAAGTATGGTGCAAAAGTAATAATGACTTCTAAACATCACCGAAACGGTACTGAGAGAATTTGTGAGGCTTTTAAAAAAATCGGAAATAATAAAAAATATAAATTTGTGATTGACGTACAAGGAGATGAACCGCTAATAAGTCCAAATCACATTGATAAAGTTGTAGAATTTCACGAGAAAAATTTAGATGCTGATATTGTACTTCCAAGTTTAAAAGTTAAGCCTACTAATAATACAAACCTAGTAAAATTGGTTTCAAATAGTAAAAATGAAGTAATGTACATCTCAAGAGCAAATATTCCTTACGAATTTAAAAATAAATCAAAGAATTTAAAAAAACATTTATCTATTATTTCTTTCAAGCCTCAAGCACTTATAATGTATGGAAAAAGTAGATTAAGTGAAATTGAAAAAATAGAGGATATTGAGCTTTTAAGAGCGTTAGATATAGGTTTGAAAATTAAAAATCTTAATTTAAAAGGTGATAGTTTTTCGGTAGATGTGTTTGAGGATTATTCAAAAGCACAAATTAAAATAAAAAAAGATAAATATTTTAAATTTTATAAATAATATTTTAAATTTTATTAATAAGGATGAAACTCGAATATAAAATAAACAAATCTAAGCATTCTGTGATTTTTTGTCGCTCAAATTATAAAGGAACAATATCTAAAACTATCAATTCAATAAATTCTGACAAAAATATACTTTTTATTTACGATAGAAATATTGAAAAAAAAATAGTAAGAGAAATATTGTCAGAATTAAAAATTACTGGATGTAATATTCTTAAAATAGAGTGTGTTTCTGAAAAACTGAACAAAAATGAAAAATTATTGTTCAAGATTCTCGATATTTTGTTACAAAATAGTTTCACAAAAAACTCGATTATAGTGTCTTTTGGTGGTGGAGTTTTAGGAGATGTTTCAGCTTTAGCAAGTAGTTTATACCTGAGAGGACTCAATTACTTTTGTATTCCTACAACTATGACCTCAATTGTTGATAGTTCGATTGGTGGTAAAACTGCGATAAATTATAAAGGCATCACTAATTCAATTGGAACTTATTATCATCCTAAAGCTGTATTTATTTTAGAAAAAATAATCAAAACCTTACCTGATCGAGAATTCACTGCAGGAATTGCTGAAATTATTAAATGTGGAATTATTGGTGAAAATAAGATTTTAGAGTTGTTAAAAAACTCAAAAAAGAAAGTAATCGAACGAGAAACGAGCGTTGTTTTTAAACTTTGTTATCTTACTTTAAAAACCAAAATCAAATTCTTTTTAAATGACATTCACGAGAAAAACACGAGGTTATCTCTTAATTTTGGACATACTTTTGCGCATGCTATAGAGATGGCCATTGAACAAAAATTGAAAAGGGATTTCATCAGGCATGGAGAAGCAGTTGGTATTGGGATGTTGTGCGAAGTATTTTATGAAAAAAAGAGAAAGGAAAAGATTTTTTGTACTATTGAAAATCTTTTAAAAGAATATAATTTGCCTACAAAAATTTACTTAAATAAAATACCTTTTAGTAAAAATGTTTTGCAAGACTCTATATATAAGAATATTTTTTTAGACAAAAAAAGAGCTGGAAAAAATCCTAGATTTATTTCCATAGGGGGATTGCAAAAATCTAGGATTAAAGAGATAATTGACTATGATCATTTAAATGAGACTATTCTCAAAGCAATGCATGAATAATAAAAATATTTTAAATTATGAGTAATTTAGAAAAACTGAAACTAACACAATATGGCTTTGACGTATTGCAAATAGAAAGTACTGCGGCATGTAATATGGCATGTTCCTTTTGTCCATATCCATTAAAAGACGATAAAGTTTCTAAATTAGAGTTAAAAGATATTTTTAATACTCTTAAAAGTATTGACTTTAAAGACAAAGATTTTAAGTACGTTACTTTTTCTCAATTTAATGAGCCATTGTTAGATAGAAGAATTTTCGAGATTTTAGAATTCTGTAAAGTAAATGAAATCCCGGTTTTGTTTATTACCAATGGTCTTCTATTGAACAAAGAAAAAAATGTTGAAAATTTACTAAAATTTGGAACTAATATAAAAATTTCTTTACAAGTTTTAGACGCAAATAAACATAAAGACGCAAGAGGCCTTAACATGGAACTGGATAGGTACGTAAAAAGTATTATAGAATTTTGTACCAAAGCGAAAAATTTTAAACATATCAAGATAGATATTGATTTAGGATGTAATTTTAACGATAAAAAATTAAATTATTACTTAAAAAAAATTCTCGGTATTCAAGTTGGTGACCCATCAGTGCCTAAAGACCTAATGAGTTCAAGTCTTTTATTTGCAAAATTTCTGAATTATTTTTACGATATCTCAGATGAAAAATATCAAAAATCTTTAGAAAAATTAAAAGATGTTGAAAAAATTTTTTCTAGAAATTATTTAAAACAAGATGGGTATAGGATATTCGAAAATATAACTCTAAAAATTAAACCTTTTTTTTATGGAAGAAGAATAAGTGAATTTTACGCTATCAATGATAATTTTAGTTGTAATAGTAGTATTTTAGGAATATTAGCCGATGGCAATGTTGTGCCTTGTTGTTTAGCTTATGATGGAAGTATTTCGATGGGAAAAATAAATGAATTAAATATGAAACAAATTCTTGAAAATAGTAAAAATTTCTTAAACAATTTAAGAACTAAAAATCTTCCAAAACATGAAACCTGTAAGAAATGTTTTGGCGAACCTACAAGGCGAGGTGTAATAGCAAGAAATATTTGGAATTTTTTACCAGCAAAAATTCAAAAAACTTTTAATTTTCTCAGGCTTACAGAATATTAAGAAAAATATGAATGCGTTGAAGCAAGAAGATTTTTTTAAAAAAGTAAAAGATTATTTTCAGAAATTGAAGGAAAACAGGACTACCGATAACGGTTACCTACATTATCTTAGCCCGAATTCAAATCTAGGTGTTATGATTTTAAAATCAATTCTTGGCAGTAATAAGGGTTTTTTTTCTAATTTAATTACTGTTATAAAAGAAACCTTATACAGTTTAAATTACATTAACTATAAAATTTCTTCACATAAAGATTATTTAAATTACAAAAGAATAGTCATCACTTGGGGATTTGAAAATGATTTTAAGAAAGACGGTTCATTTTTTGATAGATACTTCAAAATAAATTCTAGAGACTTGGATGATGCTCTTTGGATTATAATTTATAAAGGCAGAAATCTACCAGAGAAAACACAAAAAAATATTTTTATTATTAAGCCTTTTGAAAAAATTAGTTTTAATTTTTTTCCAATTTTAAAATTGATTTTTATGAATTTACATCTTCTGACTAAAGATAAAAAACTCTTTTTTTCATCTATTTCAAATCAGAATTTCTTTGCTAACATTTTTTTTAATGAAGTTAAAAAATTTTTTAGTGAAAAAGCAAGCATTGTACTAATTGCTTATGAAGGTCAAGTTTTTCAAAATAAGTTGTTAGGATATATTTCCAAAAATTTTAAAAATACGACAAGTATTGGATATGTTCATTCACCACCAATGGCTGCACCATATAATTTTATTTACAAAAAAAGTTCTCCGAATAAAATTATTCTTTGCGGAAAGGATCAATTATATTGTTTTGTAAAATTTTTAGGTTGGAAAAGATCGAAAATAATTTTTTTACCTTCATTTAGATTTAACAGTTTTAATTCAGAAATAAAAAATAAAATTTTTTTACCACTATCAATCTTAAATAAAAAAAAGGTATTTCAAAGTTTAGAAACTTTACATAGTAAAAAGATCTTAAATTTAAAAAAGTTTAGCATCAAAAGTCATCCACTTATTGTTGATACTAAAAAAAATGATTTATTAGTTGAGCATTTAAAAAGATTAATCAAATCACTTAAAAATCAAAGAATTAAAAAAACTAAAAGAAATTCTTTGATTTTCATTGGAATTTCTGGGGCTATTATTGAAGCTTTAGAAAATGGTTTTAATGTAATACATATAAGCGATGATCCTCAACTAGATATATTTTCTGAAAAGTTATGGCCAAGCCTGAAAAAGAAAAAAATTTACTCTAATATTTTTTCTTACAAACTCAAAAAAAAACAAAATCTTATCAAGCTAGGAAAAATTTCTAATAATCTTAAAAACATAAATTATCTTAGTAGCTATCGCTAAATATCTAAGTTAATTTCTTTTGCCAAATCTGATGCAATATCTTTACTTGGTCTTGCTAAATGTTCTCTAAAAAAATTTAATGTGCTTTGAGTTTCTGGTTTAAACCACCACTGTTTAATATCATTATCCCAAATTTCGTTTATAAAATTTCCTGCTTTAAATGGATCAAAAAAAAGCAAATTATTTAATTCTAAATTATTAATAATCGGTAAAATATTTTCTCTTATTGGAGTATTCTTATCAATAACTAAAATAGAAGGTATATTGTTTGAGATGGTTTCACATAATGTGGTTGAATTAGCAGTATTAATAATAATTTTTGAATTATTACATGCTTCTTCGAAAGAACCTTTGTTATCTACTTTATAATTTTTTAATTTTGAAAAAAGATCAAATGATTCTCTTCTGACATTTTCAAATGGGAAACGTAAGACTGTTTTACTTTTAATCTCATTAGATACTGACTTAAGAAATTTTCCGCAAAATTTAATATAATTTGAATATGGTTCTATACCTACTGACGATGTTTCAGGTGTTTGGAAATAAGCTTTTCTTGGTCTCATTAAAATAAGAAGATTTTTCATTTTTTTTTCATTCCAAGAAAACTTTTTCTTTTTAAGAATTACATAAAATTTTTTAGTTTTAGATTTAAATTTTTCATCTTTCCAGCCCCATGTGAGATATTTATCAGAAATGTTTTTTTCATGTTCTTCTGGCCAGCTATACTTTGAAATACCATACGCGCCACCATGTTGAATATATATAATTTTTGAATTTTTTTCAGTTAACTTTGCAACATGATAAGTAAAAAAACTATCAAACCAAAGTGCATTTGCGGTAACAATTTTTTCTGGGCTTGCTGGTAAGTTTTCTAGCGATGAAAATTTTTCTAAATCGTTAAAATTTTCAATAAATACTTTTGGCATCTGCATTGATATTGATTTTAATAAAAAATTTTTAAATTTGTCTTTTTCGTTGAAATTTAGAAACATTCTTTCACGAATTTCAGAATTTATTTGTTTTTCTGTTTTGTATTTATCAATCTTAAAAATAAAAATGGGTAATTGATTAAAATAAAATGATAATTTAATTTCATTCCAAAAGCCAGTATAAGTACTATAAAGCAAGTACTTGTATTTTTTTTTTGAAAAAATGTTAAAAAATTTAAAAATACTTTTTACCAGAAAACTCTTTGGACTGGGTTTTACGTCAAATTTTTTAAATAATTTTTCGATTTTTGTTGAGTCTAAATTTAAAACACCAATTTGATTTAGATTAAAAAACTCGTCAAACATAGTTTGATACAAATTTTGGTTCCAAACATCGTTTTGTATAAAACCTAAAAAATCTTTATTATCATAAGGAACAAAGTTTTCTTCATTAAAATTTAATTTTATTAGCTTATCGATTTTAAAATTTTTTGATGCAGACTCAATATTTTTCCATCTGTCATATAAAGTAAAAATAAAAATACCAAGCCAAGGACCTACGAGTATTCTCCAAAATCTAAGAGAGAATTTATGACCATGAATTTTATTTAAAAACTCTTTTATCTGCGGTAGTAGTTCGTTATAAATATTATCTATGTAATTAAAATCGTTAAGTAATATCTTTTTATCAACCCACTGAGAACTATTAATACTATAATTTTTATTTTCAAAATAATTAGAGAAAGAGGATAATGCAGCTTCTGATACAAAATTTAAAATTGCATTATTTTTTTTTGGAAAGGTATCTGTAAGTCTTGTACAAATTAAATAATTCTCTTTTTTTTTTACCATCTCAGAAATTTCAGAACCATTTAATAATTTTGTAATTTTCAATTTTTATGTAATCTTTAAATTTTTTTCTCTTTCTTACATCGACTAGTAGAATGAAATATTTTAACTTTTGTTTTACTAAAACCGCTTTAAGACCTTTTTTCTTTAATCGAAAATTCAAAGATGGTGTTGCATAGTAGCCCCACTCTTTTCTACAAATTTCAAAATCTTTTTGTTCTTTACAAGTTATTGTTAAGTTTTCATTCTCATTTAAAAATATTTTTCCAACGTCTTTAAGAATAATATTATTCTTTTTGCTTACTAAAAATTTTCTCGGCTTAATTCTTTTATAGACTTTCATTAATCAAATTTATTGTTTTCAACTATATCTTTACAAATCATTTTTTTTTAATTTGATTTAGTTCTTTTTTTAGTTCGTCATATTCCTTCATTTTCCTTTTCATAAAATCAATTGTAAGTTTGGTTCTAAGTTCTATCCCTCGCGGTGTAAGTACGTATTTAATTTTCATTGGGTTATCTCTAAAACTCTGAATCTTTACTAATCCTTTTTTTTTTAATTCAATTAAGCAGTAATTTAGTTTACCTAAACTAAAATTTAGCTCTTTAGCTAGTTGTCTTTGATTTTTAAAATCTTCTTTGATTTTTCTTAAAATCTCAAAATAATCTTGTTTAATTTTCATATTTTGTATTTTTTTGCAATTTGTCTTGTTTTTTCCAAGTCTTTATAAGTATTAATATCTACAAATTTTTTATGATTTAGAAGAATAAAATTTGAATTTTTAGTAAAAATTATTTTATTTTTTTTCCAAGCATTTTTCGTTCCCCAATAAAATTGTCCTGAATCTAAATAAGTTGATGGATAAGGTTTTTTTGGGGTAAAATAAAATTTTTTGTCGAGCATATACAATTTATTATTTTTTATATAAAAAGATCTTAAATATTTTGAATCAATTTTGTTCGCTCCAAAAACAAAATCATATCCGCCTTTTCTGAGTAAATTAAGTGCTTGTTGAATAGTTTTTTTTTTTAATAAGGGGGCGGTAGCAAAAATGCAACAAACATATTTAAATCTAATTTTTTTCTTCTCTAAAAATTTTATGGCATGATTTACAACTTCTATGATCCCTGTCTGATTGTCAGAAATTTTTTTTGGTCTCAAAAAAGGAACTTCTGCTCCAAATTTTTTTGAGATACTTAAAATTTTTTTACTATCAGTTGATACTATAACTTTGTCGAAGATTTTACTCCTTTTTGCCATTGTAATAGGCCAAGAAATTATTGGCTTGCCCAAAAAATTAACTAGGTTTTTATTTCTAATTCTTTGGCTTTTCTCTCTCGCTGGTATTATTGCAACTTGCATACAAATTAATTGATAATTTTTTTAATGTCTTTAATTGAAAGAAATTTATTGAGATTTGACGAGTACTCAAAACTTTCAGACACCTTTTTACCTTTTTCTCTTATTGCATTAATCTGATAATTATTTTTGATCTCTAATCCAATTGAAGGTTTAATAACGTAATGATCTTTAAATTCTAGAGTTAAATGCGCTTCATCTTGAGGACATAAAACTTCATGCATTTTTTCACCTGGCCTTATTCCAACAATTTTTATTTTAGTATTTGAGCTTATAGCTTTAGCGATATCTATAATTTTTATTGAGTCTACTTTGGGAATAAAGATCTCACCGCCTAACATTCTGCTAAAAGATTTTATAACAAATTTCACTCCATCATCTACTTTTATAAAAAATCTTGTCATTTTTTTATGAGTTATTGGAAACAATTTTTTTTGAATTACTGTTTTTTTAAAGAAAGGAATTACTGAACCTCTTGAATTAATTACGTTACCATATCTAACTACAGAAAATCTTGTTCTTTTTTTACCTGCTAAATTGTTTGCATTTATAAATAATTTATCAGAAACGAGTTTTGTTGCACCATAAAGATTTACTGGATTAACAGCTTTATCGGTTGACAAAGCAATAACTTTATCAACATTTTGATCTAAGGCTGAAAAAATTATGTTTTGAGCGCCTTCAATATTTGTTTTCACAACTTCTTGCGGATTATACTCTGCGGCAACAATTTGTTTAAGCGCAGCTGCGTGTACTACATAGTCCATCGATTGAAAAGCAAGACTTAATCTACTTCTATCCCGAACATCTCCAATAAAAAAACGAACTTTTTTTAAATTGAAAGCTTTATTTTTTAAGTAATTTGAAAATTCAAATTGTTTTAATTCATCTCTTGAAAATATAACAATTTTCTTAGGTTTATAATTTTTAAGCAAATAAATAACAAACTCTTTACCAAAAGACCCTGTTCCACCTGTTATTATTATATTTTTATTGTTAAACATTGATTATAGTTATATTTACTTTTGTGTTCAATTTTTGTACATTACCATATTATGAAAAGCTATCAAGCACATCTATCGTCTACAAATATTAAAAATCCTAAAATATCGGGAAATAATGAAGTTTTAAGATCCTCAGCTATTTTTCCTTTTATTATTAACGATAGTTTAGACACAAAAATACTATTTATGGGTTATTGGTTGATAAAAAGAAATATCAAAAAAGTATCTCTAAATATTAGCATAAGGTCAAAAGAGGGTATTTTGATTAAAAAAAGTGTTCAAACAATTAATCAAGTAAAAGCTTTTTCAATTTCATTAAAAAAAATTCTTAAATTTAAATCTGGAACAAAATTTAAATCTGGTTCAATTGAGCTTGAAATTTTATCAGATAAAAATATGGTTTATCCTTATCCTGCTTTAGTTGTCAATTACCAAGGAAAAGACTCCTCTGCTGTTGTACATACTTGTGGAAGAATTTATAATAATAGAAAAGATTTTTTAGAAAATAATCAACAAAAAGTTTTAGAGACTGGTATTGATATAATACCTAATAAGGATTTCATTCCTTTTTTCTCTTTTGTAAATGGTAAGTCTAGAATTAAAAAATCTGCATTAAAAATAAAAGTTATAAATTACCTGGGTGAAGAATTTACAAAAATAATTATTTTAAAAGATCTAAAACCTTATGAAACAAAATTTGTGTATTTTTTAAATGATAATGAAAAAAAGTTTTTAAGAGAAAAAAAAGCAACTGTTAAAATTAAACATAATTTTACAAATTTTTTTCCTAGGTTTCTTTCAGGAAATATTCAACAAAATTTCTATAATTCTTCTTTAACACATACTTACTACGATACTTCAAAGCAAAAAGATAAAAATGCGTTTTGGCCAAATCCAAATAAAAATATTTTTTATGACTCCTCGGTTTCATTTCCTCTTTTTAAAAATAAAAAATCTTATACAGAACTAGTTGTTTACCCAAATTTTCCTAAATGTAATGTTAAATTTAATTTAGAAATCTATAATAATACTGGTATCAAAATAAAAAAATTGAATTCAGTTCTCAAAATATCTAATAAGCTCAATAAACCAATCTATTTAGATATCAAAAAAATTTTAAATAAAGATAATATTAAAATAAATTATAAGAAAGATCATCTAATAAAACTTATAGTTGATGGGAATGGTAAGGTTCCAACAAGATTGAAATTTGGTTTAAATTTAGGGTTTAAAAATAAATTTGATGTTCCTTCAAATATTTGTTTTAACGCCCATGTTCCGAACTCAAAAGTATTAACAAAACCAGGTACATTCAAATGGGCACCTATATTGAATAAACATAACTCTTATTTTATTATCTCTAATACAAGCAATCTTAAAAATAAAAATAAAAAAGCAAATGTTGTTTTAAATTTTTGGAATGAATTGGATAGTAAATTTTTAAGAAAAAAAATGCTAATTAAAAACAATGGAAGTTATTGGTTTGATCTTAATAAAAATAAAAAGATTCAAAAATTTTTAAAAAATAAAACTGGTTGGGTAACTATTCAAAGCGATAACCCTTTTGTAAATGGGTGGTACGTTGAAAAATCAAATGCTGGGTTTATAGGCGCTGATCATTTTTTTTAGAAATTATAAAATGGTAAATAACGAACTTAAAAGTTGGGAAATAGAAAATAAGTTTTATAGATATTCCCATCCTTCCAGAATTAAAAAAATAATAAATCATTTCGAAATATTCAAAAAAACTCTTAAAGTACCTGGTGTTATAATTGAATGTGGTGTTTTTAAAGGTAATAGTATTTCGAGATTTATAATTTTTAGAGATCTTTTATTTAAATCAGTGAAAAAAAAAGTATATGGATTTGACGTATTTGGAAAATTCCCCAATCAAAAAAATAAAAAAGATGATAATTTTGCTAAAAATCATAATAAAAACATTGGTTTTGGGACTGAATTGGTGAAATTAAATAAGGTTTTTAAAAGAAAAAATTATACTAATTTTAAATTAATTAAAGGACGTGTTGAAAAAACTTTAGATGTTTTTATAAAAAAAAATAAAAAAATCAAAATTTCCTTTTTGCATTTAGATCTAGATGTTTATAAGCCAACTTTATTTGCTCTTGAAAGGCTCTATAAAAACGTATCAAAAGGAGGCATAATTTTACTTGACGATTATGGTAAAGTAGATGGAGCAACAAAAGCTGTACGTGATTTTTTTAAAAAAAATAAATTAAAACTAAATATTCAGGCTACAAAATTTGATAAAAAACTTAAATTTATAATAAAATAATGAAAATTGGTAAAAGAGAAATTTCTGAAAGAAAACCTCCTTTTATAGTAGCTGAAATTTCTGCTAATCATAATAATAGTCTTAATAGAACGCTCAAATTAATTGATGCAGCTAAGAACGCCGGAGCAGATGCAATTAAAATCCAAACTTATAAACCCGACACAATAACTTTAAAATCAAAAAAAAAAGATTTTTTGATAAATAATAAAAAAAGTTTATGGTTTGGAAAATATTTATACGAATTGTATTCTAAAGGTTCTCTTCCTTGGGAATGGCATAAAGCGGTTTTTGAGAGAGCAAAAAAAAATAAAATAACATGTTTTAGCACACCATTTGATGAGACAGCTGTTAATTTTTTAGAAAAATTGAAATGTCCTTTGTACAAAGTTGCATCTTTTGAAAATAACCATGTTCCACTCATAGAAAAATTAATAAGTTTAAAAAAACCAATCATTATTTCAACTGGGCTTACAAGACTTAATGATATCAAGTTTATTATTGAAAATTTTAAAAAAAAGAAATTTAAGAATTTTGTTTTACTAAAATGCACAAGTTCTTATCCTGCGCCTGAAGAAGATACTAACTTGAAGTGTATTGAAGATTTAAGAAAAAGATTCAAAATAAATGTAGGCTTAAGCGACCATACTGAGGGCATAGGCGTGGCGATAGCATCAGTAATGTTTGGATCTGTATTGATAGAAAAACATTTTACTTTGGATAAAAAAGATGGAGGTCTCGATGACTCCTTTTCGATAAACCCAAAAGAATTAAAAGAATTAGTAGTGGAAACCAAACGTGCCTGGAAAAGTAAAGGGAAAGTTTATTATGGAATTTCAAAATCTGAAAGAGCTTCTATTATTTTTAAAAGGTCAATCTATATTTCAAAAAATATTAAAAAAAACGAACTTTTTACAAAAAAAAATATAAAAGTTATAAGGCCTAATCTTGGATTACACCCAAAATACTTTAATCAAATTTTAGGTAAGAAAGCAAAAAAAAACCTGTTTAGAGCTAATCCTTTAAAATTAGAAGATATTTTAAAATGAAAAAAAAAAGTAAAGTAACTTTTCTTTTTGACGAGAAAAATGACTGGATTAAAAACTTTTTATATAAGTCATTTAAAAAGAAAAGTAGAAGATATCTTTTTAAAATTGAAAGTAATTTTAAAAAAATTAAAAACCAAAATATTGTTTTTATTTTAAATTATACTAAAATTTTACCAAAAAGTTTCTTGCTTAAAAATAATTTAAACCTTGTAGTTCATACAAGTGCCCTCCCAAAAGGGAAAGGGTTTGCTCCATTACAGTGGCAAATTCTCGAAAACAAAACAAAAATTCCAATTTGTTTATTAGAGGCAGATGAAAAATTTGATAGCGGAGCAATTATTGAAAGAGGTCACTTTTTTTTAAATGGCACTGAATTAAATACTCAACTTAGAAACATTCAAGCTGTTGAAATTATCAAAATTATTAATAAATTTTTAAAAAAATATCCAAATTTTAAAAGATTAAAACAAATAGGCAAATCAACCTATTATAGACGAAGATATTCAAAAGATAGTAAATTAGACATAAATATCAGTTTAAGAAAAAATTTTAATTTACTAAGAATAGTTGATAATGAAAAATATCCAGCATATTTTGAATATAAAGGAAAAAAATACATTATTAAAATCTATTAAAAAAAATTATGTTTAAAAATAAGATAAATAAAAAATACATAAACTCGCAAAAAATAATAAACCAAATTTCAAATATAAGGAGAAAAAATAATAAAAATTGGATGGATTTACTGAAAATTGCTTTTAAAAAAGATCCAAAAAACGCTTCAAAAATTTTAGCAAAAATTACTAGTTTTGATAAACGAATTTCTAAGCTGACAAGAAAATTAGAATTAATAAATAAATAAGGTAATGGAATCAAAGAAAAATAAAACTCATTTTTTTAATGAAGTTTATACAAAAAAAGATAGGTACATAAAACCCAAAGAAATTTTTATTAATCTGATTAAGATTTTAAAAAAAGAAAAATTAAATAAAACAAAATCATTAATTGATATTGGATGTGCAAGTGGGGAACTTTTATTTAATTTAAACAGAAATTTTGAAAATTTAAATCTTACTGGATTAGATGTAGACAAGAAATTGATTTTAAAAGCTAGGGATAAATGTCCTAAAAGCATAAAATTTATGACAGGTGATATTTCGAAAAAAATAAAAAATGTGGGAAAATTTGATATCATAATTTTATCAGGCGTAATGAGTATATTTAATAATGGAGATAAAATTATGACAAATTTATTTTCAATATTAAAACCGAATGGTAGAATTTTTATTTTTGACTCGTTAAATATTTACTCATTTAACCTTTATATCAAATCTGAGGAGATCAAAAAAAAAAAGAAAGATATCTGGTTTAAAAATATGTACAGCACACAATTTTTTAAAGATACAGCAAAAAGATTTAAAAAAAGGTGTAAATTTTTTGAATTTAGATTAAAGGCGGATCTTAAAAAAAATAAAAAAAATCTTAGACTTGGATGGACTGAAATATTATCAAAAAAAAAAATAGTCACAAATGGATTGGGAATTATTCAAAACCAATTTTGGATAAAGATATATTAATTAAATTATATGATTCCTTATGGAAAGCAAAAAATTGGTAAAGATGACGTCAAGGAAATAATAAATGTTTCTAGAAGCACTATGCTTACCACAGGTCCTAAAGTTTTAGAATTTGAAAAAAAATTAAAAAATTATACAAAAGCTAAATTTGCAGTTTCATGTAATAGCGGTACATCTGCTTTACACTTAGCTTTCTTATCAATTAACTTACAGCCGGGTGATATAATTATCATGCCCGCGATTAATTTTATTGCAACATTTAATATCTGCAAGCTGTTAAATGCAAAAATTTATTTAGCAGATGTAGATCCAATAAAAGGAGTTGTTACTCCTAAGAATATATTAGATGTAATAAAAAATAATAAATTAAAAAAGATTAAGGCAATAGTGACAATGCATTTGGGTGGTAAAGTTGAGCAAACAGAGGAATTTTTTAATTTAAAGAAAAGATTTAAGTTTTTTTTAATAGAGGACTCTTGTCATGCTTTTGGTAGTAAATATATTTACAGAGATAAATATTTCAATGTCGGATGTGCAAAGCATGCAGATTTAAGCACTTTCTCTTTTCACCCTATAAAATCAATCACGACTGGAGAGGGAGGTGCAGTAACTACAAATAATAAAAGTTTACACGAAAGAATGAGGCTTTTTAAATCTCATGGAATAATTAGGTCAAAATCAAAACACTGGGAGTATGACATTGCCTCGCCAGGTCTTAATTTTAGGCTAAGTGATATCAATTGTGCTTTGGGAATTAGTCAATTAAAAAAAATAAATCTATTTATGAGAGAAAGAGTCAAAATTGCAAAATTTTATGAGCAAGAGTTTAGAAAATTTGATTTTAAAGTTATCTTTCCTAAAGTCAGTAAAATTCAAAGTTCATGGCATTTGTATGTTGTAAATTTCACTTTTAAAAGTTTAGGAGAAAAAGATAAGTTTTTTAAATATCTTAAAAAAAATAAAATTATCGCCCAATTTCATTACATTCCAATTTATAATTTTTCAATCGGGAAAAAATATAAAAAATTGCCTGGATGTGAAAAATATTTTAAAAGTGCAGTGAGTATTCCAATATATGTTGGTCTTAAAAAAACCCAACAACTCAAAGTAGTAAAAACAATTTATAATTTTTTTAAAAAGAAAAATTAAAATTTTGCCTTACTGGAATATTTTTTTCTAATAAATATTTTTTTGCCTCAGAAGGTGTTTGTTCGGTGAAGTGATATATACTTGCCGCAGCTACAGCTGAAGCTCCAGACATAAATGCTTTAAGAAAATGTGTATAGTTTCCAGCACCACCTGATATAATTACAGGTATGTTTACTCGATTACAAACCTGTTCTAAAATCTCATAATCGTATCCAAGCATTAAACCGTCCTTATCAATCGAAGTTAAAATTAATTCTCCAGCGCCAAGGTCTTCACATTTGGCTGCCCAATCTAATGGATGAACTTCTTCTTTTATTTTTCCAGATTTACTCACACATTTTATATTTCCATCAATTTTTTTATAATCTATTGCGGCAACAATCGTTTGTGAACCGAATTTCTTAGCTGCTGATTTTAATAAATTAATATTCGAATAATTTTCAGAATTTATACTTACTTTATCAGCACCCGCAAAAAGTAAATCATCAATTTGATAAATTTCTTTAATACCTCCTCCAATTGTAATTGGTACGTTACACTCATCGGTTAATTGTCGAATAAAATCTAAATCATAATTATCTTTTGAATCATTTTTGTTTATGTCAAAAAAAACTATCTCATCTACATCTCTTGAATTATAAATTTTTATTGTTGTAATAGCTGAGCCAGCTCTCCTTGAATTGATGAATTGATTTCCTTTTACTAATGTCTCTCCATTCCAAAGCATAGTAGTGATTATTCTTTTTTTAAGCATTTAGAAAATTGCTTAATATTTTAAGTCCAGATTTTGAACTTTTCTCAGGGTGAAACTGGGTTCCAAAAATATTTTCTTTTGCTATTACACTGCAGAATTCTAAATCATAATTAGTGCTGCCGATTATATTTGTTTCATTTTCGGGGACATACACGTAACTATTTACAAAATAAAAATCCATGTCAGAATTTACTCCATCGAAGTATTTATGTGTATTTTTTATTGAAACATTGTTCCATCCAATTTGGGGGATTTTAAGTTTGCAACCAAGATTTCTTAAATTTTTAACACTTCCTGGAATCATTTTTAATCCTTCTGATAAACCAAACTCCTCACTTGAATCTGCCAAAAGTTGCATGCCCAAACAAATACCAAATAAAGGTTTTTTATTTTCAAGAACATTGAATTTGATCTTATTAATCCAGCCACCGCTATTAAGTAAATGCATTGCTGTTTTAAATGAGCCCACACCTGGTAAAATAATTTTTTGCGCAGAGTTTAGTTCCTCAGGATTGCTTACAATTTTGCAATTAAATCCAAGTTTTTTTATAGCATTTTCTACTGATCTTAAATTTCCCATTCCATAGTTTATTATAAAAGTACTTTTTTCATTCATTCGGCTAGATGCTATATTTTTTTATTAAATTTCCTTTTTCGTCAAAAACAAGTTTACCAGACTGATCGGTCTTAAAAATTTTTTTATTTGTAAATTTATCACATATTTTTTTGAATTCAGTTATGCTTAAACCTATTTTATCTAAAATTTTTTCTGTTGATTTGCCCATATATGAAACCGGAAATTTTCCCTCTAATTCGTATACTTTATTTACAGCTCTCTCCCTAGATATAATTCCTCTTCTCACTAAATAACAAAGTTGATCTGTTGCCCTTCCAAAACCAAACTTTAAATATTTGAAATAGTCATGAATTCCATGTTGATAATTATCAATTTTTTCAAAATTGAAATAACACCCTTCTAGATTTTCATACTCTGTAAATCCTTTTTCCTTAGCTTTATTATAATTTCTCAAGCTGTCCCATTTCTCAAAATATCCAAGAAAAATACTTTTGATTTTAAATTTATCTAATTCCTCTGAACTCGGATAAGAGTATATTCCTAATTCTTTACTTGAAAAACCATAAATTTCTATAAGATCACTTACCCTTAAACCAATTAAGCCTCCAAATTCTTCCATCCACTTTCGGTCAAGAATATAATTACTCAAAGATTTTTTAGGACCCCCGTACTCAATTTGAGGATTTTCTCCATATAGTATTAATGGAATTTTATAATTTAATGCAAATCTGATTGGAGCTGTAAAAATAGAAACATGTTCAGGCCATGATATATCCCCAATCAATTCCAAAGAAATTTTGTTCAATCTTGATCTAATTTTAGGGTCATTAGATATTTCAATAGTGTCAAATCCCAATTTTTTTAAATTATCTAGATTTTTTCTGCCTACTTCTGATAGATCACATGTTGAGGCTGTAACTAAGATAGGATGAAGGCCTTTTGATTTAGCCCAAAGAGCTTGATAAGTGCTATCCTTACCGCCTGAAGATGGAATAACGCAATCCCAATAAGAACTTCTTTTTTTTGCTTCATCAATAATTTCATTCAATTCGTTTTCTCTCTCTGGCCAGTTTATTTCATTATTTTTATTAAAACTTAAACATGCGTTACAAATACCATTATCATCAAATATTTGGTCAGGCCTTGTGTCAGGCATAATACAATTTTTACAGTATTTCATTATTATTTAAGTCCATAAAAATTTTTTTCATAGCTCTTTTCTAATTTTTCTAATTTTTTATATAGTTTGGAGTCAAGTTTTTTTTTGATTATTCTTTTTCTGATATCTCTTTTGTATTCTATAGCACTTATATTAAGTGGAAGCTCTAACTTTTTTAGCTTTTTAATAGTTTGGGAGCTAAAATTTGTTCTTAAAAATTTGCTTATTTTTTTTAGATTAAAAACGGGTTTGCAAACATAATCCTCATATTTTAATACAAAAATATTTTTTTTATTTCTTGAATTTTTATAATTTTTTATTGATTTTTTTATTAAATCTAAAATAATTATCGATATTTTATTCATCTCTGTTAGTTGCAACCATTTTTTGGAATTATGATAAACATACCATGGATAAATTTTACCAGAATAATTGAATGTGAGGGTGAAGTTATTATTTCCTAATTTTTTAATAATTTCTTTTTTTTTCCAAGAATATATTAAATCGAATGGATTTCTAAATATTGCGATCATCTTATAATTTAAAATTATGTCGTCTAACGAATTTAAATTGCTTAATATTTCATGAGTCATAAAGGGGAAAAAATTCTTTGTTTTTTTTAAATTTTTAAACATTTTTTTACTATTTTCTTTTTTATAAAGTCTTTTTTTATAAACTGAAGGAAAGCTAAAATTTTGTATACTTGATTTATCATTTTTTCTAAAGTTGGAATTACGGCCTAAAAGTTTATTATAAGCAATTTCATTTAAAAATTTTTCAAAAAAAGATTTTGCAAATTTTTTTGAAATTAAATTAAGCGCAACTCCCTCTGTTATATGCTCAAATACATAATTCATCTCGATACTTTCACTTCTTTGGAGTGATGTGATAGCGTCTACTATTGAGTTTTTTCCAGCCCTATTTATACCGTCAATTAATAATAAGTTTTTGAAAATCATTTATTTGAAAGGAAATTTTTAAATTTGTTCATTAACTATTTTTTGAAATTTTGAGTTTTCATTATCCGCAAAAAAAAGACTGTCTTTGTTTTCATAATAGCTATTGATTATTTTATCCAATGAAAGGTTATAAACATTTTCAATTTTTTTAAAAACTTCCGATTCATTTTTAAATCTATTTAACCAAAAAATACCCTCATTTTCGAAAACTTCTTCATCAATTCCATAATGCAATCTTCTGCATTCATGACTCGCTAAAAATTGATCTCTTGCAGAAATAATACAAACTTTTTTATTTCTAGATGCCATTTCATAACCTAAGGTGGTGTCTGAAAATACTGTAAGTTCTGCTTGATCAAGATGAGAAAATTTTTTCTCATTCTCTTTGCTAGAAATGAATATAAAATCACAAAACTTAGATTTATTTTTAATAATCGATAAAAAATGATTTTTTTCTTTTTTATTTCCCCTTCTTAAATAAATTTGACATTTAATATTTAATTTTTCACAAAAATTTACTAAATTCTTCACAATAATTTCTTCAATTTTGTTAAAATTATTTTTAAGATTTAATTTATCATCGGAGTACTGAGATATATAATTTATATTTTTATTAAATTTATTCAATTTGTTTATGATACACATATTGGATTTAAAAGAACCAGACCTAATATAATTTGCTTTTATAAATTTTGAAAACATAATTTCAGATCTTTTATTTATTACGAAAAAGTAATCACATTCTAGATTCATATTTAATAATTTTTCTTTGTTATCGCGTATATTTAAATCAAAACTTCGATTTGACGAAAAACTAGTAATTCCATTTTGAATTGAGATAAGTTTTATTTTACTGAAATGTCTTTTAATTTTATAAAATGAAATTTTATTGTGATTAAAAGTGATTATTATTTTAGGATTTAAATATTTGATAAAAGTTAAAATATATTTTGTAGAAAATTTTTCCGATTTAAAAAGAAAAAAAGACTTAAACAAAATATATAAATTTAATTTTTCAGATCTTGTATATAAGATTTCAAATGAATTTTCTTTTAAATAAATACTTAAGAAAGACGAAATATTATCATATAATAAAATATCTTTATGAAGCGGCTTATTAAAATCTAACCTAGTATTAAACTTCAGGATCGAAATTATTAGTTTTATCATAAATAATATGAGATTTGACCTTAAGGTTTTAATTTACTGGAAATTTCTTTACCCAATCATTACCCTGCATGTGCCAAAGATTTTTATTTCTCCAGCTATCCGCAATATCCCAAAATTCTTTTTCAGTAAAACTTGTGAATTCTAAAAACTCTTTAAAATAAAGGGATGGAAATTCGTTATCATATTTATTCACTAAAGCTACTGCTTCTTCACGAGTAATATATCCTTCTCTAACTTCTCTGGCTGCGTTTGAGGTACAACGACCATGAGCAAATTTTAAAAGAGAAAACCAATGATGGAAGGTATCTAATTTGTCATCAATAGATGAATATTTTGTATATGTTCCCTCTGTTCTTCTTTCATTAGGAGTAAATCCAGTATGTTTAGATGCATAATAAAAATTACTATGATTAGACCAATTCCTAAAATATCCATAAAAATATGAATCACAAAGTTTACCTTTTGTGCCCGTAGCATCTGGTGGATAAAAAAATGCTAGGTCTTTTTTTGTAAAACCCTTTTTAAGCCAAAAATTTAGGTCGTAATTAGAAAAATAAACGTTCTTAAATTCCTCAAATGTCAAAAGCTTCTTATCCCAGCTTTTTCTAGACCCACCATATTCTGCTTCTGCATTCTCACCTCTGAAAATAAGTCTTATTCCATAATTTAATGCGATTGTAATTGGAAACAAAACTTGACCATAAATGAATCCTTGAAAAGGATCACCCATTTCAATAAGAGCTTCTCTACACATTTTTTTCTTAGTATCTCCCCTTGGCATGCCCATAACTATATCAAATCCACTATCACTATAGGCGTTCAAGTTTTTTAATCCAATATTAGTATACTTCAGTGGGGACCAGGTTACTGATAACGGGTTCATTCCATATTTAGTTTTTAACTCATGAGCGACATATGCTGAGTCTTTTCCACCAGAAGAGGGCACCACACAGTCATAATTTGAGTCATTAGATCTATACTTTTCAAGAAGTTTTAAAAGTTCATTTTCACGTTCTTTCCAATTAATTTTAGCTTTATATTCAAAATAATTACAAGCTGTGCACACACCATTTTTGTCAAAAACTATTCTGGGTCTTTGATTTGAAATTACGCATTTTTTGCAAAATACTACTTTTTTTGGAAGTGAATAAATTTTTGATACGTTTTTTTTTTCGTACATAAGTTACTAATACTTAAAATTTTTTGATACAATATTCTTAATCTTTTTTCCAGTACTAAATAAATTAATATTATCTAATGCTAATTTTATTCTTCTTGAATTGTTAGTGGTAATACCACCTAAATGATTTGAGATTATTAAATTTTGATTCTTATTATAAGTAATTTGATCTTTCATTTTGAACGAGCCTGTATTTTCAATTGCAATTCCATAAAACTTTTTCTTTTTCAAGAAAAATTTTAAATCTTTTAGATTTATAATTTTATCTCTCGATATGCTTACAAAAATCACCTTATTTCTCATTTTGCTAAATATTTTTTTATTAAAGAAATTAATTGTATCTTTAGTTTGCGGTAGAGAATTAATTATAATATCAAATTTTTTTAATTCCTGTTGAACAGACTTTAATGAAAAATTTTTTTTTATAAAAAATTTTCTTTTCTTTGACCTCGCTACCGAACTTATTTCAGCACCAAAATAATATAATTTTTTCGCTATTTCTTCTCCTATTCCGCCGAGACCTACAACTAATACTTTTTTATCTTTAATTTCTGTAGGTCTTAACGCGTATTTTTTACTATTTAGCTGATCAAATAAGCCTCTTGTTAAAGATAATAATAATGACAAACAGTGTTCAGATACATTAGGTGCTTGTATCTTTTTTCCTGCAGAAAATTTAAATTTGTACTTGCTTAAATATGGTTCACATTCATCAACTCCAGCTCTGGATAGGTGAAGCCATTCTAGGTTTTTAAAAGATAAAAATCCTTTAGTTAGAAAATATGACAATTTTCTTTTTAATGGGTATTCATATAACACTACAAGAGCATTTATCTTTAGAGATTTGTTGCTAAATAAATTTGAGTCTTGAATCTTCAAAAATTCAAGTTTTTTAAATTTTTTTTCAAGAAAGATTTTTAATTTTTTATCTAAGCCAACTATTCCGATTTTTTTTTTCATAAATAATTTTTATTTTAAATTTTCTAAAACATTTTTTAACAATATAAGTCCATTTTTACCACTTTTTTCAGGATGAAATTGGCAGCCTAAAATATTTTCTGAATAAATGATAGCCGGGATAGAAAGATCATAATAATTACAATACCCTAATAAATTTTTTTGATTATCTAATTGAGCCATGTATGAATGAATAAAATAAAAATTTTTATTATGTATATTTTTTTGTAAGATTGTACTTTCGCTTTCCTTTGAAAATTTAATTTTATTCCAATTTATTTGAGGAACTTTAATTTCCTTTTTTTTGCTTTTTTTTTTTAAAGATGTAACTATACCAGGAATAAAATCTAATCCTTTGTGTTCCCCCATTTCGAAACTTTTTGTTAATAATATTTGCATACCAAGACAGATACCTAGTAATGGTTTTTTATCTATTAAAGCAAATTGTTTTAACGGTTCAATAAAATTTTTATATCTTAGAAGACTCATGGCATTTTCAAAAGCTCCTACACCCGGTAGAATAATGAATTTTGCCTTTTCTATTTCCTTTTTTTCAGAGATGATTTCTGGACTGTACCCTACTTCCTCTATAGCTCTTTTAATACTTAATAAATTTCCACATCCATAATTTAAAATTGATATTATTTTCATTGATTAAATTCTCTAACATTTAAACCTAGACTGAGAGCTTTTTTTCTTATTTGTCTTAAGCTAATTTTATTATGATGTATCGCATCTGCTACTGCAATGGCATCAACTTTTGATTCAACAAACCCTGCTTTGACATCCTTGAGATCTCCAAAACCGCCACTAGCAATCACTGGCACTGATGTATTTTTAGTTACAGTGGTGAGTAATTCTGTATCAAATCCTCTTCCTGTTCCTTCTTGGTCAATTGATGTTATTAAGATTTCTCCACACCCTCGATCTGTAGCTTCTTTTACCCAATTTTGAACACTTACATTAGTTTGCTCTCTGCCAGACTCGATATATACCTCCCAACTGTTGATTTTTTTTTTTGCTTCTATAGAAATTACTATTGCTTGAGAACCAAACCTTTTTGCTAAAAGATTTATCAAATTTGGGTATTTTACTGCAGCAGTATTTATTGCTATTTTATCCGCACCTGAGTCAAAAATTTTTAAAGCATCATCAATAGATCTTATTGCACCGCCTACAGTGATAGGTATAAAAACATCTTTTGAAACATTTTTAATTATATCATGAAGACTATTACGATTATATAGACTTGCTACTAAGTCCATGAAGATTAATTCGTCTGCTCCATCTGTATAGTATTTTTTTGCAAACTTATTCGGATCTCCGATAACTCTTAAACCCTCAAGATTAATACTTTTTATTAAATTTTCATTTTTAATATCAAGTCTTCCTATTATTCTCATAATAATTTTCCGCAAGTTTGAAATCTTCTATTCTATCAATATCTACTGATTTTTTTTTAGTCATTTTAAAAAAAATTTTTTTTTCATTTGAAAATTTTTTCTCTTTTAAAAATTTATCAATTTTATTTATATAGATCGCTCCATTATATTTTTTATTTTCTCTATTAATTGATACGAGAAAAAATTTTTTTTTTCTTATTATTAAGTTAATTGACCTATCAATATCAAAATGAGTTCTGAGTGGTGATGTTGGTTGTAATAAAATGAAATAATCGTATTTGTTATTTTTTTTTAAGATATCTAAAATCACGTCTTCTGAAGGAGTTTTATCTTTGGATAATTTTTTATTTCTTAACATGTTTGAACTATACCCGTATTTTTTTGCATAATTTAAAATTCGCTTACTTTCTGTTGAAATAATAATTTTATCAATATACTTTGATTTTTTTGCTGTAATGAAAGACCATAAAAAAAGCGGTTTGCCTTTAAATAATTTAATATTTTTATATTTTAGTCTTTTACTTCCTAATCTTGCCGGAATAATTGCTAGTATAGATTTGTTAGATATCATTAAAATAAATTAAATAGAAATATCTTTAAATTTTCCCCAATTTCCAAGATCTTGCCATTCGGAATCCTGGATTGGAAAAACACCTATTTTATATTTTTTTTTTATGCATCTTTCAATTAATGTATTCATTCCCAAACTCTCATTTTTTTTAATTAATTTAATCACACTAGAACTCATTAAGTAGAATCCTGTATTTGCCAAAAATGTAGTTTCAGGTTTTTCTTTAATCTTGATAAGATTTCCTTTTTGGTTCACCTCACATGAACCATAATTAAAAATTTCGGTTTTTTTAGTAACAACAACTGTTAAATCATATTTATTTTCAAAATGATAATTTACTAAAGAATTATAATCACATCTTATCAGTGAGTCACAATTTACAACAAAAAAATTATCATTTTTTTTTATATCCAATTTTTTTAATGATCCAGCAGTTCCTAAGGGAGTTTTCTCATGAATAAATTTTATTTTTGTTTTAAGCTTCTTACTTGAAAAATAGGCCTCCATTAATTTACTTTTGTAATTTAAGGTGAGTATAAATGAATTAAAAAAATAATTTTTAAATCGTTCAATAATATGCTCTATCATTGATTTTCCGTTATATGGAATTAAGGGTTTAGGGATTATCGCAGTGTGTGGAAGCAATCTTCTACCTTCACCCCCTGCCATTATAACAACCGGTATTTCTTTATCAAAAATTTTTGATTTGAATTTAAAATCTTTACCAAGTTTATTTAAATTTTTTGAAAAAATATCTACTAATTGTTTTTTTTTATTTACTATTGGTATTATTTTATAATTTTCAAAAATATTTCTAGGAACTCCTTTTATTATATTTTTGTTATTTTCTTTTTTTATATAAAAAGGCCTTTTGTTATAAATATTTTTAATAGAATGCGAAAAATCAATCCCATTTATCAACGCTCTTCTTACATCTCCATCGGTCAATGTTCCTAATAATCTTTGTTTAGAATTTGTTACTACCAAACACTTATCTTTGCTCTTATCAAGTTTAAACAGTGAGTTTTCTATGCTTGAACTTTCTTTTATAGTATATATATCAAAAATACTTTTTTTCATTTAAACAAATTTTTTTAATAACAATTTTTTTTTATCATATTTGCGTGTAATAAAATTACAAATACTTTTCATGCTTAGGCTGCTTTCATAGGGATTTTTTAAAGTTGTTAACCTAGACTGAAATTTTTTTGAAGAGCCCTTTTGAATTGATTTTAGAATATTTTTAAATTTAAAATCTGAATTAATGACATTTTTTGGTTTTTCCTTTCCTGATTGTCTGATACCTAAATTGACAACAGGCAATTTAAAACTGGCAGCTTCTACTATACCGCTAGAGGAATTTCCAATCATACAAACACAATTTCTTAAAAGATTGGCATATAGAATTTTAGAAGAAAATTTAATTAGTTTAAATTTTTTATTTTTTTTACAAAGTTTTTTAATTTTTTTTATTATATACTCATATCCTAAATCTGAATTTGGGTAGGTAAAAATTGCTTGGTGGTCTGATGTTTTTATCGCTTTAAATAAATTATTGATTTGTTTTTCTAAATTTATTTCTTCTCTAACCGTAGGGTGCAAAGTTACCAGTAATGTTTTTTTTTTTAAGTTAAGCCCTAAGAGAGTAAAAATTTCTTTTGTAGTCATTTTTTTTTGATTTTTTAGAACTTTAAGGTCTGGCATTCCAATTGTCTTTATTCTCCAAATTTCTTCTCCCATTTTTTTAATTCTGTTGCTGTAATTTTTATGTGCTGTTAAATGCAAATGAGACATCTTTGTCATTGAATGTCTTACAAGTTCGTCAATAGCTCCAACAGTTACTGCACCTCCGTAAATATGAGCTACAGGCACATTAAATGGAATGCTCGCTATAACTGGTGCTAACATTTCGTATCTATCTCCTAAAACTAAAACTAAATCTGGATTTTTTTTTTTTATCAAATTTGAAAAAAAATTAAGTTCATCGCTCAATTTATTTACTATAGAATTTGGATTATCTTTTAAAACTTTAATTTTTTTTCTTTCCTCAATGTATAATTTATTCTCAAATTCCTTAAAAGTGTTACCAAAAAGTCTCATATAATGAACATGGGAAGCTACTACCTTAAGATCTATTTTTTTATTTTTATTAATTTCATTTAATATCGGCTGGAATCTGTATAAGTCAGATCTTGATACTGAATAAGCAATTATTGTTTTCATTTTTTTATACCTAAAGCTGGGCTACTTGGTAAATTGAGTGTTCTCTCGAAAATACTTTTACTTACATCAAGTTTATCTGAGGGGCAATCATTGAATATCTTTAAAGACTTCAAGGGACGCCAAGTGTATCTCAATCCGATACCCTTTTTACTTAAATTTCTTATGAATTTTTCTCTAATTTTTTTATCTTCAAAAAGAACAGTTATTAGCCAGTAATTTGATTGACAATATTTTGGCGCATTAATTAGATTAATACCTTTAGCATTTTTAAATATATTTTTATATGCTTTAAATATTTTAAGTTTGGCTGCAAGTATTAATTTTAAATTTTCTAATTGAGCACAACCAACTGCTGCTGCTAAATTTATCATTCTATAATTAAATCCAATTTTATCGTGAAAATGATCGAATTTTACTTTTAATTTTGAGTGAGTTGATAAGTGTTTTAATTTTTGTGCAGCTGTTTTACTTTTAACTAATATTGCGCCACCTCCACCTGAAGTTATAGTTTTATTTCCGTTAAAACTTAAAATACCAAAATTTCCAAAGGTGCCTAGATGTTTTTTCTTATAAAAAGATCCTACCGCTTCTGCCGCATCTTCAATTAGTTCTATATTATATTTTTTACATATTTTTTTTATGGCATTAACTTTACAGGAAAAGCCATAAACATGGACAATAATTATTGCTTTTATATGTTTCTTTGTGTGTTTATTAAATGATTTATTTTTTTTTTTAATAATTATTTTTCTTAAATAGTTTTCAAGTTTTTTAGGACATACACCAAGTGTCTCAGTATCAATATCAACAAAGTTAGGTGTAGCCTTACAGTATTTTATTGCATTTGCAGTTGCAACATAAGTATAGCCGGGAACGAGAACCTCGTCATTTTTACCTATATTTAAATAATCCAATATAAGATGCAAAGCAGCAGTTCCAGATGAAGTAGCTACAACAAACTTAGATTTCGTAAAATTACATAATTTTTTCTCGAAAGTTTCAACAAATTTACCTACATAAGAAACAAAACCAGTTTCAATACACTTATTTAAATATCTGATTTCATTACCAAAAAAAATTGGATCGTGTAACCTTTTGCTTTTATTTGCTAAATATTTTTCTAATTTATTTACTATAATTTTTGAGTCTTTTTCGCTCATTTTCAGTTAAAATTCTTAAGTTTTAAAATTTTATCCTTATGAATAAATTTTTTTGCTTTTTTATTGGCTATTTTAGATATTAAAAAGGGAGAAATACCTGTTCCAGGTCTTTTAAATGATATGTCACTTTTCTTGATTACATCACCTTTTTTTATATTTCTATTAGATACACAACTTTTCCTAACTGCTTTTAAATTCAATTTTTCATCTTTTGATAATATTTTTTTTTCTTGACCTAAAATTAATTCTGTTTCTCTCACTAATTTTATCATTTGTTTGAACTCTTTAATCGACAAAGAAGATTGATGATCGGGACCTTTTGATTTCTTGTTAAATGTAACATGCTTTTCAATAACTTTTGCACCGAGAGATGTCGCAATTACTGGTGCCAAAAATCCTGGTGAGTGATCTGAAAGACCAACTGGGCATTTAAAAATTTCTTTTAATTTCTTCATAAAATTTAAATTGATTTCCTCAATTTTTGTTGGATATGCACTAACGCAGTGCAAAAGTGTAACATCATTTTTTTTTAATAATTTCATTGCTTTTTTTATTTCCTTTATATTTGACATGCCTGTAGATAATAAGACTTTATTTTTTTTTTTTGAGATATATCTAAGTGTGTCAACACTTTGAATTTCACCTGATGGAATTTTTATGAAAGGAAATTTAGTATTTTTATATATATATTTTAAGCTTTTTAAGTCAAATGCTGAACAAATGTAATCAACGTTTTTTTTTTTACACTCTTGATATAGTTTAAGATGATCTTCATGTCTTAATAGTCTTTTTCTTGCCTCTTCAATTATACTTGATTTTCTACTTCTAGATTTTAATTGATATTTGGGTTTAAAGGCGTCTAAAGAATAATGTTCTTGAGCTATTCCTATTTGAAATTTTACAGCGTCTACTCCAATTTTCGATAATTCCTTAATATATTTGAGAGCTAATTTTAATGAACCTTGATGATTTGGGCCTACTTCAGCGATTATATAAACACTATTATTTTTCATTAATGTTTGTGAATTGTTATGCCTTTTGAGAAAAGGTTATTTTTGTTAGAAAAATTCTTAAATTTTTTTATTTTTTTGTTTTGAGCTAAATTTATTAATGTTTCGATATAGTTATATCCATATTCGTGTGAAAATGGATATCCCCCACCAAATCTTGGATTTAAATCTAAAACTATCACTTTTTTTTTATTAAGAAGAAAATCTACATCTAAATTTCCCACATGTTTTAAATTTAGGCTTAATTTTTTTGCTATTCTTAAAAAAAATTTTGGATTAATTAATTTAGCCCTATCAGTATCCCCAGACCTCATTGCTAGTTTTTTTTTTACTGTAGTATGTAAGAAATTACCTTTTAAATCATTTAGAATATCCATTCCATATTCCTGATATTTGTATAACTTTTGATAAACAAAACTTTTATCATGCTTTAAAATTTTTAATTTTTTATCTCTTATAATAAATTGATGTTTGCTGCCGCTACCATACCTTTTTTTTATAATAATAGGTAAATTATTGCCAACTTTTTCAAAATCAATCAGACGTGGTGTTGCAATTTTAATTTGATTAAGAAACTTGTTTGTCTTGATTTTATCGCTACATATTCTAATTACTTTAAAATCTGAAATAATAACTTTTACTCCTTTTTTTTTATAATATTCTTTTTCTAGAGATAAGATTTCTGCTTCATATTCCGAAAAAGGGAAAACTATTTTAATTTTTTTTTTTTTTATAAAATTTCTCAGATATCTAAGAAAAATTTTTTTATTTTGAACTTTTGGGCAAGTAAAGTTTTTAGTTTTTTTCGATACTTTAAAACTTGGTATATTTTTATTAGGGTCAATTAAGTACAATTTAAATTTCAATTTTTTTGAAATATCTAAAAAATATTTAACAAAATAATTTCTTCTTCCGGGATTAACTAATAATATGTTCATAAATATGTTGTAATTAAATTAATAAATGTATTTCTTGCTTGAAACTGATTGTTTTTTTTCTTGATTTTGATACCAGTCAATTGTCTTAATTAATCCTTTTTTTAATCCCAAAATACCAGAGTATTTTGGGGACCAACCTAAATCTTTTTTTGCAACATTTATATTTGCACACAAATTCTGTACTTCACTTGATTTAGGTCTAATTCTTATTTTTGATTTTTTAAATTTAATTTTTTTATTCATTAATTTTGCAATTAATTTTGCTAGTTCTTGGATAGAGATATTGCTGCCAGAGCCAATATTAATTGGTTTACCCAAACATTTTTTTGAATTAATGAATTTAATGAATGCGTTACAAGTATCGTCTACAAATGAGAAGTCCCTAGTTGGGTTTAAATTTCCAAGCTCAACAATTTGATTATCTTTATTATTTTCAATTTGATTTATGATTGTTGGTATAATTGCTCTTTGAGATTGTCTAGGTCCATAAGTATTAAATGGTCTTATAATGCTAACAGGTGAATTAAAAGAATAAAAGTAAGAAAGTGCTAAATTATCTGCAGAAATTTTACTAGCAGAATAAGGTGATTGAGGCTGCAAGGGATGTTTCTCGTCCATTGGTATATAATTTGCTGATCCATAAACTTCACTTGTAGATGTAATTACAACCTTTGAAATTGTATTGTTTCTGCATGACTCTAAAACATTATAAGTTCCCTCCACATTTGTTTTTATATATGCATTTGGTGAAATGTATGAGTACGGTATTCCGATTAACGCTGCCAAATGAAAAACTATGTCGTTGTTACTAACTGCATTATTTACAGAGTCATAGTCACGTATATCTCCAAATATAAAATTAATTTTGTTCTTATATTTGGAGTCTGATAAACTTCCTAAATTATAATTAGGGTTATATCTATCGAAAACAGTAACTTTATAACCTTTCGCTGCACACATCTCTGCTAAATGAGAACCTATAAAACCAGTACCACCTGTAATTAAAATTTTTTTCATCAACTTATTTGTTTTATATATTTTTTTTCTACTTTTCTAAAATTTTTGTTTAGATCAAAAAAATAAACTTTTTCACAAAGCTTCAAAATACTATATCTATGAGCAATTATAATTATAGTTTTTTCATTTTTAATTTTTAATAAAAAATTAGTAAATTTTTTCTCAGTTTTATAATCTAACGCACTAGTGGACTCGTCAAGAATTAGAATATCTGGATTAAAATACAAAGCTCTTGCAATAGAAATTCTTTGTTTTTGACCTTCCGAAAGGTTTGAGCCTCTTTCGGAGATTTTAGTTTTGTATTTTCTAGGTAATGTCATTATGAAATCATGAAGCTGTGAATTTTTAGCAGAATTAACTAATTTTGTTCTATCGATAGTATTTTCTGAAATGCCAAATGCTATATTTTTTTCAATTGTATCATCAATTATATAAGTCCCTTGAGGTACATAGCCTATTAATTTTGACCAACTTTGCATTTCATTTTCTCTTATTTTTTTTCCATCAATAATTAAATTTCCTTTATCAGGTCTCAATAACCCCATGATGATATCGATTAATGTTGTTTTACCTGAGCCGCTTGAACCAGCAATACCTACAATTTGATTTTTCTTAATTTCTAAATTTAGATTATTAATCACATTATTTTCTGTCTCAGGATATTTAAAAGATACATCTTTTAAGATAATATTTTTTTTGAAATTAAATTTTTCTTTATTAATCTCAGGTTTTTTATTATTAACATTTTTTAATTCTTCAAATAAAATTTTAACAGATGGCATGCTTGATTGAATCGATTGTAAAGAGGTAACAATTCTAACTATTGCTGGTAATATCCTAAAAGCTGCAGCAACAAATAATCCTAGTAGAACAATCATTTCGTCAAATCGATTGTTAATTTTATATAGATAGAAAATTAAGACTGTTAATGAAACTACTGCCACTATTTCGAATGTATGTCTCGGTATTCTAGATAAAAAAATTATATTTCTCACCGAGTGATTATATTTTTCCATATTTTTGTAGTAGTCTTGAACAAAAACTTTATTTTTTAATAAAACTTTGATCATTTTATAAAGATTGAAACTTGTTTGTAATTTATTAATTACTCTAGCTTCATATTTAGATCTATTTTTTGCCCATGATATAAGTCTTCTTCGAGTTAAAACAGACAAAATTAAGTACGATGAAGTTGCGATTAGTGTTACAAAAAGAAAACTTTTTGGATCGTATATAAATAAAATCATGGAAATACTAATTACTACTAATATTTCTAGTATTAAATTTGCATTTGTTATTATTACATTGTTGGAAAATCTCTCAGTCTCTCTAACAATATTTCTGATTAACGTTGCAGAATTATTTTTTACAAAAAAAAGATAAGATTGGTTTAAATATTTTTTAAAAAGTTTTCTTGAAAGATGTAATGAAATTTGAGCTGCAAATTTATTTTGATACCAGTTAAAAAATATTAAGAAAATATTTTTAGTTAAGAAAAAACTAAAAAAAATAATTACAAAAAAATTTATTTTTTGTGAGTTATCTAAATTATTCAAAAACTTGATGTTATCAAAAAATTGAGTACTTGTATTGGATTGATTTTCAGTTAGAAATATAAGAACAGGTATAATTGAGCCAATACTGGCAGTTTCCAATAAAAAAGCTATAAGAGTTAAAATTGAAAGAGCAAAAAATTTATTTTTTTGATCTATATTTAATATCTTTAGTGATTTAAAAATTAATTTAACCATAGCTCCGCACTTTGTAAAAATCAGTTTTACAATTATAAATAGTTTTCATTATTTTAAGATAGGCTTAAATAAAAAATTTTTTCTTTCAATCGTAGTTTTAATGTTACCTATCAATACTTTAATTTTATTTTTCTTTAATTCTAATAATTCAAAGATATATTTATCTAATATTCCTGATGAAAATTGATATGACTTATTCTCTTTTATATTAAAAAACTTATTGGATATAAATCCATTTTCATCCTCTGATTTTTTACAATTACTTATAAATAATGATATATTGCTTTGACTCTCAGCTGTCCCACCTAAAAAAAATTTTACACCTTTTAAGTAATTGAGTTTATTTAAGTAAATTGAATTTTGAAATCTTCTCGTATAACAAAAAAGATAATTATCTAATAAATTAAATTCTTTTTTAACAAGTCTATTTTTACTTCTTTTCAATAATCTTATCTTTGGTATATATAACTCAAAATCGTTATCGATTTTATTTTTAAAATCTTCTTTAAATAGATTGATTTTTTTTTTATCTAATTTAATTACTGTCCACATTATTTTTTTTCTTCAAGTTCTTTTTTAAGCTCGTCATACTCAGTCATTTTTCTTTTCATGAAATTAATTGTTAAGCGAGTTCGCTCTAGGAGTCCTTCAGGAGTCAGAATATAATTCTGAACATATTTAAATTTATTAGTTTTTTTTTGGAAATTTTTTATCTTTACTAATCCTTTTGATTGTAAAGATTTTAAACAGTAGTTTAATTTTCCAAGACTAAAGCCCAGTTCTTGAGCTAATTCTCTCTGTGAATATTGAGGATTTTTCTCAATTTTTCTTAATACATTTAACTGATCTTGACTGCTCTTCATTGTTCAATAATTGAACTATACCGTTCATAGTTTGAACAGTCAAGACAAAACAACGCTCAGTTGTAAATAATGTTTATCTGTATCTACTGAAAATTTTTTTCAGTGCATAAATCAAGCCAATTGAGCTATTAGTACTGGTCAGCTAAACGCGTTGCCGCGCTTACACATCCAGCCTATCAACGTAGTGGTCTACTACGGCTCTATGGGAAGAACTAGTTTTGAGGTGGGTTTCCCACTTAGATGCTTTCAGCGGTTATCCCTTCCATACTTAGCTACCCGGCACTGCAGCTGGCGCTACAACCGGTCCACCAGTGGTATGTTCATCCCGGTCCTCTCGTACTAGGGACAAATCCTCTCAATTCTTCTACACCCATGGCAGATAGGGACCGAACTGTCTCACGACGTTCTGAACCCAGCTCACGTACCACTTTAATTGGCGAACAGCCAAACCCTTGGGACCTGCTCCAGCCCCAGGATGTGATGAGCCGACATCGAGGTGCCAAACACCCTCGTCGATATGGACTCTTGGAGGGTATCAGCCTGTTATCCCCGGCGTACCTTTTATCCGTTGAGCGATGGCCCTTCCACTCAGAACCACCGGATCACTATGACCGTCTTTCGACTCTGCTCGACTTGTCAGTCTCGCAGTCAGGCAGGCTTATGCCATTGCACTCTACGAACGATTTCTGACCGTTCTGAGCCTACCTTCGCACGCCTCCGTTACTCTTTGGGAGGCGACCGCCCCAGTCAAACTACCCACCATACAATGTCTTGCTGCCGGATTACGGCAAGCAGTTAGATGTCAAGAATAATAAGAGAGGTATTTCACTGGCAACTCCATTTTAGCTGACGCCAAAACTTCAAAGTCTCCCTCCTATGCTAAACATATCATTCCTAACACCAATATAAAGTTGTAGTAAAGGTGCACGGGGTCTTTCCGTCTAACCACGGGAACTCCGCATCTTCACGGAGAATTCAATTTCACTGAGTTGATGTTGGAGACAGCGGAGATATCGTTACGCCATTCATGCAGGTCGGAACTTACCCGACAAGGAATTTCGCTACCTTAGGACCGTTATAGTTACGGCCGCCGTTCACTGGGGCTTCAGAAATTAGCTTGCACTAATCGCATTAACCTTCCAGCACCGGGCAGGCGTCAGACCCTATACATCCACTTACGTGTTAGCAGAGCCCTGTGTTTTTGATAAACAGTCGCATCTCCCTGGCTTGTGCCACCCATTTAAAGTTGCCTAAAAATGGGTCCTCCTTCTTCCGAAGTTACGGAGGCATTTTGCCGAGTTCCTTCAACATCATTCTCTCAAGCGCCTAATTATACTCTAATAATCCACCTGTGTCGGTTTCGGGTACGGTCTAATGATGGAGCTATTTCCTGGGACTTTTTCGTGGCTAACTCAATCCATTAAGAGTTAACAACTTACAAAATCCGTCACTTCCATCCGGTCAAGGAATATTAACCTTGTTTCCATCGACTACGGCTCTCGCCCTCGTCTTAGGGACCGACTAACCCTGCGCGGATTAACCTTGCGCAGGAACCCTTGGATTTTCGGCGACAGAGTTTTTCACTCTGTTAATCGTTACTTATGTCAGCATTCGCACTTCTGATACCTCCAGGATCCTTCACAGGTATCCCTTTACAGGCTTACAGAACGTTCCGCTACCAGATATAATTTCCAAAGAAATTATAAATCCACAGATTCGGTACATGATTTGAGCCCCGTTACATCTTTGGCGCAGAAACTCTATTAGACCGGTGAGCTGTTACGCTATCTTTAAAGGATGGCTGCTTCTAAGCCAACCTCCCGGCTGTTTAGGAATCTCCACATCCTTTCACACTTAATCATGATTTAGGGACCTTATCTGGTGATCTGGGCTTTTTCCCTCTCGACCATGGACCTTAGCACCCACAGTCTGTCTGCTGAGGTAAAATGTTTGGCATTCGGAGTTTTATGAGGGTTGGTAAAGATTTCTCTCCCCTAGCCCCTTTAGTGCTCTACCTCCAAACATCAATTTACTCAACGCACTACCTAAATAGTTTTCGCGGAAAACCAGCTATCTACGAATTTGGTTGGCCTTTCACCCCTTACCACAAGTCATCCAAAGACTTTTCAACGTCAACTGGTTCGGTCCTCCGGCAAGTGTTACCCTGCTTTCAACCTGCTCATGGTAAGCTCATTCGTTTTCGGGTCTAATTCATACAACTAACGCCCATTTAAGACTCGCTTTCGCTGCGCCTACACCTATCGGCTTAAGCTTGCTGGATAAATTAAGTCACTGACCCATTATACAAAAGGTACGCCGTCACTCTAAAAAGAGCTTCGACTGTTTGTAGGCATACGGTTTCAGATTCTATTTCACTCCCCTAATAGGGGTTCTTTTCACCTTTCCCTCACGGTACTTGTTCACTATCGGTCACTGAAGAGTATTTAGGCTTAGAGGGTGGTCCCCCTATATTCAAACAAGATTTCACGTGTCCCGCTCTACTCAAGAACAACATTAAGCTTTACTCCTACGGGACTATCACCCTCTGTGGTTAGTTTTTCCAAACTATTTAGATTATCTCAAAATTGTTACTGGCCTATTCCGCTTTCGCTCGCCACTACTAACGGAATCTCAATTGATTTCTTTTCCTCCGGTTACTTAGATGTTTCAGTTCTCCGGGTTAGCTCTACAAACCTATGAATTCAGTTTGAAGTACCACATAAAGTGGTGGGTTGTCCCATTCGGAAATTTTCGGATCAAAGCCTGCATACAGCTCCCCGAAACTTATCGCAGTATACCACGTCCTTCATCGCCTTTCAGTGCCTAGGCATCCGCCATACGCCCTTAAACGCTTGATTTATGCACAGAAAATAATTTTCTGTATAAATTAAATTTTTATAAAATATTCATCTATTCGAATATTTTTGATTGTTCTTCTATTCGAACAATCGGATATAGATATTGTTTGATTGTTCTTTTAGTTGAACAATCAAAATTGATATTCATTATTTACAATTTTAAAAAGCTACAAAGTATCTATGGTGGAGGATAGCGGGATCGAACCGCTGACCTCCTGAATGCAAATCAGGCGCTCTCCCAGCTGAGCTAATCCCCCGTGAAAAATGGTGGGCCGAGGACGACTCGAACGTCCGACCTCACCCTTATCAGGGGTGCGCTCTAACCACCTGAGCTACCGGCCCCTAAGCATTTATGAGACACTTTGATTTTAAAGAAGAGAAATGAGGACGGCCACATTAACTTTATTTTTTAAGACCAAAAGAAATATTTTGGTCTTCCTTAGAAAGGAGGTAATCCAGCCGCAGGTTCCCCTACGGCTACCTTGTTACGACTTCACCCCAGTTGCTGATCGTACCGTAGTCAAAGGTATAAGCTTTGCCTTAAGGTGTAACCAACTTCCATGGTGTGACGGGCGGTGTGTACAAGACCCGGGAACGTATTCACCGCGGCGCGCTGATCCGCGATTACTAGCAATTCCAGCTTCATGCACTCGAGTTACAGAGTACAATCCGAACTGAGACACATTTTTGGGATTAGCTATGAGTCACCTCTTTGCTTCCCATTGTAAGTGCCATTGTAGCACGTGTGTAGCCCAACACATAAGGGCCATGAGGACTTGACGTCATCCCCACCTTCCTCCAGCTTATCACTGGCAGTTCTTTTAAAGTGCCCAACTAAATGGTGGCAACTAAAAGTAGGGGTTGCGCTCGTTGCGGGACTTAACCCAACATCTCACGACACGAGCTGACGACAGCCATGCAGCACCTGTGTTTCGTCCAGCCGAACTGAAGAAACTAATCTCTTAGTCTCGCGACGAACATGTCAAGCGTTGGTAAGGTTCTGCGCGTATCTTCGAATTAAACCACATGCTCCACTGCTTGTGCGGGTCCCCGTCAATTCATTTGAGTTTTAACCTTGCGGTCGTACTCCCCAGGCGGAGTGCTTAATGCTTTCGCTGCGACACTGAAAAATATATTTCCAACGTCTAGCACTCATCGTTTACGGCATGGACTACGAGGGTATCTAATCCTCTTCGCTACCCATGCTTTCGCTCCTCAGTGTCAGTAGTGACCCAGTAAGTTGCCTTCGCATTTGGTGTTCTTTCTAATATCTACGAATTTCACCTCTACACTAGAAATTCCACTTACCTCTATCACACTCTAGCTAAAAAGTTTTGATGGCAGTTCCAAGGTTAAGCCTTGGGATTTCACCATCAACTTTTTTAACCACCTACGAGCTCTTTAAGCCCAGTAATTCCGAACTACGCTAGGTCCCTTCGTATTACCGCGGCTGCTGGCACGAAGTTAGCCGGACCTTCTTATTCGGGTACAGTCATTTTCTTCCCCGACGAAAGAGTTTTACAACCCAAAGGCCTTCTTCACTCACGCGGCATCGCTGCATCAGGGTTTCCCCCATTGTGCAAGATTCCCCACTGCTGCCTCCCGTAGGAGTCTGGGCCGTGTCTCAGTCCCAATGTGGCTGGTCTTCCTCTAAGAACAGCTATTGATCGTTGCCTTGGTAAGCTTTTACCTTACCAACTAGCTAATCAAGTGCGGGCTCATCTTTCGGCGTTAAAACTTTCCCCGTAAGGGCTTATTCGGTATTAGCACAAGTTTCCCCGTGTTATTCCAAACCAAAAGGCAGATTCCCACATTATACTCACCCGTCTGCCACTCAGTATTGCTACTGCGTTCGACTTGCATGTGTTAGGCGTGCCGCCAGCGTACGTTCTGAGCCATGATCAAACTCTCAAGTTTAATAACGGCGCACACTAGCTTTAATAACTTTAAGGTAAATTAAAGTTATCTTTCGTTAAAGCGTGTACGACAATTTCTTTATTAACCTAGCCGTCCACACTTCTCTTCTTAAATTTACTATGTAAAAAAGCTAAGATTTTATGCTTAAAATCTACACACCTCTGGCGCTATTAAATTATAATGTCGTAGAGGTGAGCGCCCGTTTTATTACAATTAAACGATAAGTCAAGGCGTATATTATACCTAAAAGATAGGTATAATAGGGCTTTTTGGCCCCTTCGCATTGCAAATTAAGAAATATTTTTATAGAAAAACAACTATGACGATAATTCAAAAATTAAATAATTTTATAAAAAAAAACAATCTTTTTTTGGTTGTTGAAAAGGCAAAAAAACTAAAAGATCTTAATTTCAATTACGCAGTTTTAACTTTCGTGGCAATTCTTATACTTATAATTTTTTATACTTCAACAACTATGATTTCTCAAAAAAAAATTGAAAATCAAGACTCATTACAAAAAATTACTAATTCGAATGAATTTTCAAATTTAACGAATTTCCTAATTTCTAAGATAAATAGCCCATATCAAGAAAGAAATTATATAATAAAAAATAATGACTCAATTGAAAAAATTTTAAAAAATTTTAATATTTTACAAAAAGATATTAAAGAAATTTCTTTAAAATTAAAACAAAAAAAACTGACAAATATTTATTCTGGAAGGACATTGTCTATTATCTCTAAAAAATTGGAGGATGGAACCAATACTGTAGTAAATATAGTTTATCCTTTAAGCAGCACAAGCAGGATCGAAATAAGGAAATTTCAAAATGAATTTATTGTGAAAGAAAATATACTTAAATTATATAAAAAAGAGGTTGTTATAAATAACAAAATAGATAGCAGTTTATATAATGCAGCAGTCGAGGCTGGGGTAGAACCTAATATTATCATTGAGTTTGCAAGAATTTTTGGATTTGAAGTAGATTTTCAACGTGACATTAGAAAAGGAGATCAATTTGCAATTTTTTATGAAAAATTTGAAGATGATAATAATAAAGTAAGAGATACTGGTAAAATAATTTACGCTTCCATGACTGTAAACGGAGAAGAAATAAATCTTTATAATTTTGAATTCAAAGGTGATGAGGAATATTATGATATCAAAGGAAAAAGTATAACAAAATCATTAATGAAAACTCCAATTAATGGTGCGAGACTTTCTTCTTCATTTGGTATGAGAAAACATCCAATACTTGGTTACAATAGAATGCACAAAGGAACAGATTTTGCAGCTCCAAGTGGCACACCTATTATGGCCTCTGGAACTGGAACAATTACGAGAGCAAGATGGTGCGGTGGGGGAGGTAATTGTGTTAAGATTAAACATAACTCAACTTATGAAACTGTTTACGCGCATATGAAAGCTTTTGCAAAAGGAATAAGAGAGGGGAAAAAAGTAAAGCAAGGACAAATAATTGGTTATGTGGGTTCGACTGGGCTATCCACAGGTCCCCACTTGCACTATGAAGTAATTGTAAATGGAAAAAAAGTAAATTCTCAAAAACTAAAATTACCCTCAGGCAAAATACTTAAAGGTGAAGCAAGAAAAGAATTTGAATTAGAGAGAATAAAAATTGATCTTAGACTAGCTGAGCTTAAGTAGTATTTAATTTGCAGGTCTTTGAAAATCTGGTTCTTTTTTTTCTTCAGATGATAAAGATTGGTCAGACTTATCAACGCTTGTCTCTTTAATTTTTTCGCTTAGCTCATTAAATCTTCTTAAATAATGATCTGCATGTTGAAGGTAGTTTTCTATAAGGACTGGATCACCGCTACTTTGAGCGTCTTTAGCAAGTTGTTGAAATTTTTGCATAGTTTTTTCAACATTATGGATATTATTTGATGAACCATTTCTATTAAAGTTTTTATTTCTATTGTAATTGATACTGCTTAAATTATTTGAACCAGAGGTGCCATTTCTACGTCTAAAATTACTCTTTTGAGATCTAGATCTAAAACTTCTTCGCTTATTATTCATAATTTTAAATATTAACTAACTAACTTTGAAAAAATACATCTTATATTGTTTTTATAATCAAAAATAACATCTTCTATTTTATAATTGTTTCTTTTTAATATTTTTGAAACTTTTCTATAATGCTCGTTTCCAATTTCTAAGGCGAGCATCCCTTTTATTTTTAAGATATTTTTAGTTTTGTAGATAACTTTTCTAATAAGGTCAAGCCCATCATTTCCTCCATCTAGTGCTATTTTGGGTTCATATAATTTAATATCATCAATTAGATTTTTCATTTCACAACTCTTAATATAAGGAGGGTTAGACACGATTAAATCAAATTTTTTATTAAAAATTTGAGAAAAAGACATATTTAAAAATTTTATTCTATTACTTAACCCATGTTTTAAAGAATTCTTTTTTGCGATATTAATAGCTTTTTTTGAGATATCTATGCCTAAGCCTTTAGATCTTTTTAATTCGCTGACTAAACTAATTATTATGCATCCACTTCCTGTTCCGATATCTAAAATTTTTATAGCTTTTCCTTCAAAAACGCTTACTAGTTTTTCAACCATTATTTCTGTTTCCGGCCTAGGTATAAGAGTATTTTTATCAACATAAAATGCATTACTCCAAAATTCTTTCTCCTCTAAAATATAAGCTATAGGCTCTTTAAAAAATCTTCTATTTATCAATGCATTAAACAGAGCAACCTTTTTATGGTCAATCTTTTTATCCATGTTGACAAGAAGTTCTTCTCTCTTTTTTTTAAGCACTTTTGAGAGCAAGAGTTCTGTGTCTAATTTATAAGTTTTGATATTATTATTTCTCAAAATTTGTGATCCAGAATTTAATAGTTGAATAATTTTCATGAATTTAAATTTTCTAATTTTAGATTTTGTTCTTTTAGTCTTAATTGTTCATTCATTTCTTCGTGTATTTCTCCACTTAAGAACTCGTCTAGCTTATGAAATGTTAGGTTAATTCTATGATCCGTGACCCTTCCTTGTGGAAAATTATAGGTTCTAATTCTTTCTGATCTATCTCCTGATCCAATTTGATTTCTTCTATTATCAGATCTTTCCTGATCTTTTTTTCTTTTTTCTGCCTCATAAACTCTTGATCGTAAGATTTTTAACGCTTTAGCTTTGTTTTTGTGTTGAGATTTTTCATCTTGTTGACTTACCACTACTCCAGTAGGTATATGTGTAATTCTTACAGCACTATCAGTAGTATTTACTGATTGACCACCAGGACCCCCTGCTCTAAAGACATCAATTCTTAAATCTGATTCTTTTATTTGTATATCTACCTCCTCAGCTTCTGGTAGAACAGCAACTGTAGCTGCTGAGGTATGAACTCTGCCTTGTGTTTCAGTTTTTGGTATTCTTTGCACACGATGTACACCTGACTCATACTTTAAATAGGAATAAATGTCATTTCCATTAACTGAAAAAATTACCTCTTTAAATCCACCTGCCTCACTTTTTGAAATATTAATTATTTCTATTTGCCATTTTTTTTTAGAACATACCTTTTCATACATTTTAAATAAGTCAGCACAAAATAGCGATGCTTCTAAACCTCCTGTCCCAGCACGTATCTCGACTATAGCATTTTTGTCATCATCTTTATCTTTTGGTAATAGAAAAATTTTCAAATCGTTTTCATATTTCTCTTTTTTTACTCTGATTTCGAGCAAGTCTTTTTCAGCCATTTTGATAATTTCATTGTCATTTGATTTATCATTAAGAATTTCTTCAAGACCTTTTTTTTCGTCGTCAAAATTTAAATACTCTCTTGCTGCATTTATAATTTCCTTTAAACTAGAATACTCTTTAGATTTTTGTGCGAAAGATTTTGACTCTATATTTCCAGATGAAAGTTCCTTTTCTAAGGTATCGTACTTTAATATTATATCTTTTACTTTCTGTAATGGGACCATGAACTAATTATTTGTCTTTTACTTTTTTTTCAACTAATTCTACCACTCGATTAATGATTTCTGCGCTAGCTACTTTAGTGTGCGGTATACCTGACAAATAGAGTAAATTATTATCTTGACCTCCTCCGGTAAGACCAATTTCTGTTTGAGCGGCCTCTCCTGGTCCATTAACTACACACCCGATTATAGATAAATTAATTGGTTTTTTTATATGGGACAATTTTTTTTCAAGTTCTTTTACAGTTTCTATAACGGGAAAAGCTTGCCTCGCACACGATGGACAAGAAATAATATTCACTCCTCTTGATCTTAAACCTAATGATTTTAAAATTTCATATCCTGCTTTTACTTCATCTAGAGGATCTGAAGATAATGAAACTCTAATAGTGTCTCCTATTCCCTCCATTAAAAGTTGACCAATTCCAATAGAAGATTTAATACTGCCTGTAAATAATCCACCGGCCTCAGTAACCCCTAAGTGTAAAGGATAATTGCAGATTTCTGATAATTTTTTGTATGATTTTACAGTAAGAAAAATATCTGAAGATTTAACGCTTATCTTAAAGTTAAAAAAATCATTATCTTCTAAAAGTTTAATATTGTGTTCTGCGCTTTCTACCAATGCTTCAGGACAAGGTTCTTTATATTTTTCAAGTAAAGATTTATCTAATGATCCTGCGTTAATACCAATTCTAATAGAACAATTGTAATCTTTTGCAGCTTTTATTATCTCTTTCACTCTTTCATTTGATCCAATATTTCCTGGGTTGATCCGAAGACAACTTGCACCCATCTTTGCTGCTTCAATAGCTCTTTTATAGTGAAAGTGAATATCTGCTACTATAGGAACCTCTACTGCTCTTACAATTTTTTTTAAAGATTTAGTAGACTCCTCATCGGGACAAGAAACTCTTACAATATCTGCTCCAGCTTCGGTTAAAGATTTAATTTGTTGTATTGTTTTTTGTATGTCGGTTGTTAAGGTATTAGTCATTGATTGAACACTTATAGGTGAGCTGCCGCCAATGGTTACCTCACCTACTTTAATTTCTTTAGTTTTTTTTCTATTTATAACCCTATGTGGTCTTATTTCCATTTTAATCTAATTCAAAAACTGTATGTAATTTTTTTACGGCATTAAGTGTTTTTTCTTCGTCAATAATTACAGACAGTTTTATTTCTGATGTTGAAATTGCTAATATGTTAATTTTTTCCTCTGATAATGCTTTAAACATTTTATAAGTTACACCTGGAGTAGACACCATACCAGCTCCAACGATTGATATTTTTGAAACTTTTTCATTATGATTAATATTTTTATAATTAATCTTTTTATTTTTTTTTAAAATATCATAAGTTTTTAAAAGATCATCTCTTTTAATAGTAAAAGTAATATCAGTAGTTTTTTGATCAGAAGATACATTCTGTATTACCATATCAACGTTTATTTGAGCTTTATTTAAAGGTTCAAATGTATTGGCAGCCACTCCAGGTTTATCCTGCACTCCTATCAATGTTATTTTTGCATCATCTTTAGAATATGCGACACCAGTTACACTTTTTGTGTAATCGATATTCTCTTGATTTAATATTTTAGTTCCGTCTCTCTCAGTAAAAGTAGATTTTACCTCTAAAGGAATATTATACATCATTGCTGTTTGGACGGCAGAAGATTGCATTACTTTTGCTCCTAAAGAGGACAGTTCAAGCATTTCATCGTATGAAATTTTATCGATTTTTTTTGCAACAGGAATTTTGTTTGGATCTGTTGAGTATACTCCATCTACATCCGTATAAATTTCACAGGAATGAGTATCAAAAATTTTTGCAATAGCAACTGCAGTTGCATCCGAACCTCCTCTTCCTATTGTTGTAACATCTCCTTGTTTTGAAATTCCTTGAAATCCCGGAATTATCGCAACTCCATTTTGTTTAAGGTGATTATTAATTTTTTCTACATTCATATAAATTATCCTAGCATTTGAGTGCTCGCCCTCAGTGATTATTGGAATTTGCCAGTTTAGCCATGATTTAGCTTTTAATTTTAAATTGATTAAAGCTCCTGCTAGTAACGCGCAAGTAACTTGTTCGCCAGATGATAGCAAGACGTCCATTTCTCTATTATCAAATTTATCTGAAATATGTTTTGATAAATTTATTAATTCACTAGTTTTTCCAGACATTGCTGATACCACTGCGATAATTTGGTTTCCTTCATCATGTTCTTTTTTGATAATATTTGCTACGTGTTGAATTCTTTTAATAGATCCAACAGAAGTGCCGCCAAACTTTAATACTTTTTTAACCATTTGTAGAATTTAATATAATAAAATAAAGATTTTAGTGTATCTTATTTAAAATTAATTATTAATATGACTATAACAAATAAAGAAGAAATTCAAAAGTTTTCAGATTTAGCTGATGAATGGTGGGATGTTAATGGCAAATTTAAACCATTGCACATGTTCAATCCAACACGGATAGAATATATAACTGAAAATATTAAAAATCATTTTAATATATTTAATAAGAAAAATGGGCTACTTGATAGTTTAGATATCCTTGATATCGGATGTGGTGGAGGTTTAATTAGTGAGCCTATGGCTCGATTAGGTGCAAGTGTTACAGGAATAGATGCATCTAAAAAAAACATATTTGTTGCCAGTGCACATGCTGAAAAAAGTAAATTGAATATAAAATACTTAAATAAATCTCCTGAACAAATGGACGAAGTCGAAAAATATGATGTTATATTAAACCTTGAAGTAGTAGAACATGTAGATGACTTGAATTTATACATAAAATCTTGTTATAAATTATTAAAAAAAAATGGTCTGATGTTCACCGCTACTTTAAATAGAAATATCACGTCATATATTAAAGCGATTGTTGGCGCAGAATATATTTTGAGATGGTTGCCAATTGGAACTCACGATTGGAGCAAATTTATCAAACCAGAGGAGTTGGAAAAGAAACTTTCTGATGAAAACTTTTCGACTGTTGATATAAAAGGCTTTCATTACAACCTTTTATTTGGTAAATGGAATAAGTCTGAAAATTTGTCTGTAAACTATATTATTACAAGCTCTAAGAACTAATTATCTTTATCTACCCAAGGGACAGAAATTAAATCAATGCCTTCTTCAGCTAATTCTTCTCTCTCTTTTTGAGTGGTTGTACCATAGATTGTTTTATTGCTTTTTTTATCATAGTAAATTTCTCTTACCTTTTTGCTAAAGTTTTCTCCGACATATTCAAAATTATTTTCAATATATTTTCTGATTTTAAGTAATTTAATTTTTTCTTCAGATAAGCTTTTCCTGATAGTTTTTTTCTCAAAGTCTAGTTTTTTTGAACCAGAAACCATCGGCGACATTATAGATTTACCAATTTTTTTTGATGAGCAATAAATACACTCCAAAAGTTTCTTATTTTTCAGTTTTTCAAATTCATTTGAGTCTGAAAACCAACTTTCAAATTCATGATTTTTTTCACATTTTAAAATATATTTTATCATCAGTTTCTATAATCAGCATTTATATCAATATAATCATGAGTAAAGTCACATGTAAAACATTTAAATGCATCATTTCCAAGTTTTAAATTTACTTCTATTTCAATTGAGTCCCACTTCATATATTCTCTTAATTTGTCTTCATCATAACTTTCTGAAATTTTTCCATTTTCAGCAACAATAAAGTTTCCAATTTTAATTTTGAGTTTTTTTGGATCGACTAACTCTCCGGATTTTCCTATACCCATGACGATTCTTCCCCAGTTAGGATCCTCTCCAGCTGCAGCTGTTTTTACCAATGGAGAATTAGCAATAGCGAACGCAATATTTTTAGCACTACCTAAAGATTTTGCGTTAATAACATTAATTGTCAAAAATTTTTTTGCTCCTTCTCCGTCAACAACAACTTGTTTTGCTAGATTTAAACATAATTTTTTCAATGCTAATTCAAATTTTTGCAAGACTTTATCATTTAAAGATAAGTTTTGCCCTACTTTTAACGTTCTTGTTGAAAAAAGTGAAATCATATCATTAGTAGACTGATCGCCATCTACAGTAATTGCGTTAAATGAGTTAGCAACAGCTCTTTTTAAAAGTGTTTTGAGTAAATTTGAATTTATATCTGCATTTGTAAAAATAAAAGATAGCATTGTTGCGAGATTAGGTGCAATCATTCCTGATCCTTTTGCTATTCCGCAAATCCTAATAAGCTCATCTCCAAATATTACTTCTTCGTAAGCCACTTTAGGTTTTGTATCTGTAGTCATGATAGCGGAAGCTATTTTAAGCCAATACATTTTATTTTGCTCTTTTCTTAATTTCTCAACTAATTGAGGTAATCGCTCCTTGATTTTTTCGGCTGGAAATTCTTCTCCAATTACTCCAGTCGATGCGAAAATTAAGTCTTTTATTTTAACTGTTTCTGACGTTCCTTTTTTTGATTTTGACTCTTTTATAGTTAAAATCCTAGAAAGGTTTTTTGCAATTACATCAATACTTTCCTTGCCTTGTTTACCTGTAAATGTATTTGCATTTTTTGTATTAACCATTAGCCCTTTAATAATTTTTTTATGAGAATTATTATTCCATGGAATAAATTCTGATGTAATACTGTTTGAAGTGGTCAAAGTTGCATAATTAGCTCCTTTACTAAAGTAAAATAAAGCTAAGTCGTCTCTACCATCTCCGTATAAGTCAGCAGAAATTGAGGCCATCTCTAAGCCATCTATTTGCTTTAAATTCTGAAACTCACCCATTTTAGATAATTTTGATTTATCTCTCAGAAAATTTTTTATGTTTATTGTCATTATTGCTATTTAATATAAATTATAAATACATATATAGATGTATAATGAATTTATTTACAAGGACTTTTAGTAAAATATTTAAAAGCTCTAATCAACAAGAATTAGATAAGTTACAGAATCTTATTTTAGCTATAAATGATCAAGAAACAAAGGTTAGTACTTTAAGAGAAACTGATTTTATAGAAAAAACAAACAGTTTTAAAAAAAATGTCCAAAATGGTTCTTTAACAATAGACCAAATTATACCTGAGGCATTTGCCCTGGTTAGAGAAGCAGCTAAGAGAACTCTTGGAGAGAGGCATTATGATGTCCAACTAGCTGGGGGCTTAATATTACATGCGGGTAAAATAGCTGAAATGAAAACTGGTGAAGGAAAAACTTTAGTTTCAACTCTACCAGCTTATCTAAATTCTCTGACAGGAAAAGGAGTCCACATCGTAACAGTAAATGATTATCTTGCTAAAAGAGACTCTGAATGGATGGGAAAAGTATTTAATTATTTAGGGGTATCGACTGGTTGTATTACAAATAATTTAGATGATTTAGAAAGAAAAAAAAATTATTTGAGAGATATTACATACGCAACTAATAATGAACTAGGTTTCGATTACTTAAGAGATAATATGAAATATGAATTAGACGAAATGGTTCAACGTCAACATAATTATTGTATTGTTGATGAAGTTGATAGTATTTTAATAGATGAGTCTAGAACACCTTTAATCATCTCAGGAAAGGTAGAAGATAAAACAACACTTTACTCTGTTTCAAATGAATTTGTTAAGCATTTACAAAAAAAAGATTATGAAATGGATGAGCAAAATAAAAATGCAATACTTACAGATAATGGAATAGATAAAATAGAAAAATTAGCTTTACAAAAAAAATTATTAAAAAACAATAATTTTTACGATCCAGCTAATTTAGATTTAGTTCATCATATAAATCAAGCATTAAAGGCAAATTTTTTATTTGGTAAAGATACTGACTATATTGTAAGAGATGGAAAAGTACAAATTATTGATGAATTTACTGGTCGTGTGCTAAGTGGCAGGAGATTTTCTGATGGGCTTCATCAAGCTATAGAAGCAAAAGAAAATGTAAAAATCGAGGAGGAAAATCAAACTCTGGCATCAATTACTTATCAAAATTACTTTAGATTATATCAAAAATTATCCGGGATGACTGGTACTGCAATGACTGAGTCAGAAGAATTTTTTGACATTTATAAGTTAAATGTAGTTTCAATTCCAACTAATAAGAAAATGCTTAGAGAAGATTTTAATGACCAAATTTATAGGACCGAAAAAGAAAAATACTCCGCAATTACAAAAAAAATTTTAGATTGTAATTTAAAAGGTCAACCTATTTTGGTGGGTACTACTAGTATAGAGAAATCTGAAAAGATCTCAGAGTTACTAAGAATAAAAAAAATCAAACATAATGTTCTTAATGCAAAGCAGCATGAAAAAGAGGCAAATATAATTGCGGAGGCTGGAAAAATTGGTGCTGTGACAATAGCTACAAATATGGCTGGAAGAGGAACAGATATTAAATTAGGTGGAAATAAAGATTTTGAAGAAAATGGAGAAAAAAATGACATTATAGAATTTAAAAAAAATGAGGAGGAGGTTAAAAAACTTGGTGGATTGTTAATAATAGGAACAGAGAGACATGAAAGTCGAAGAATTGATAATCAATTAAGAGGAAGATCAGGGAGACAAGGAGATCCTGGAAGTACAATTTTTTTCATAAGTCTGCAAGACGAATTAATGAGGATATTTGGTGGAGACTCTATTGATGGAATGTTAAAAAAATTGGGATTAAAAGAAAATGAGTCTATTGACCACCCTTGGATAAATAAAGCAATGGAAAGAGCTCAAAAAAAAGTTGAAACTAGAAACTTTGATATTAGAAAAACATTAATAAAATTTGACGACGTAATGAATGATCAAAGACAAGTTATATTTTCACAAAGACTAAAAGTTTTGAAAGATAGTAATATTAGTGAAATTATAAAAGATTTTTTCAATGAAGAACTTAAACGCCTTGAAAGTTTTAAAAATGACTACCAAAAATCAAACGATGCAAAATATTTAACTCAAATAAAGAGTTTAATTGGAAATTCTATCAATGATGACGAATTAGCAAAAATAGTTGCTAGAGATAATTCTGATTTCAATAAATTTTTAAAAGATATATTTTCAAAAAAAAGAAGGTCAAGGGTGGCGATGCTTGGGGATGACCAAAATAGCATTTTAGAAAAAAAAATATTTCTTCAAATAATAGATTTTTCTTGGAGGTCACACCTTCAATATTTAGAACAATTAAGACAAGTAATAGGTCTTAGACAATATGGCCAAAAGGATCCATTATCAGAATTTAAAAAAGAGGCCTTTGTTCTATTTGAAGGTTTACTTGCAAAAATTAAAAGTGATGTTGTAAAGTTACTATTAAATTTAAATGTTATTATGTCTGATGAAAGTAAAAAAGAGGAAAAAACTTTTAAAAATATATCACAGGATTTGAAGAAAGTTGGTAGAAATGAAAAATGTCCTTGTGGTTCAGGTAAAAAATTTAAACATTGCCACGGAAATATCTAAATTAGATTTTTTTAAACGCATTAAGAGCTTTAACTCTTGCTTTTTCATGATTTACTATTGGTGAAATATAATCTCTCTCTAAATTAAAAACCTTTTCATTTTTAAATTCCCACGGTTTATGAATAAATTTATTTGGAATATTCTTTAATTCTGGAACCCATTTTCTTACATATTTTCCCTCTTTATCAAATTTTTCTCCCTGTAAAATTGGGTTAAATATTCTAAAGTAAGGTGCAGCATCTGCTCCGCACCCAGCTACCCATTGCCATCCAGAAACATTATTTGCCTCGTTAAAATCTAATAAACAATTTCTAAAATGTTTTTCTCCCTCTCTCCAATCAATAAGAAGGTGTTTTACCAGAAATGAACCTACTATCATTCTAACTCTATTGTGCATCCAGCCAGTTTTATATAATTCTCTCATACCAGCGTCTACAATTGGATAGCCTGTTAAACCTTTTTTCCAAAATGATAAAAGTTTTAAATTTTTTTCCCAAGGGAATTTATCAAACTTTTTTGAGTAATTGCCTTTTAGCATATATGGAAAATTGTTTATTAAAGAATGGTTAAATTCTCTCCACCCAATTTCTGCCAAAAATTTTGAAATTTTTTTGTCTTTTTTTTTTACACATTCCTCCCAAATAGTTTCTACATGTATTTGGCCATGTTTAATGAATGGAGATAATTTTGAAGTCCCCAAGATATATGGATAATTTCTTTGTTCAGAATAATTCTCTATACTATTTTCAATAAATTTTTTTAATTCTTTTAAAGCGTTTTCTTCGCTTGGATGCCAGTTCTCTTTGAATTTATTAACCCAACTTTTATTTGGAAGTATATCGTTGTAATTTAAACTATTTTTAAAAAAGGAAATTTTTTTTTTACATTTTATAATCTTTTTATCTGATGAGGGGATTTTTTCTAAATAATACTTTTCTGCTCTTCGCCAAAATGGTGTGAATACTTTAAAGGGGGTACCGTCCTCTTTTTTAATTTCCCAAACTTCATTTAAAATATTTCCCTTAAAAATTTTATTATGTATATTTTTTTTTTCAAAAATTTTTGAAAGATAAATGTCAAATTTAAGATAATTAGGCTCATAAACTTTGTTCCAATAAATTGAAAAGTTTTTTTTTAATATCAGTTTTTCAAAAAAATGTTTGTATGACTCAGTTTTAATTATTTCAAGTTTTATATTTAGATTGTTTAATTGTGTAGTAAAATCTTGCAGCGATTTTGAGATCCACCATTGTTGTGCCTCTTGTTTTTTATATTGATTACTTTTAAAAAGATAAAAAGCAACAACCCGTTTATGATTTTTTGTAGCTTCAGATAATGCAAAATTTTTTTTAATTCTAAAATCATCTCTAAGCCAGCAAAGTCCGATTTTTTCATTCATTGTAAATATTTAGCAAATAAGAGAGTAAATATCGATGTGTTTAAATTACTTTGTGGTGGCCTTGGTAAGAATCGCACTTACGACACATACCTTTTCAGGGTACTGCTCTACTACTGAGCTACAAGGCCAATAAATATCACGTTTTTACAATAATTAGTCTTTACTTTCTACACTTAATGAAGGAAATAAAAATATTAAAATTGATAGAGGCATCATTTTTTAAGTAAAATTATAACTTTCCTAATTTTCTTAATTTTTTTCTTAATTTTGTACCTGAAATCTTCTGTATTTTTTTTGGTAAATTTACTTGAGTGATTTTATATCCAACTTTTCTTCCATACACTACTTCCGTGATATTAGGTAAACTGCTTACTTTAATTCTTTTTTTAAAATAATGTAAATCATCCTCAATTTTTTTTTTTACTTGTAGAAAACCATATGGATTATCACCTATCTTCCATACATTTTTTACTTGGATATTTACTTGACCAGTTTTTAAAAGTGCTTTTTCAAACAATAACCGATGACCTTGGTGCCATGGCTGAAATCTACCGAGCATTTGAACTGTCGGTGAATTCTCTTTCCATTTGTAGTCTAAAATTTTATCAAGAGCCGCATATATCCATAGCGACGCATTTTTTGTAGTTACTCTAAGATGAAATTTTTTAGGTTTTTTGAATATCTTATTTATTCTTGGATACCTACTTTTTTTAATTGTATCCATCCAAATTATTATGTTTGGTTTAAAAATCTCAAACTGTTTCTTTAAAGGGCAAATGAAATCAGCTACTACAAATTTTTTTTTAGATCTATCTGCCAAATTTTTCATTCGGTGTACTTGTCTTATAATCCCGTTTGTGCTGAAATCCCAATCGTTGTGTTGACTCCGAATTTTATCAGCATTTAACCAATCGGCTTTTAAAATATTTGAAATCTTCTTCGCTAAATGGGTTTTACCTGAACCAGGCAATCCCATAATTAAAATTTTCTTTTTCATATTTTTGATGCTTTTTTTGTTTTAAAATTTTTTATGACGGACAATAAAAAATTCACACATTCTATTGGATATTTTCCGATTGCAGTCTCAGCTGCTAAAACAAGAGCTGAAGCACCCATTTCTAAGGAATTATAAATATCATTAGCCTCTGCTCTAGTCGGTGTTGGATTTTTAATCATACTTTCTAAAAAATTAGTGGCGATAGCTATATGATTTTTTTTATTTTTTTGACTAAAAATAAACCTCTGTGCAATTGGGATTTTTGAAATTTCAATTTCTCTTGAAAGATCTCCTCTATCAATTAAAAAAAAATTTGCGATTTTTGTCATTTCTTTAAAGTTTCTTAAAGCTTCTTTTGTTTCAATTTTAAAATATTTTTTTTTGCCAGGTAGCAATTCTTTAAATTTCTTAATATCTTGACAATTATTGGTAAATGATAAAGCGAAGTTTGAAATTTTATTCTTTTTTGCAATTTCAATAGCCTTTAAATCTTTTTCAGTCAGAAAGTTTATTTTGATTTTTCTATTTTGTATATGCATTCCTTTATTTGTCTCAAGCAAGCCAGATGTTAAACATTTTAATGTTATCTTATGGTTTTCAAGTTTTATTATTTTTCCTGAGAGATTGTCAAAACCAATAAAGATTTTATCACCTATTTTTAACTTTGAAAAAACTTCATTAGGGTAAATTTTGAAATTACCTTTGTTTTTATATATATAAAATTTTTGCCCATATATAATTTTTTTGAAATTTTTCACTTTTGTTCTTATTTGGGCGCCCTCTGTGTCAATACAAATAGGGACTTTGGTGTCTCTTTTAATTCTTTTTATTAATTTATCTAATTTATTAACATTCACGTGAGACATGTTCAATCTTAGTAAATTAATTTTTTTATTGGCAAACTTAAGAAATTTTGAATTTAATGTGGAGGGGCCAAGTGTACAAAAGATTTTTTTTTTCATCTATTTTGCGTATAATTTATTTTTGTATTTTTCCAGCTTAATGTGCTTGGAAAAAAGATTAATTTTTTATTTTTCATTTGATAAAATATACTTAAAACATAATAATATGTTTTCAAAATGAATTTTAGTGTAATTCTATATTATAATCTGCAATCATGAGTATAATTTTTGATTTAGCGAGTTATACGTCAATATTAATAATAATTTTATCTATTTTCCAAACCATTGTTGGTATTGGTATATTGGTTTTAGGTACACCAGTACTATTATTGTTTGGTTTTGAAATGATTGAAGTGATGACAATTTTACTTCCTTTATCTATTATTAATAGTGTTACAAATGTTATTTATCTTAAAAAAAAATTTAAAAGAGTTGACATTGATTTTAAAATGAGAAATTATTTTTTTTTAATTTGTCTCCCTGGAATTTTTATAGGTTTAATTGTCTTAAAGATATTTAATAATGTTTTAAACTTCAACTTATTAGTAGCTTTTGTTATATGGAGTTTTTTAGCCATATCTTTTATTAATAAAAAAAAAAAAATTCAGATTTCTGATGCTTTTAAAAAGGTTTTAATTTTTTTAACTGGAATTATCCATGGAGTCACTAATTCAGGAGGATCCCTTTTATCAATATTAATCGTGAGTACTCATAGTAAAAATGTAAACTTTATAAGATATCAAATTATATTTTTCTACTTCTTTCTAGCATTGTTCCATTATCTCTCTATTTTATTAATATTTAATTTTAATTTTTTAGATGATCTAAATTTAAATTATATAGTATCATTATTAGTAGGTATAATAATTGGAAATATTTTATCTAACAGAATAAATGCGGCTCAACTTAGAAATTGTATATTTGTATTAGCATTTGTAAGTTCAATTTTCCTTATAACGCAGGCTTAATTGAAATTATTAAAACCTAAAAGTTATTCTTCCTTTAGTTAAATCATAAGGCGTCATTTCAACCATGACATTATCTCCAGCTAGAACTCGAATTCGATTTTTTCTCAGTTTGCCAGCAGTATGAGCTAAAATTTCATGATTATTTTCAAGCTTTACTCTAAACATAGCATTAGGTAATAATTCTGTAACCTTGCCTTTAAATTCTAAAGTTTCTTGTTTTGCCAACTAACCATCCTTTTTAATTCTAATTTTGACTGATCTTGCATGACCTTCTAAATTTTCATGTTGTGATAAATTTATAACCAATGGGCCTAATCTTTCAATACCTGTTTTTGTTATTTTTATTAATGAGTGTCTCTTTAAAAAATCATTTACAGATAAACCTGAGGAGAATTTTGCTGCTCCCGAGGTAGGTAAAACATGATTTGGGCCTGCTAAGTAATCGCCCATTGCCTCAGGGGAAAATTTACCAATAAAAATTGATCCGGCATTTTTGATACCTGAAAGAATATCCTTGGAATTTTTAAAATTAACTTCTAAGTGCTCTGGAGCAACTGTATTAATAATTTTTAAAATTTTATTTATTGAGTTAGCATATATTGCCAAGCCAAAATTTTGCAAACTTTTTGAGGCTATATTTTTTTTTGGAAGATTTAAAAGTTGCGATTTTAAGCTTGAATTTACCAATTTAATTATTTCTTTACTATTAGAAATTAGAATAGATTGCGCAAAAACATCGTGCTCCGCTTGAGCAATTAAGTCAGAGGCTATCCACTCAGGATTAGAATACTTATCCGCTAAAATACTTACCTCGGAAGGACCGGCTACCATGTCGATGCCAACGTCGCCAAAAACTTCTTTTTTTGCTGATGCAACAAAAGCATTACCTGGGCCTACAATTTTATCTACCTTCTTAAAAGTTTTTGTTCCGTAAGTTAAAGCGGCTATAGAGTGTGCACCACCTGTTTTATAAATTTCTTTCACTCCACATTTTTGCGCAGCATATATTATAGCAGGATTGATTGATGACCCAAGCGCTGGTGTTGTAAGATATATATTTTTTACACCTGCTACTAAAGCGGGAATACAATTCATTAATACTGTACTGGGATAACTTGCAGTACCTCCAGGGACATATACACCTACTCTTTCTATTGGAGAATATTTATAAGCAAGCTCGTTTTGATACTTATCTTTGTACTTATAGGATACAAATTTTTGTTTTGAATGAAAAATTTTGATTCGTTTATAAGCTAAATCAATTGATTTTTTTAACTCCCTATCTACACTTTTAGATATTCTTATTAATTCTTTTTTGGAAAATTTAAGATTATTTGTTTTAAATTTAATTTTTGAAAATTTCTTTTCATATTTTATTACAGCTTTATCTCCTTGTTTTTGAACTGTGTCTAAAATCTTTCTAACTAATGCTGATTGATTTCGCTGTTTGAGTTTTCTCTCGTTCAAGATGATTTCTAATTTCTTCAAAAAGTTTCTTTGATTTGAATTATATAATTTCAACATTAAATTACCTTATGTTTTGGTATATTCTTAGTATCCCATGGTTCACCTTGATCATCTAAAGTAACTTCAATCACTTCGGATAGAACTTTGATTATAGAATCGCCTGCAAAAACAATTTTCATTTCATAGTTATTATCAGGCATTTGATTAGTTTCAATAGTTAGAAAATCCAAAAATTTACCTTTTTTCGATTGATTGATGTTTTTTGAATGTACTTTAATAACATTTTCAAATTTCAAAATTGTCCTAATCCTTTTATTTTTTCTAAATACCCCTTTTTCTATATCTTCCCACATAAACCTATTTAATTGCATTAAAAAAATTTTATTCTTCTCCAAATTTGCAATATCAGAAACATTAGCTATAGAATCTTGTAAATGAGCAGATACAACTTTTAGGTCCTCATCAGTTTTTGCAATTAATTTTAAGTTTTTTGAGCTCATTTACTTTCTTTTTATCTCTGCTTTACATTTTTTTAATTTATCTTCTATACTCTCGTATCCTCTGTCCAAATGGTATATTCTATTAATTATAGTTCTGTTCTCTGCGATTAATCCAGCTAAAACTAAACTAACCGAGGCTCTTAAATCAGTTGCCATCACTTCAGCTCCAGTCAACTTTGTAGGGCCGTAAATATAAGCAGTTTTATTTTTAATTTCAATTTTTGCCCCCATTCTTTTTAATTCTGGTATATGCATAAATCTATTTTCAAATATATTTTCTCTAATTTTTGACACACCTGAAGCTTGAGTCATTAAAACCATCAATTGTGCTTGTAAGTCTGTAGGAAAACCTGGGTACGGCTTTGTATTAATATTGTATTTTTTAAGATTTTTAGATTTAGAAATTGAAATTGAGTCTTTTGATTGTAAAATTTTAATTCCCATCTTTTTTAAAATTTTAATTTCTGACATTAAAGTTTTTGATTTAATCTTTTTAATGGTGATTTTTTTTCCAATTAGTGCGCCTGCAATCAGATAAGTACCTGCTTCGATCCTGTCAAAAATAATTCTATGACTTATATTTTTCTTGTTTAAAGATTTACCATAAACTGTAATTTTTCTTCCTGATACTATAATTTTACAGCCCAATTTTTTGAGGAATAAAATCAAGTCGATTATCTCTGGTTCGATCGCACAATTCGATAATATAGTCTTTCCTTCTGCGCCGTATGCAGCTAATAAAGCATTTTCTGTTGCTCCGACTGAGATTGAAGGAAATTTTATTTTTGCACCTTTTAATCCTTTTTTTGCCTCAGCAATTATATATCCATCTTTAATTTTAATTTTTGCTCCCAATTTTTTCAATGCTAACAGATGCAGATCAACTGGTCTTGATCCAATTGCACAACCTCCTGGCAAAGATACCTTGGCCTTTTTATATTTTGTTAATAGTGGTCCTAACACTAGTACTCCTGCCCTCATAGTTTTTACTAATTTATAAGGTGCAGATGTGTTAATTTTTTTTCTTAAATTTTTAAGCTCAATAATTTTCTGCTTTTTATTAATTTTAATTTTTAATCCTATAAATTTTAATAGATCCATCATTGTATAAATATCTTTCACAAGTGGAACATTTGATAGTTTTGCTTTCTTGGCTAATAGAGATCCAGCTAAAATTGGGAGTGTAGCATTTTTAGAACCTGATATAGAAATTACTCCAGAAAGTTCTTTTTTTCCTTTAATTAATAATTTTTGCATTAAAGAAATTTTATACCTTTGGAAGAGTTACGCCCTTTTGTTTCATGTATTTACCTTTTCTTTTAGCGTAAGTAATTTCGGGTTTCTCGTTACCCCTTATAAATACAAATTGCGCAACTCCCTCATTTGCATAAATCTTAGCTGGCAGTGGGGTGGTGTTTGAAAATTCGAGAGTTACATGTCCTTCCCACCCAGGTTCTAATGGTGTGACATTTACAATAATCCCACATCTTGCATATGTTGATTTGCCTAAACAAATAACCAAAACATTGTCTGGAATTTTAAAATATTCAATCGTTCTAGCTAAAGCGAAAGAATTTGGTGGAATAATACACTCTTTTCCTTTTTTAGTAACAAAACTCTCTTTTTTAAAAACTTTAGGATCTACTATCCCTGAATTTACATTAGTAAATATTTTAAATTCATTTGAAACTCTCGCATCGTAGCCGTATGAAGATAGTCCAAAGGAAATTTTACCTTTTCTTACCTGTTTGTTTACAAAAGGTTTAATCATACCTTTAGTTTTTACTGTTTTTTTTATCCATTTATCTGAGAGTACTGACATTTTTATTTTTAGTTAATAATTTGTTTTTTTTTCTTTTTTTTAAATTTTTTTTTAATGCAGCCTCGCGTTTTTTGAATAATAAATCTTTTTTTTCAAAAGATTTCATTATTTTTTTAATTTTTGTCTGGATTTGTTAAATCCTCAAGAGTGATGGGCTTGTTAATATCATGCATTGGTTCTTGGTCTGACTCTTTAGGATTAGCGCTTGATCTTTTAGCTCTTCTCTGCTCTATACGTGCTTTTCTTTTAGCTTCTTTTTTCATAGCTTTATCACCACGTGTTGACTTATAATCATAGTGAATACCCATAACAAGCTCTCCTTCATTAATTATTAAATTTACTTCTTGAAGTTCTTTTTTTCAAGTGCCTTGATAAAAACATCTGAATAATTATAAAGAAAATCGACAGAATTACGGCAACTACAACGTTTACAAAGGTTAAGTTTGATAAAACCTGATTTTTACAAAATTAACCAAGTTATCCAATTAATTTTTTTGGTCATCTAGACCACAGCCTTGCTCATTACAGTTTTTTCCTTTTTCAACATTATTAAAAAAATCAATAGCTCTTAAAGATGTTAACATATGGTTTTTGTATACATTTAAATAACCATTCAAACTGTTGCATAATTTTTTTGCTTCATCCATCATTCCTAATCTGATTAAATTTATAAGCATGATCGCATTTCCATTAGGAATTGTATTATCTCCAATATCGATTGGTTTAAAAAAAACATCATTATTATTTATAGGGCTTTTTTGGAAAATATTTTTGCCTTTAATATAGAATTTATTCATTGCTTCTATAACTAATTTTTTAGCTAAATCTTTAT
>CACHFP010000002.1 GCA_902579115.1 uncultured Pelagibacteraceae bacterium | reverse complement strand
TTAAATTAGGATATGTGCCTTGGAAAAACAACTTCTTTGAAGAACTATTGAAAAAATATTCTGAAGACGAAATTAATTCCACAGGACTTTACTACAAAAGTGATAAAACAAAAAAATATGTTGATCGCTTTAACTCCAGAATTATTTTTCCGGTAAATAACATTTCAGGAGATACTATTGCCTTTGGTGGAAGAATAATTCGAGATAGTAAATTAGCAAAATATATTAACTCTCCAGAAACTGAGTTTTATAAAAAAGGAAGTATTATTTTTAATCTTGAAAAGGCAAAAGATCTAAGGTCAGAGACTGATGAGGTATTAATAGTTGAGGGCTACATGGATGTTGTAAGTGTTTACGCCTCTGGAATTAAAAATGTGATTGCTAATTCTGGAACTGCCCTTACAGAAAAACAAATTTCTTTAATTTGGAAGTTTTTTCATAACCCAATTATTTGTTTAGATGGAGACGAAAGCGGTCAAAAAGCCGCCATAAGGATTGCTGAGAGATTATTTTGTTTAATTAATGAGAAAAGCAGAATTAACTTTTCAATAATGCCAGATGGTCAAGATCCTGACGATTATATAAAACAAAACGGTAAAAATGGTCTTTTAGCTTTGCTGAAAGAGAGAGAAACAATTCAAAATTTCATATGGAATTACCAACTAAGTAAAATTGATCAAAATAACCCTTTTGAAATTTCAAAATTTGAAAAAGAAATAAAAAAATTATGTTTTTCGATTAAAGATGAGACTATAAAAAAATATGTTTTAGAAAATTATCTTGAAAAAATTAAAAAACTTACTCCAATACAAACCTCTAGACAAAACTATAGTTTTAATCCTTTTAAAAAGAAAAAGGATTATAGAATTCTTAAAGAAACAAGGATTTTACATCATAAAAGAAAAGATCTATCCAAAATTCAAATAATAGAATTTTCTATTTTATTTATAATATTAAATCATTTAGATCTTGGATTAGAAAAATTGGAAGACCTTTCAAACTTAAAGTTTGTTAGTGAAAAAAATGAAAATTTAAAAAGAATAATTATTAATTCTATATCTGAGGGGGGTAATGAGGAATTAGTTGTTTCTAGAATTAACAGCGAATATCAAAATATTATTTCAGAAATAAATGAAAATTCTAATATAAGAATGATTATAAAAAATAAAAGTGATCAAGAAATATCGGATTTTTTGAATGAATTGATTCAAGATCATAAAGATCAAAGCAGCTTAAAAAAAATAGAATCTCTAGAAAAAGAGTTAATGAATAACTTAGATGAAAACTCATACTCAGAGCTACTAAGGCTGAAAAGTCAACTAAATAGGGATTAAAAAAGTATAGATTTTTTTAATCTAGACATTATATATACTTCTTTACTTCAATTATGGCTGAAAAACTAATTACAAAATCGTTTGAGAGACTTCTTGAAAAAGGTAAACATAGAGGCTTTATTACTTACGAGGAACTCGGAAAATCTCTTGGAAAAAGAAATAGCAATACTGAGAATATTGAAAAAGCGCTAATTATACTTGTCGACGAAAAAATAACTCTAGTAGAAAAAAAATCAGATTATCAGTCTATTAAGAAAAAAGAGCCGACCTCAGCCAATGAAGAAAAAACATCTGATAAAAGCGACGATCCTATTAGAATGTATTTGAGAGAAATGGGTGGAGTAGAACTTCTTTCTAGAGAAGGTGAAATTGCAATCGCAAAAAGGATTGAAGCAGGTAAAGACGTAATGATAAACGCTTTAACCCAGAGCCCAATAGTTGGAAAAAAAATTAATGAGTGGCGCGATCAAATTGAAAGTCAGCAGCTATTAGTAAGAGATATAATAGATATTGACTCAACTTATGAGGATTTTGAGGCATTAGATGAAGATGATCAAATAAAATCAAGTAAAAAATCAAAACCAAAGAATGAAGAGGAAGTAAAAAAGGACGAAGATAAAACTTCTAGCGAAGATGACGAATTTAATATTTCTCTTGCTAAGATGGAAGAGGAAATAAAGCCTAAAATAATTAATATTTTAAATTCTCTAAATAAAAATTACCAAAAATTACAAAAATACCAAATTGAAAAATTGGAGTGCATACTCAATTCAAAAGAATTATCAGTTTCAAAAAATAAAAACTTCAAAAAAATCCAAGAAATACTTGTAGACAACTTTAAAAACTTACAACTTGCACCCCATGTAGTTGAAGAGTTAGTGCAATCTCACTATAAAGAAAATAAAAAAATTGTTTCATTAGAGGGTGTACTTATGAGATTAGCTATAGAAAATAAAATTTCGAGAGAAGAATTTCTTAAATATTATATTGGAAATGAGATAAATCCAAAGTTTGAGAATTTTCTTAGAGAAAACCCAGCTTGGAAAAGTTTCTTTAAAAAATATAAAAAAGATTTTATTGAGATAAGAGACCGATTAGTTGAATTTAGTAAAAAAATTGGTCTTTCAGTTGGTGAATTTAAAAAATTGGTGAGCAGAATTCAAAAAGGTGAAAGGGAGTCAAGAATAGCAAAAAAAGAAATGGTTGAGGCAAATTTAAGATTAGTTATCTCTATAGCAAAAAAATATACTAATCGAGGACTTCAGTTTTTAGATCTTATACAAGAGGGTAATATTGGCTTGATGAAAGCGGTAGATAAATTCGAATATAGAAGAGGGTACAAATTTTCTACTTATGCAACTTGGTGGATAAGACAAGCTATAACAAGATCAATTGCTGATCAAGCTAGAACAATTAGAATACCCGTGCATATGATTGAGACAATAAATAAAATTGTTAGAACTCAAAGACAAATAATGAGTGAGTTTGGAAGAGAACCAACGCCTGAGGAACTTGCAAAAAAATTAGCGATGCCTTTGGAAAAAGTAAGAAAGGTTTTAAAAATTGCAAAAGAACCAGTCTCTTTAGAAACACCAGTTGGTGATGAGGAGGACAGTAGTTTAGGAGACTTTATTGAAGACAAAAACGCTCTTCAACCTTTAGACACTGCAATTCAATCAAACTTAAGTGAATCAACAACTAAAATTTTAGCATCTTTAACACCAAGAGAAGAAAGAGTATTAAGAATGAGATTTGGAATAGGGATGAACACAGATCATACTTTAGAAGAAGTTGGTCTACAGTTTTCAGTTACAAGAGAGAGAATTCGTCAAATAGAAGCTAAAGCTTTAAGAAAGTTGAAACACCCTAGCAGATCTAAACAACTAAAAAGTTTCCTAGAAAAATAAATTTTTGTGGTATAAAATATTTATATTGGGCCTGTAGCTCAGTTGGTTAGAGCAGTACACTCATAATGTATTGGTCCCAGGTTCGAGTCCTGGCGGGCCCACCAATTAATTATTTACGAAATCTTGAAGTTTATTTATAAGAACTTTAATATCGTTATTGTTTGAATTAAGAATTGACGCAAACTCCTCTTTCTGTGTTCTAGCTAAGCTTAATCCCTCTACTATCAGATCTCTTATTAAAGGTTTGTCAGGGTTTTTTGTATAAATTCTCCAATCAATTTTAATTTCTGGATCATCACTTTCGGGCATCATCTTTGATTTTATTATTGTATAGTTTGAGCTTTTAATGTCAGCTTCCAGAACTTCAAATTTACTGGATGAATAATCTGTTAACCTTGAAGTTAAACTTTTAAGAAAATACTTTTCAAAGACTATCTGGTACTCTTTAATATCTTCTTTATTTGCTGACTTCCTTAATTCTCCTAAAGTATAAAGACCAAGAGCATTTATATCTACATTATTTAATGCGACTTGTTCTATAAATTGTGCTTTTTCTTCTGTGCTCAAAGTTTTATCTGAAAGTTTTGAAATTGCTTCATTTACAAGTTCGGTCACAAAGTCCCTAGGATCTGAGCTATAAGCATATAAATTTAAGGTGTATAAAAAGAATATTAAGGAAATAAAAAAAATTTTAATTTTTTTCATTTAAATACTTGATTTAGTTATCCAACTCCCAGTCATCCTGGCTATCACTGGAATTATTTATCTTTCTTTCTCTATCTTGTAAATAAATGCTTTTAAGAGAAGAGTATAAATCTATTGAGTTTTTTTCTAAACTATCAAAATTAATTATATTATCAGATCTAAAATCTACAGCAGTAATTCCTTTTACAGAATAATAATCTATAGTATTACCTGACGCTCCTAATAATTCCTTCTCTCTGATGGTCACATGGGCGAAAGGATCAATGAAAGTGTCAGCTAGCAATCCCACAGTGTCTCTTGTTGTTGTTGGTCCTAAAATTGGAAGCACAAAATAGCAGCCAGAACCTATTCCATACTTAGCCAAAGTTTGACCCACGTCCTCTTTATGCGGTGTGAGACCCATTTTTTCTGCAGGATTTAAAAATCCAAGAATTCCAATTGATGAATTGATTAAAAAACTTCCAGTTGAGTGTCCTAGTTGTTTAAGATTTCCCTGCAATAAGTTATTTGGTATCGATAGCAATGTGGCAATATTTGAGGTGAAATTGCTCGTTCCTATTTTTATAGGTTTTGGAAGTTTACTATAGCCTTTTGCTACTGGTTCTAAAATTGCCTCGTCAAATGCCATATTAAACTTAAAAATTGATCTACTTACACCCTCGAAACATTCCTCTGCTGCTTTAATGTTATTTGAATGCAAACTAAGGATCATCGTTATAAAAGATATTACTATTAATTTTTTCCAATACATCTAAATATGCTATATATATATTTTTATCTTATATGCCATACAAAATTGGCTTAAAAAAGAGTATATTTTCGTGAAAACTTAGTAAAATATATTACTTATAATGAGACAAATAATTGATTATTCGCCCAATTTCTCGAAAAAAAGCCGTTTAAAAAAACAGGTAAAATTTGTCATTATTCATTACACTGGAATGCAATCTGAAATTGAATCTATTAAAAGACTTAAAAATAGAAAATTTAAAGTGAGTTGTCATTATTTAATTAACAGACAAGGCAAAATTGTTTCTATGGTTCCAGAAAATAAAATTGCTTGGCATGCAGGAAAATCAAAATGGAAAAAGTTCAATAACTTAAACAATGTTTCTATAGGAGTCGAATTAGTAAATAAGGGAAAAAAATTTGGCTACCAGAATTTTACTATCTCCCAAATCAAAAGTCTTTTAAAACTTTGCAAAAATCTCAAAAAAAAATATAAAATAAAAAAAGAGAATTTTCTTGGACATTCTGATATTGCTCCATTAAGAAAAATTGATCCAGGAGAAAAGTTTCCTTGGAAAAAACTGAGCAAAAGTCATATCGGGGCATGGTATAAAAATAAAAAAATTAATTTAAATTTGAAAAATAACGTTAAGAGAAATATTAGGTATATTTTTTTTAAGAATCTCTACAAGATTGGTTATAGATATTTTAAAATAAATAAACCTAGTAAAATAGATTTTTACATAACAAAAGCATTCCAACAAAGGTATGTGCCGAAAAAGGTTAATGGCATTATTGATGATAAAACCCTTAAAATTAGTCATTTTTTGGCAAATAATTAGAAATTTGCTTGAATAAGTTTCCATTTTTGAATACAAAGCACTTGCCAGATAATTGGATATTTGCTGTTAAATTGTTTAACAGAGGAAAGTCCGGGCTCCGAAAAGACACAGTGCCAGTTAACGGCTGGCGGAGGTGACTTCAGGGATAGTGCCACAGAAAATAAACCGCCTTATCAAGGCAAGGGTGAAACGGCGAGGTAAGAGCTCACCGGTTTTTTGGTAACAAAAAACGCATGGCAAACCCCACTGGGAGCAAGGTTAAATAGGGAAGACGTTGCATTTATTGCTAAAAACAGTCTTTTGTTGGTCTTCCGGGTTAACCGCTTGAGCTTAAATGCGAGTTTAAGTCTAGATAAATGATATCTTAAATGACAGAACCCGGCTTACAGATTATCTGGCATAACTTTCTAAATTTTTTTGTTCTACTTTTGTACTAAATATATAATACATTATTATTGACTCTTTATTAAAAACCCATACTATCCCAAATAATCCCATAATGGAGGGTGATTTGAAAAAAAGCGAAAAAAAAGAGTTTTTTAATAATTATGTTTTTATCAAGTTACGAAAACAAAATAGACAAAAAAGGAAGAGTTTCTGTGCCTGCTACCTTTAGATCATATTTAAATTCAATGGGATATAATGGTTTTATAAGCTATCCGTCTTTTAATCATTCAGCTTTAGAGGCCTGTTCTCAAGATAGAATTGAAAAATTGTCAAACACAATAGACTCTCTAAATCCTTTTGAAGAAAAAAGAGATTTTTTTGCTACATCAATCTTATCTGAAAGTGAGAATTTGCTATTTGATACTGAGGGCAGAGTATCAATTTCTGATAAGTTGCTAAAACATGCAAAAATAAAAAATAATATTTTATTTGTTGGTCTCGGAAAGACATTTCAAATTTGGGAACCTAAAAATTTTGAAAAATTTAAAGCTTTTGCTAGAAAAAAAGCTTTTCATAATAGATCAAACTTAAAATGGGAAAATAAACTGAAAGGGGAGATATAATGAGCATAAATGTTGGCGGAGGTGAATTAAGGGAATTAAAACCAAGAATTTTAGTAATTGGCGTCGGGGGCGCCGGAGGTAATGCAATAAATGCGATGATCGAAGCCGGTATGCAGGGTGTCGAATTTGTTGCAGTAAATACAGATGCACAAGATCTTAAAATGAGCAAGGCTGATGCAAAAATTCAGATAGGAATGAATTTAACAAAAGGATTAGGAGCTGGGGCAAAACATGATATTGGTCAGGCAGCTGCTGATGAGTCAATAAACGAAATAGTAAATTATATTCAGGGAAGCAATATGGTATTCATTGCTTCTGGTATGGGAGGTGGTACCGGAACTGGAGCATCACATGTTATTGCTAAAGCTGCTAGAGAAATGAATATTCTAACAGTTGGCGTTACAACTCTACCTTTTTCTTATGAAGGCCCAAAAAGAATGAGAAGAGCGACAGCAGGCTTAGACGAATTGAAAAGACATCTTGACACTACAATAGTTGTGCCAAATCAGAACCTTTTTAAAGTTGCAAACGAGTCAACTGGTTTTGAGGAGTCTTTTAGTTTGTCCAATGATGTTTTAAAACATGGTGTGCAAAGTATTACAGATCTAATGGTAAGACCTGGTATGATAAATCTAGATTTTGCAGATGTTGAAACTGTTATGAGTTCAAGTGGTAAAGCAATGATGGGTACTGGCGAAGCAGAGGGAGAAAATAGAGCGATGGCAGCTACCGAGTTAGCTTTAAACAATCCCTTAATAGATGAATATACTTTGCAAGGCGCCAAAGGTTTATTAGTAAATATTACTGGCGGAAGTGATATTAAACTTTTCGAAGTTGATGCTGCAGTAAACAAAATAAGAGCTGAAGTTGATCCAGAGGCAGAATTAATTTTTGGTGCAATTAAAGATGAGAATATGAATGGTAAAATTAGAGTATCTATTGTAGCTACATCTTTAAATGGATCTTCAGTTTCTCCAGATCCAAGGCCAGTTCTAAACGTTGTAAGTGGATCTAATAGCAGAAGCACGAGTTTTTCTGATAATTTGTTCTCTAAAAACAATATAGAGCAAAATGTAGTTAATTCGATTGATGGAGCAACTGCATTAAAACTTGATGAAAATTATGAAATCAAAAGTGATGAAGAACAAAATGCCGTCATGGATAGCTTTGAAAGCGAAGAGGAGAACAAGTTAACTGAGAATGCCGCAATTTCTTCAAATACGACCAATGAAATACCAGTGGGAGTCTCAATTGAAAGCGCATCTTACATGGAAAATAATAATGATTTAGGACCAGATGCAACAAATGAGATAGAAATATCTGATACAAACTATGCTCCAAAACTTTTCTCTGAAGAACCTATTTCGGAGGAGCATGAAGCTAATCAGTCTTTAGATGATAATGCTTCAAACAAACTTTTTGATCAGGATACTAACGAAGACGAAGATTTTGAAATTCCTGCATTTTTAAGAAGACAGAAATTTTAATGAATAAATTTAGAATAAATGAAAACTCAAAAATCATCACTGGAATCTCCCCATTTTCCAGTGATGTTGAGTGAAATCATTCGAGTCTGCTCACCATCTAAGGGTGGTCTTTTTGTTGATTGTACGTTTGGTGGTGGTGGTTATTCGAAAGCAATTTTAAAATTTCCAAACACAAAAGTAATAGGAATTGATAGAGACAAAGAAGTTTTGTCGATTGCAAAAAACTTAGAAAGTCAATTCAAAAAAAGATTTAAATTTTATCAAATTAAATTTAGTCAAATGGATACTGTTATAGAAAACAATGTTGATACAATAATTTTCGATCTAGGTCTTTCATCAATGCAATTAAATAATTTTAAAAGAGGTTTTTCATTTAAATCAAAAGAAAAACTAGACATGTCAATGGGGCTAACAAATTTATCAGCTCAAAAAGTAATAAATACTTTAAGTGAGTCAAATCTTAAATTAATTATAAAAGTTTTAGGAGAAGAGAGAGAAGCATCAAAGATTGCCAAAAATATTGTTAAAGAACGAATAAATAAAAAAATTACAAGAGTGGATGAACTAGTTAAAATAATAGAGAAAAGTAAAAAGAATAATTTTTCCAATAAAATTAATCCTAGCACAAAAACTTTTCAAGCAATTAGAATTTTTGTAAACAAAGAAATTTCAGAATTAATGGATGGGATTTCAAAAGCTACAAAACTTTTAAAACCAGGGGGAAAAATATTAATAGTAAGTTTCCATTCAATTGAAGATAAAATTGTTAAATTTTTTTTTAGTAATTTTTCAAAAAATAAATCAAATCCTTCAAGGTATCTACCGGAAAATAAAATGGATGAAGAATTAATTTTTTTTGAAAAATATGTAAACAAGGTTATTAAAGCCTCCAAGTTGGAATTAATCAAGAATAATCCTTCTCGCTCAGCAAAACTAAGATATGCAATAAGAAGCAAAAGTGAATTTAGCTATCCTAAAAATTTTTATCAAAAATTCAGCCAATATTTAAATTTAGAGGCAACAAATGTCTAAAATTAAAATTTTAATTTCAATTTCCATTTTTTCATTTTTATTGATAGGTACTTCAATTTTAAAGAATAAAACTAGAATAATTGAAAAAAAAATATACAATATTAGTAATAAAATTATTGCTAAAAAAGAGGATCTAAATAAATCACAATTAGATTTCTCTTATTTAACCTCACCTTCTATAATTGAGAGGAAAATTGAACATATAGACAATAATCAATATCTACCCATGGATTATTCAAAAATTTATTTTAATATGCAAATTTTTCTAGATCTCGAAAAAAAATTAGTTAATGAAGCAAATCAAAATGAGAAAAAAAATAAAAAAAGATAAAATATTTAATAAAAACCAAACCAGTTTCTTTTTTGAAGATTTTATAGAATCAAATAAAAAAGAAAGATACTCAGAGAAAAATAATTTATTTCAAGACAGAATTTACCTTTTGTTTTTTTTATTTTTAACTTTAATTTTAATTTTTTGTATCAGAATAACTCATTTATCTTTAAGCAAGGTCGAAATTTTGAATCAAGAAAAAAATCCTAAAAACTTTACTTTGTTGAGGAGAGACATAGTTGATAGAAATGGTATTTTAATATCAAGAAATATTAAATCTTACCATGCCGCTATAAATCCGAAGTTAATTTCAAATAAAAATAAATTTTTAATTAAATTAAGATTAAATTTTCCTGAATTGTCGATCACTGAAATAGATAAAAAATTAAAAAATAATAAATATTTTTATTTAAAGAAGCGGATTAATCAAGTTGAAAAAGAAAAACTATGGAACTTAGGAGAAAAGGGAATAATCTTTGAGCCTTTTCAAACTAGAATTTATACTCACGGTAATTTATTTAGTCATGTTATTGGACAAGTAGATTATGATAATTATGGAATATCTGGTATTGAAAAATTTTTTGATAAAAAATTGAAAGATAAGAATTTCATTAATGTTCCTCTCAAACTCACGTTAGACACCAACATTCAGCATTTAATAAGCAAAGAGCTAAACAAAGCATTAATTACTTTTGATGCTACTGGTGGAGGTGCATTATTAATGGATGCTGACAATGGAGAAATCTTATCTTTAGTCTCTCTTCCTGATTTTGATATAAATATTAGAGCTCATATTAAAGATAAAAAATATATAAACAAGATTACAAAAGGAGTTTATGAACTTGGTTCAATTTTCAAAACTTTTACTATTGCCATTGCTCTTGAAAACAATATTGTGACACCAAAAACATTAGTACAAAATATTCCAAGATCAATTAAGTGTTCTAAGCACACAATTTCAGATATAAAAGAATTTCCTAAAAATTTAACAGTAGAGGATATTCTTATAAGATCATCAAATATTGGCACACTATTAATCGCCAGAAAAATTGGAGAAGAAAAATATAAAAACTTTATCAATAATACAAACTTATTAAAAAATCCTAAAATTCAATTAGAAGAAGTCGGGAGTCCAATTAAATTCAATTGGAATAAATGCAAATTAGAAACAGTTTCTTATGGTCATGGTATAACTACCACACCTCTACAAGTAACAACAGTTTATGCATCTTTATCAAATGGTGGAAAAATTATTCAACCAAGTCTAGTTAAAACAGATAAACAAATGAAATATAGAAAAATAATCTCAGAAAAGACCAGCAGAAGTTTAAACAAAATCTTGAGAAAAGTTGTTACAGAAGATCATGGCACTGCTAAATTAGCTGATATATATGGTTATGATGTTGCGGGAAAAACTGGTACTTCACAAAACTATAAGTATAAAAATGAAAATCTAAATACTTTTATATCTATATTTCCATCAGAAAAACCAAAATATGCATTACTAGTAATGTTGGAAAATCCCAAAGTGGCAAAAAATTTAGTTTATGATTACAAGGGTTTGAAAATAAAAGCTTTTCGCAATGAGGCTGGATGGAATTCTGTTTACGTTGCTGGCAAAATAATAAAAAAAATTGGACCAATTTTAGCCATAAATAATGAAGACTTTAATCATAAATATGTTGCTGAAAAAACTAATTAATCCAATTCCAAAAACCCAAGATAAAATCAACATTAAAGGACTTTCATCTAATAGTAAAAAAATTCAAAAAGATTTTATTTTTTTCGCAATTAGAGGTCATAGATTTAATGGCGAAAAATATATCAAAGAGGCAATAAATAATGGTGCTGTCGTAGTAATTTGCTCTAAAAAATGTAAATACGTAAGTAAAAAAGCTATAATTATTAAAACTTCAAATATAAGATTTTTGCTTAGTGAGATTTCCTCTAAATTTTACAAACTAAAGCCAAAAAATATTATAGCAGTCACAGGGACTAATGGCAAAACATCTGTGGCAGATTTATTTTATCAAATTTTAAATTTAAATAGTGTCCCGGTAGCTTCAATTGGAACTTTAGGAATTAAATATAAAAATAAAATTATTAAATCAAATCTTACTTCACCAGATACAATTTTTCTTCATAAATCTCTTGAGACAATAAAAAAAAATAAAATAAATAATGTTATCTTAGAAACTTCAAGTCATGGATTACATCAAAAAAGAGTAAATCATATTAATTTTAAAGCTGGAATTTTTACAAATTTTAGTCAAGATCATCTTGATTATCATAAAACGATGCGATCATATTTAAATTGCAAACTTATTTTATTTAATAAACTTTTAAAAAAAAAAAATAAAGTTATTTCAAACAAATCTGTTACTGAATTCAATACTATAAAAAAAATTTCAAAAAAAAGAAAATTAGGATTAATAGACACAAGCCTTATTTTGAAAAAGTTAAAAGATAATAAAAGTTTGAAATTAAATGACTTTCAATTGATAAATCTTTCAATGGCTATAGCTGCAGCCAAATTATGTAAACTTAATGAGAAAAAAATCTTTAGTACTTTGCATAAAATTAAAGATGTTGATGGAAGATTAGAATTAGTAAGAACTTTTTCAAATAATATTAGGGTATACGTGGATTTTGCTCATACACCTGATGCATTATTAAAATCTTTGAAAAGTTTTAAAGATAAAAGTGTTTCATTAGTTTTTGGATGTGGAGGTGAAAGAGATTTTAAAAAAAGACCTTTGATGGCAAAAATTGCTAGTTTGCATTGTAAAAAGATTTACGTCACAGATGATAATCCTAGAAATGAAAAACCAGAAAAAATAAGAAAAGAAATTATTAAAAGTATAAAAAATAAAACTACTTATGATATTGGAAACAGGATGAGAGCAATTAAAACTGCAATTGTGAACGCTGATCCAGATGAAATTATTCTTGTTGCTGGAAAGGGACATGAGTCAGAGCAAATTTATAAAAATAAAATTATCCAAATCTCCGACAAAAAAATTATAAAAAATATTAAATTAAAGATAAAAAAAATTTCTGATGAAAAGAAGAATTTCATTGAGAATAAAAGAATTTTTTGTGACCTAAAAAAAGGATCTAAAATAAAAGATTTTCATGGTCTCGCAATAGACTCTAGAGTAACAAAAAAAAATAACTTATTTTTAACAATTAAGGGAAAAAAAAATGATGGTTTGAAATTTATATCACATGCTCTTAAAAAAGGAGCAAAACATATTATTTCGTCGAAGAAATTAAAAAAATTTAAAAATAAGTTTATTAAGGTTGATAACGAAATAAATTTTTTGAATTCTTTTGCGGCAAAAAAGAGAGATAGTTCCAAGGCAAAAGTAATTGCAATTACCGGTAGTGCAGGGAAAACTTCTTTAAAAGATCTTGTAAAAAAATTATTACAAAGTTTTGGAGAAACTTTTTGTTCACCTAAATCTTACAATAACCACTTTGGTGTTCCGCTCAGTTTATCCCATTTAAAGAAGAAACATAATTACGGAATTTTTGAATTAGGTATGAGCAAAGCAGGTGAAATCAATAGACTTTCAAAAATTATCAAGCCACATATTGGTATTATAACTAATATTGGTGAGGCACATATTGAAAATTTTAAAAACTTAAAAGGTATAGCTGATGCAAAGGGAGAGATAATAAACAATATTCAGAAAGGTGGCACATTAATATTAAATCATGACGATAAATATTTTGCATATTTAAAAAAGAAGGCACAGCTGAAAAGATTAAAAGTAATATCTTTTGGATTAAGTAAGAAATCTAATGTTTGCCCATTATTAAAATTAAAAAAATCAAACAAAAGAGAATTTGTTTTAAGAATTATGGACCAGAAAGAAAAAATAGAAATAAAAAATATTAATATTTATAATGTTTTATCTTCTTTAGCTCTTTTGAAAGAACTAAACCTAAATTTTAAAAAAATTATTTCACGATATAAAAGTCTTGTGCCTACAGAGGGACGTGGGAAGATTCATAATATAAAAAGATACCAAAAAAAATTTAAATTGATCGATGAAAGCTACAATGCAAATCCCCTTTCAGTAAGAAATGCTATAAGAAGTTTTAACAATATCAAAAAAGATAAATTTAAGAAATACCTCCTGTTAGGCGATATGTTAGAATTAGGTAAAAAATCAGACGTTTTACATAAAAATATTTCAAAAGTTATTAACACTTCAGATATTGATAAAGTATTCGTTAAAGGTAATAAAAGTCTTGTTACTTTTAGAAATATTATTAAAGAAAAGCGTGGAAATATTTTCCAACAAGACGAAGATGTGGATTTTACTTTAAATAACATTATAGCTAATAATGATTATTTAATGATTAAAGGATCCAACGCGACTGGGTTAAACAATTTAAGCAAAAGGATAATAAAAGGTATTTAATGTTATTTCACTTTTTTACATCTTTAGTGGATCAATACTCTTTTTTTAATGTATTCAAATATTTAACTTTTAGAACAGGCTTATCAGTTATGACTTCTTTAATGGTTGTTTTTATAATCGGCGCTCCTTTAATAAAAATCTTCTCTGAAAAAATGATTACTGGTCCAATAAGACAAGACGGACCCATCGACCACATCGTAAAAAAATCTGGAACCCCCACAATGGGAGGTGTGATAATCATTATTGGGATAATTTCCAGCACTCTACTTTGGGCAGATTTGAAAAATATTTACGTTTGGATCTTAGTATTCGTGTCATTAAGTTTAGGTGCTTTAGGACTTTTAGATGACATTTTAAAAATTAAAAATAAAAATTCTAGTGGACTCAAATCAAGATATAAATTTTTAGGTCAATTATTTATTGGGTCTGCAGCTTTGTTCATACTAATTAAATATTCAAATCATGAATATTTATTTGATCTATACTTTCCCTTCTTTAAAAATTTGATATTAAATCTGGGTTTATTTTTTATCCCTTTTGGATTATTTGTAATCATCGGAGCATCGAATGCTGTTAATCTTACGGATGGATTAGATGGTTTAGCCACAGTGCCAGTTATGTTAGTAGCACTTTCTTTCACGCTAATCTCTTACGTCGTTGGAAACACAATTTTTTCAGAATATCTTCAAATCCAGTATATTCCTAATGTAGGCGAACTCTCAATATTTTGTGGTTCAATAGTTGGAGCTTGTTTAGGCTTTCTTTGGTATAATGCACCCCCAGCAAAAATTTTTATGGGTGACACAGGATCTCTTTCCCTAGGAGGATCATTGGCAGCTATTGCAATAATTGTAAAGCATGAAATAGTTTTGGCAATTATTGGAGGATTATTTGTTTTAGAAACTGTTTCCGTGATAATCCAAGTAATTTCTTTTAAATTAACTGGAAAAAGAATTTTTAAAATGGCCCCTATTCATCACCATTTTGAAAAAAAAGGATGGGCAGAGTCAACTATTGTAATACGTTTTTGGATCATAGCCATAATTTTAGCCTTGGTAGGATTAGCTACACTTAAACTCAGATAGTAGATGGTTTCTATTAATAATTTTAAAAAACTATCTTTTCTAGTTTATGGATTAGGAACTACGGGATTATCTGTAATAAATTTTTTTAAAAAAAATGGTATTAAAAATTACAAAGTATGGGATGATAAAAATAAAAATTTATATAAAAAATTTAGACCAAATAATCTTGCTAAAGCAGCAAAAGAGTGCAATTATATAATACTAAGTCCAGGAATTAGTCTAAAAAAATCAAAAAATAAAATAAAATTACAAAAATACAAAAATAAAATTATCACAGACATAGATATAGTTTTCTTATTTAAAAGATTTTATAAAAGCATTGTAGTAACTGGCACAAATGGTAAATCAACTACATGTAAAATTATAGAGCATGTGCTTAAAAAAAACGGATTTAAAGTATTATTAGGTGGTAATATAGGAAATCCAATTCTTAACCTCAAAATTACGAAAAGAAATTTTTTAGTTATCGAAGCATCATCGTTTCAGCTCGCTCACTCAAAATATATCAATCCAGATTATTCTATTTTGCTAAATATTACTAACGATCATCTTGATTGGCATGGTAGCATGAAAAATTACATTAATTCAAAACTCAAAATTTTTGAGTTACAAAAAAAAAATCAATACTCTTTTTTAAATAAAAAATTTAAAAAAAGTTTTAAAAAAAGGAATTTTTTAGGAAAGTTAATAATTCCAAATCTTAAGGAATATAAAAAGATTAAATTCAAAATTAATAATTCCTATCTAAAATCAAATATAAACAATGAAAATATGTCTTTTGTCTTAAAATTATCTCATACCCTCAAAATAAATAACGAGTCTTTCTTTAAATCACTTTCAAGTTTTGCTGGATTACCTCATAGACATGAAGTTTTTTTTAAAAGAAAAAATTGCACTTTCATTAACGACTCAAAAGCCACTTCATTTCAAGCAACTAAATCTGCTTTAGAAAATAATAAAAATATTTATTGGATTATGGGAGGACTTCCCAAAAAAAAAGATAAGTTTATTTTGAAAAATTTGAAAAAAAATATAATTAGAACTTATATTATTGGATTAAATATCAACTTTTTTAAAAAGCAATTAACTAATAAGGTAAACTATTTTATTGCACATAATTTAAAGAATTCAATTATACAGATTTTGAAAGATATTAAATTTTATAAAAAAAAAAATAACGTTATATTGTTAAGTCCAGCATCAGCATCCTTTGATCAATTCTCGAATTTTGAAGAAAGAGGGGAAAAATTTAAAAGATTAGTCAACCACTATGCAAGAAAATATATTTAAAATAAGATTTATCAATTACTGGCGAAATATAGATAAAAAAATTTTTATTTCTTTTATCATTCTTTTTTTGCTTGGATTATTTTTTTCCTTTTCTTCTACCTCTTCATTAGCTGGTGAAAGATTGAATAAAGACTACTATTTCTTTTTTTCAAAACATTTAATATTTACGATCACAGCTTTAATTGTAATGATATTTATTTCGATAATTGAAACATCAACTTTAAAAAAAATTATAATGCCATTATTTATTGTCTCCTTTATTTTTTTGGCTCTTGTTCCATTTTTTGGGATCGAGGTTAAAGGAGCTAAAAGATGGTTAGATTTTTATTTTTTTAGACTACAACCAATAGAAGTGCTCAAACCCTTTTTTATTTTAATTACAGTAAAAGTATTAACTTTTGAAAAATTAAAAAACTCACAAATAAAATATTTTTTAAGTTTTTTATTACTGTTATCAATAATCATTCTTCTCATAGATCAACCAGATCTTGGACAATCAATTCTTTTAATTGGCAGTTGGACTGCTATAGTATTTATATCTGGCGTTAATTTATTTTACTTAGTTGGTTTTTTTTCTATTTTTCTAATTTCCATCATTTCTATACTATTTTTATTCCCAGAAAAATTTGGTTATATAATTAACCGTTTAGTTTCGTTTGTAGATCCAAGTAAGGGAGATAAATTTCAATCCTCATCAGCACTAGATGCTATTAAGCTTGGCGGTCTTAAAGGACAAGGTATGGGAGAAGGGATTTTAAAGGATAGCGTTCCTGAAGCACATACTGATTACATAATTGCAATTATCTCAGAGGAATACGGTTCAATCATTTCGATTATGATTATTTTGATATTTTTATATATTTCTTTTAGAATTATAAAAAATTGTTTTAACCAAGAAGATAAATTAATTAAGCTTTCGCTATGCGGACTCTCAACACTTTTGATATTTCAAACATTTATTCATGTTGGAGTTAATACAAACCTTATACCAACAACTGGAATGACGTTGCCTTTTCTTAGTTATGGCGGATCATCGCTAATTGGCAGCTCAATTCTTGCTGGAATAATTCTTAATTATACCAAAAATAGAACTTATTTATATGAGTAATAAAATGAATGCATTAATAGCGATTGGAGGAACAGGTGGTCACGTGTTCCCTGGGTATAATTTAGCAAACCATTTAATGGAGCATAACTATAAAGTAAATCTAGTAATAGATAAAAGAGGTTCAAAATTTCTTAAAAATTATAATCATTTTAAAGTTTCAATTTTACCCTCGTCACCCCTGATCACTCGAAATTTAATAACAATACTTACTTCTTTTGTTTCAGTAGTTTATTCTGTCTTTAGATCTTTTATTTTTTTGATTTTTAATAGACCCTCTATTATTTTTGGTATGGGTGGATATGCATCTTTTCCTATTTGTATTGCCGCTAGTATACTTCAAATAAAATTTATTATTTATGAAAATAATTTGATTTTAGGAAAAGCAAACAAATATTTATTGCCATTTGCAAATAGAATTCTTGTTTCTTATAAAGATCTAGATGGTATTCCCGAAAAATATCTACGTAAAACGGTGGAAATAGGAAACATCATAAAAAAAGAAATAATAAATTTTCAACAACAACGTGAAAACTCAAATGACAAAAAATTGAAAATTTTAGTCCTAGGGGGTAGCCAGGCAGCGAAGATATTTGCAGAGACTCTTCCTAATATATTTAAAGAATGCTCCAAATCTGGGATACTTCTTAAAATTTATCAACATTGTCTACCTAGCCAAAACGAAAAATTAAAATTATTTTATAAAAGCGCTAAAATAGATTTTGAGACTTTTAACTTCAGTCACAATCTCAATGAATTTTTCTCAAAAGTTAATTTAGCAATAACGAGATCTGGCTCATCAATGTTAGCAGAATTAACCAACGTTAATTTGCCTTTCATTTCAGTACCTTTACCTACTTCAGCAGATAATCACCAATTAAAAAACAGCATTTATTACAAAAAGAAAAATTTTGCTTTCTTAATCGAAGAGAAAGATTTAAGTATAAAACTTTTTTCTCACATTAAAGAAATTTACGAAAACAGATCAATTTTAGATAAAATTAAACAAAATCAAAGACAATATTCTGACAAAAATGTCTATAACAATATTAACCAAGTATTAAAAGAAATATTAGATGGAAAAAATTAATTTAGGTCAGAAAGAAGTTATCCATTTCGTCGGAATTGGAGGAATAGGGATGAGTGGTTTAGCTCAAATAATGAAAAATATGGGCTTTAAAGTTCAAGGTAGTGATCAAAATAAAAATAAAAATACTAAAACTTGTTTAAAATCAGGCATTAAAGTTTACATTGGACACTCAAAAAAAAATATAAAAAGTTCTACAATCTTGGTCAAATCTTCAGCAATAAAGAACAATAATAGTGAAATTAAATATGCAAAAGAAAAGAAAATACCAATTTATTCAAGAGCTGATGTTTTAGCGGACGTAGTTTCTTTAAAAAAAAATATTATAATTACAGGTTCCCACGGTAAAACGACCACTACATCATTAGTTTCCAAAATTTTATCAGACCAGAAATTAGATCCAACAATTATAAATGGAGGTGTTATTAATTCTTTGAACAGTAATGCAAAATTAGGAAAAGGAGAATGGGCTATTCTAGAAGCAGATGAGTCAGATGGAAGTTTTCTCAAGCTGCCAGTAAACTACTCAATTGTGACAAATATAGATTATGAGCACATTGATTTTTATAAAAATTTCAGAAATTTAGAAAATTCGTTTATCAAGTTTATAGAAAAAACTCCACCCACTGGAAAATCAATAATTTGTTTGGACAATAGGAACATAAAAAAAATATTTAAAAAAATTAAAAACAAAAATATTTTAACTTACGGTGAAACAAAATTTGCTAATTATCAAGTTTCCAATATTAGATATAGAATAGGATATTCAATGTTTGATCTAAACTTTAAAGATATTAAGAAAAAAAAAAGGAAAATTAAGAATATCAGATTGAAATTATTAGGAAAACACAATGTTTTAAACGCTGCTGCAGCAATAACTGTATGTTTAAACTTAGGCGTAAGCGAGAATGTTATAAAAAAATCCTTAAAAGGATTTTCTGGCGTTCAAAGAAGAATGACAAAAATTTTTACGAAAGATAAAAATGACTTTTATGATGATTATGCACATCATCCCACTGAAATAAAATCAATCTTAGATGGAGTTAAAAATATATATAAGGATAAAAAAATAATATCTGTTTTTGAACCTCATAGGTATTCCAGAGTAAATTCTCTAAAAAAAGAATTTGCCAATTCATTTAGAAAATCTGATTTAGTCCTTTTATGCCCAATCTATAGTGCTGGCGAAAAAAAGAATTTAAAATATAATGCTATCAAGTTTGCGCAATTAATTTCAAAGTTTTCAAAAACTCAAGTGATTATTATAAAAAATCTCAATGAAATTGAGAAATATTTTAAAAAAAACTTGATAAGTAATGAAATAATAATTGGCATGGGAGCAGGTGCTTTGTCTAAGTATATGGGAGAATTAAGAAATATTTTATGAGTTTTGATCAAAAATTAATGAAAAAATTTAATAATAACATTTCTAATGACACAAAACTTTCTAACTATAGTTGGTTTAATTTAGGTGGACCGGCTGATTATTTTTTTAAACCTGAGAACATGAATCAGTTAATTGAATTTTTACAAGATAACAAAAAAAACAAACTTAAAATTACTATTCTTGGAGCAGGTTCTAATACTTTGATAAGAGATAAAGGTGTAAGAGGAGTAGTTATAAAATTAGGCTCAAATTTTTCAAAAGTTAATTTAATTTCAAAGGATACTATTGAAGCTGGTGCTGCAACATTAGACCGCAAGATTTCAAATTTTGCAAAAGATAATAGTATTGGAAATCTTGAATTTCTCTCGTGTATTCCCGGGTCAATTGGTGGGGCGGTTATAATGAACAGCGGGTGTTATGGGAATGATATCTCGAAGGTTTTAATTTCTATAAAAGTAATAGATTTAGTTAGCTGTCAATTGAAAGAAATAAAAAGGGACGAAATAGAATTTTACTATAGAGGAAGCAACTTATCAGATAAATTTTTGATTACTTCAGTAATGTTAAAAGGTAAAATTGATATCAAAGAGTCAATTGAAAAAAATCAAAAAATATTAATCGAAAAGAAAAAAGCATCACAACCGAGCCAAGTGAAATCTTGTGGAAGTACTTTTAAAAATATAAATGAAGAAAAAAAGGCATGGAAAATAATTAAAGAAACAGGCTGTGATAAGTACACAGAGGGAGATGCAAGTATTTCTAAGCATCACTGTAATTTCTTTGTTAATAATGGAAAAGCAAACTCTACAGATATTGAAAAACTTATAGATAAAGTTAAACAAACAGTAAGCGATAAAACGGGAATTAATCTTGAATTAGAGATTAAAATTATAGGTGATTAAAAAAAAATTCAAAAGAGTCCTAGTTGTACTTGGCGGAACATCAGGGGAAAGAGCGGTGAGTTTAGATAGTGGTAAAGCTTGTGTCAAAGCTCTCAAAAAAAAAAAATATCTTGTTTCTACTTTTGATCCAAAATTTAAAAATTTAAACTTAATTGATAAAAAAAAAGTAGATGTGATTTTTAATGCACTTCATGGAAGAGATGGGGAAGATGGAGTTGCTCAGAGTTATTTTGAATATTTGCGAATCCCATACACACATTCTGGAGTTGTGAGTTCTTATAATTCTATGAATAAATTAATCTCAAAAGAGATATTCATAAAAAATAAAATTTTAACCCCAAAATATTTTGCAATTAATAAAAATGTAAAAATAATTAAAATAAGAAAACAATTAAAAAATAGAAATATGAAATTTCCTATAGTAATTAAACCTATAAGTGAAGGCTCAAGTCTTGGAGTAAAAATAATTAATAATTTTCAAGAATTAAAAAAAACAACTAGATTTCTTTTCAACAATTATCATGAATTAATGTTAGAACAGTTTATTGGTGGTCAAGAAATCCAAGCAGCAGTCATTAATGGGGTAGGAATTGGAGCAATTGAACTTGTGCCGAGGAGATCATTTTATGATTATAAAGCAAAGTATACTAAGTCTGCAAAAACAAAACATATTATGCCGGCTAATCTAATAAAAAAAAAATATTTGGAGGTTCTTAGAATAGCCAAAAAAGCACATATAGCTTTAGGCTGCAAAGGGGTTACAAGAACTGATTTTAAATTTTATAAAAATAAATTTTATTTATTAGAGTTAAATACACAACCAGGCATGACTAATCTATCTTTAGTACCTGAAATTGCAGCTTATAAAGGAATCAATTTCATAGAGTTAGTTGAAAAAATTTTGTTAGATGCTAGCTACAATAAATGAAAAATCGATTTTTAATCGCTTTAGTATTATTAGTTCTGTTTAGCACATATAGCTCGAAAGAAATTTTCAAATCAAAATTAATATTTAAAGTGCAAGAAATACTAGTTGAAAATAATAAATATATTGAAACTAACGAGATAAAAAAAGAACTTTCATTTCTTTTAAACTCAAACCTATTTTTGCTCAAAAATAAAGATATTAGTGAGAATTTAAAAGATGATACGTTTATTGAAAGCTTTGAAATTAAAAGAATCTATCCAAATAAATTAAAAATTAAAATTTATGAAAAAAAACCTATTGCTATTTTACAAAATAAAAAGAAAAAATATTATTTTACTAATAAGAATGAGCTTGTTGCCTATCGAAATCTAGTAAAATTGCAAAATTTGCCTGTAGTATTTGGAGATAGAGATAATTTTAAAAATTTTTATAATAATTTAAAAAAAATTAGATATCCAGTTAATTCAATCAAAAGTCTTTATTATTTTGAGTCTCAAAGATGGGATCTGTTAACTAAAAAAAATAAATTGGTTAAATTACCAAACAAAAATTATATGAAGAGTTTAGTAAATTTTTTAAGCATCAAAGATAGAGATAATTTCGCAAAATATAAAACTTTTGATTATAGAATTAATGATCAACTTATCTTAAAGTAAATTATGCAAGAAAATTCTCCAGCACTTTTTATTGAAATTGATAATAACAAACTCTCTTTCAAAGTAGGTAAAAAAGACAAGGATGAACTTTTTGAATTATTATATTCCGAAACTTTTCCAGCAATTGGAATAGAAAATAATAGAATAACAGACATTAAAAATTTAAACGAGTCAGTCAAAAAAGCTCTTTATTCTGTTGAACAAAAACTTAAATTTACATTTAAAGAGGCAGTTTTGATTTTAAACGATTTTAATTTTTCCTTTTTAAATGTTTCTGGATTTAAAAATTTAAATGGATCTCAACTAGTAAAAGAGAATATAACCTACATAATTAACTCTATTAAATCAAAAATAGATAATCTTGAAAAAGATAAAAAAATTATTCATATATTTAACTCAAAATATCTTCTTGATAAAAAGACTGTCGAAAATTTACCAATCGGGCTTTTTGGTGATTTTTATTCTCATGAACTTTCATTTGTATTAATAAATAAAAATGATTACAAAAATTTAATTAATCTTCTAAGCGATTGTAATTTACGGATTAAAAGAGTAATTTCCAAAAGTTTTATCGATGGTGTTAATCTTATGGATAAAACTCATAAACTGAATTCATTTATTAAAGTTGAAATTAAAGAAAGTTCATCCAAAATAATTTTATTTGAAAATTCAGCTTTGACGTTTAGTCAAGAATTTGATTTTGGATCACAATTGATCACTAATGATATAGCAAAAGTTATTTTACTTGAAAAAGAAAATATAAAAAGTTTTATTTCAAAATCTTGCTTGCATCCTGGCGATTTAGGCAATGATACTCTAGAAAAAGAATATTTTGAAAATACTAATTATAGAAAAATAAAAAAAAAATTAATTTATGAAATTGCTGATGCGAGAATTCAAGAAATAGCTGAAATAGTTCTATTTAAAAATATCAATTTTAAGAAAATTTTAGAAAAAGGTATTTCTGTTTATTTGAAAATTGAAGATCAAAGTAGCAGAAAGTGTTTTAAGAATAGCTATGTTTCGTGCTTTTCTAAACAAAATCAGACATTTGATTTTGCTCCTGAAGTGTCATTGAACGATCTAATGAATAGCACCTTTAGAATAGTTCAATTTGGTTGGAATAAAGAGGCTGTTCCAATTATTCGATCAAAAAGGTCAATAATTAGAAGATTTTTAGATCTTATATTTGCATAAAATTGTTATTTTTAGAAACATTAGTTGTTTTAAGGCTTTGGTACAATTTGGGTATAAATCCCCTATGTTATATATTTATCAACAAACTATTGCTGAACCCATCAGTTTTGAAGGTATAGGACTTCATACTGGAGTAAAAACAAAAGTTACAATACTTCCAGGAATTGATAATCAAGGAATAGTTTTTAAGAGAGTAGATTTAAAAAAAAATAATTTTGTAAAGGCTGATTATAGAAATGTAGTTTCAGCTAAATTATGTACAAAAATTCAAAACGAGTCTAATGTTTCAGTTTCAACTGTAGAGCACTTATTGGCAGCTTTGTATATGGCTGAAATAGATAATGCTGTTATTGAAATTGATAATGAAGAAGTTCCAATAATGGATGGTTCTGCAAAAGATTTCCTAGACGCTTTAAATAATATTGAAATAAAAAAACTTAATAGCAAAAGGGTATATTTAAAAATCATTAACGACATTAAATTAGTTGATGGCGAAAGATCGATTTCAATAGAACCTAATGGTACTGATTTTGAGGTATTTTTTCAACTTAATTACAAAAATAAAATTATAAGCAACCAAAAAAATCAAATAAACTTTCAAGCTGACAGCTTAAATGAAATTTCAGAGGCCAGAACGTTTTGTTTATACGAAGATATAGAAAAAATAAAAAAAATTGGCTTAGCAAAAGGGGGATCTCTTTCTAATGCAGTGGTCGTGCAGAACGAAAAAGTACTAAACGAGGGTGGATTAAGAAATGATAAAGAATTTGTTAATCACAAAATTTTAGATCTAGCCGGGGATTTCTTATTGTCGGGTTACAGAGTTATGGGTAAAGTTAAATGTCATCAAGGAGGACATGAATTAACAAATATGTTCCTTAAAAAATTATTCAAAGAACAGTTAAGCTATTCACAACTTGAATTAAAAGAAATTACTATCCCTGAAAAAGAAAATAGATATCAAACAGCAAAACTAGCTGTAAGCGCCTAAAATATTTAAATAAATTAATTATATAATTTTAATTTCTATCTGGTATTAGTCATATTTGAATATGTTAAAATTTTTAAAGTTACTTATTTTTTTTGCATTATTGCAGTCATGTTCTCCAAAAACAGATGTTATTTATCAACCAAATAATAAAATTGATCCTTACTCATCTTACAAAGAAGGACTTGAAGCTTTCGAACAAAATAATTTTTTTTTCGCAAATAAAAAATTTTCAGAGGCAGAAATTAATTTTAAAGTTCCAAGACTTGCAGCTAAATCTGCAATAATGGCGTCTTATTCTTTATATGGAATAAATTTTTACAATCAAGCAGAAGAAAATCTAAATAGATATTTAACAACTTACCCTGGAGATATAAATGTAATGTACGCCCACTATCTTCTTGCAATTATTTCTTTTGAGCAAATTTCAGACGAAAGACATGATTTAAAACCCCTTCTCGATGCAGAAAAAAAGATAGATTTTTTTTTAAAAAAATATCCGAATAGTGAGTATGCGATGGATCTGAGTTTTAAAAAAGATCTAGTAAACAATCAATTCGCTGCTAAAGAACTTTATGTGGCAAAATATTATATATCAGTCCAAAAATGGATTCCTGCTATTAACAGATTAAAAATAATTGTAAAAAATTATGATAAGACTGTTTTTATTGAGGAGGCCCTACATAGACTCGTAGAAATACACTTTCATCTCGGTCTTAAAGAAGAGGCTAAAAAATATGCTACTATACTTGGTTATAATTATAACTCTAGTAAATGGTTTGAAAAATCATATAAAATTCTTAATAAGAATTATGAGGGAATTTCAAAAATAGAACCAAAAAAAGAAAAAAGTTTATATAAAAAAGTTTTAAATGCAATAAAATTAAATTAATGCATGAAAAAAAAAGATTTAATCAAAAATTATAAATCTAAAATTAAGAATTTAAAATTTCACAATGATTTATACTTTAATAAAGATAATCCTGAAATTTCAGACCAAGAGTATGACAAATTAAAAAGAGAGATTATAGATCTTGAAAATAGTCATGTTTTTTTAAAGAAAATTGATAAGATTAGTAATTATGTAGGCGCTCCTCCCTTAAATAAGTTTAAAAAATTGAAACATTTACGACCAATGTTATCACTTTCAAATGCCTTTGGAAAAAGCGATATGATAGATTTTATTAAAAAGATTCATAACTTTCTAAATTTAAGAAATCTTAACTTAGAATTTACTTGTGAGCCAAAAATCGACGGAATTTCAGCTGCTCTTATATATGAAAAAGGTTTTCTCACAAAAGGTATTTCAAGAGGTGATGGAATAATAGGAGAAGATATTTTAGAAAACCTTAAAACAATTTCAAGTATCCCAAAAAAAATTAATTCAAAAAAAATACCTGATCTATTAGAAGTAAGATGTGAAATTTACATAGGAAAAAAAGATTTTGAAAATCTAAAAAAAGATTTTGCAAACCCAAGAAATGCAGCTGGAGGATCTCTTAGACAAAAAAATCCTAAAGAGACCTCTAAGATCCCATTAAGGTATTTTGCATACGGTTTTGGAGCAGTTGAACCAATGCTGTTTGACAAACAGTCAGAATTTTTATCAACAATTAAAAATTGGGGATTTACAGTAAATCCTCATTCCGAGGTAATTTCAAATATTGATGAAATAGAAAGCCAATATAAAAAAATTGACTCTTTAAGATCATCATTAAATTATGACATAGATGGACTAGTTTATAAGGTAAATGATTTAAAGTTCCAAAAGAGATTGGGTAATACCTCAAATTCTCCGAGGTGGGCTATCGCATATAAATTTTCTGCTGAGAAAGCTAAAACAAAAATAAATGATATAATAATTCAGGTGGGAAGGACAGGGGCTATTACACCTGTTGCTAAAGTGGAACCTGTAAATGTTGGCGGTGTTGTTGTATCTAATGCAACTTTACATAATGAGGACGAAATTAATAGAAAAGATATACGAGTAGGTGATACTATACTAATTCAGAGAGCAGGTGATGTAATTCCTCAAGTAGTATCAGTAGATCTCTCAAAAAGATCAAAAACATCTAATAAATACATTTTTCCAAACAAATGCCTATGTGGGTCTGAAACAAAAAAAGAGTTCAGCAAAAGCACAAAAAAGCAAGATGCAGTAAGGAGGTGTTTTAAAGGATATGATTGTAAATTTATTGCAAAAGAAAAACTTAAACATCTTGTATCTAAAGAGGCTTTTAATATTGATGGTCTAGGAAAAAAAGTAATAGAGCAATTTTGGGATTTAAGCTTAGTTAGGGTACCGTCTGATATTTTTAAATTAAATTATATTAAAATACAAGAATTAGAGGGTTGGGGTGAGCTTTCAATAAAAAATTTAAAAAAAGCTATTGAAAAATCAAAATTTATAACTTTAGATAAGTTTATTTTTTCAATAGGTATAAGACATATCGGACAAGAAAATGCAAAAGTTTTGGCTGGATTTTTTGGAACAATTCAAGAATTTACAAAATTATTTGATTTAAGAAATAGAAAAAAAATACTACTTAATCTATCTGATTTAGACGGCATAGGCGACACACAAATACAATCAATAGATAATTTTTTTTCAAATAATACTAATACAAGAATTAGTATAGATTTAATTAAAGAATTAAGTATAAAGAATTATTCTGTTGAAAATACTGGTGGAAAATTTTCTAACAAAAAATTAATGTTTACCGGTGGATTTGAAAATATGAGCAGATCTGAAGCAAAAGAAATAGTCGAAAAAAATGGAGGCAAAGTCATGGGCTCTATATCTAAAAAACTCAATTATTTAGTAATTGGGAACTCAAAGCCAACAAAAAAAAAAATTGAACAAGCAAAAAAATTGAATATTAAATTAATATTGGAAAAAGATTGGAATAAAATTTTAAATAGCTGAACAAGCACCTTTTAATTCAAAAAATTCATTTTTATTCATATGTGTTTTAAGATTTTTGAAAACAACTTTGTGGTAATTATTTAACCATCTTATCTCACTTTTATTAAGTTTGCTTTTGTCAATAAGATTTTTATCTATCGGAACCATTGTAAGATTTTCAAAACATTTTTTCCTGTTTTTTCTTTTTACGTAAATAATATTCTCTATTCTTATTCCAAATCTATTTTTTTCATAATATCCTGGTTCATTAGAGACAACCATTCCCTCTTTTAATACCGTCTTGTTATTCTTTGTTATTGCATGCGGACCTTCGTGAACATTAAGAAAATATCCCACACCATGTCCAGTTCCATGGGAATAATCTAAACCTATTTCTTTCAAATATTTTCTGGCCATGTAATCAATTTTAGAACCTGATGTATTATCTTTTATCTTAAAATCTGAAACAGCAATATGTCCTTTAAGAACTCTTGTAAAAATATCTTTAATTCTTTTATTTGAATTGTTTAAAGAAATAGTTCTAGTTACATCTGTTGTACCAAATTTGTATTGACCACCTGAGTCAACTAGATAAATGTCACCAATTTTTAGTTTTCTATTTGTTTTCATTGTAGCTTTATAGTGAATAATTGCACCATTTGGGCCAGATCCTGAAATAGTAGGAAAACTACAATTTTGAAAATTTCTACTCCTTTTTCGGAATTCTAGTAATTTTTGTGCAGCACTAATTTCGGTTATTTTTTTTTTAGAAAAATTATTTTTTAGCCAAAATAAATATTTTGTTAATGCTATCCCATCAGAAATATGTGCATTTTTAATATTTTTGATTTCCTTTTTATTTTTTATTGCTTTTAAATTGTAAATAGGATCATCAAAAGCAAGTATTTTATTATTTTTTAAAATAAATTTCTCATAATATATAGAGCAAGTGTTTCTATCTATTATAAATTTCTTTTTTTCTATTTGAGACAAAATTTTACCTGCAGAAACAGCTTCAATAAACTGAACTTCTTTAAATTTTTTCTTAAAAGAAGTAGAAGTTTTTTTTAAATTACAAAAAAACTTTAATTTCTTATTTTTATCAATCAAAATATAACTTTGTGGAATAGGTGCAAATTTTGAGTCTCCTCCTCTAATATTTAAAAGCCAAGCATTATTTTCACTTGCTGTGATAAATAAGTAATCAGCGCCTTTTCTTTTTATATAAGAAACAATTTTATTGATTTTAGATTTGTATTGCTCTCCTACAGAATAGTCAGGTAGATTAAAGAATTTACTAGCAGTAATGTCTTTATCTCTTTTCCATATTTGATCAATTAAATTTTGATTTAAAGGTTTAAATACACAATTAGTTTTTGCAAAAAAAATACTTAAAGTTTTTTTGGTAAAAAGCTTAGGGTCAAATCCGATTAATAATTTTTTTTTCTTTAATATCTCTCTTGGCATTACTTGAGGAAACGTAATTACCTTAAAATATTTTCCACTTTGCTTTTTTGCCTGTAAAGTATACCTTCCATCTACAAATAAATAATTTTTGTTTTTAAGTATTAGAGAAAATCCATATGAACCTGTAAAATTTGAAATATAACTAAGTCTATCATTGTGATCTGGTATATATTCCCCGAAAAATTCGTCGTTTTTTGGAATTATATAACCATCTATATTTTCTCTTTTTAATGCTACTTTAATTTTCTTTATTTTTTCCATTTCAACATTTTATTTTTTTTAAATCTGTTCCAACCAGGGCTTCTATATTCCTCATTAAATTCTATTCCATTATCTTGATTAAAATCAAAATCCTCATTTTCGAAGTCGTTAATTTCGTTTTTTTCAACACTTTCATCAGGTATTTCATTAATAAATCTAGATGGTAAAGCATCCATCCAATCTCCATGGTAAGCTCTTTTCATTGCAAATGAGAGGTAAGCTTCTTTTTTTGCTCTAGTGATACCCACATAAGCTAATCTCCTTTCTTCCTCTAATGCAAAATCACCTTTTTCTTCTAATGATTTTTGGTGAGGAAATAAGCCTTCTTCCCATCCAGGTAGAAAAACCACATCGAATTCGAGGCCCTTAGCAGCATGCATTGTCATTAAATTTATTTTAGCACCTTCCCATTCTTGGTCTATTGAAGTAGCCAAAGCAACGTGTTCTAGAAAACTTTGTAAATTGTCATAATCTTGCATAGCTCTAAGCAATTCTTTTAAGTTTTCTAATCTATTTTCATTTTCTAAATCTTTTTTATTTTTGAGAACAGAGGAATATCCTGATTCATCAAGCACAAGTTTCAATAAATCAAAATGCTTCATTCTAAGCGAGTCTTTCCTCCATTTTATAATCATGTTAATCAATTGATTAAGTGTAGTTTTAATTTTTGGTTTAAAACCCCCGTCTTCAATAATCTTAATAATAGAGTCCTCTAAACATAATTTATTAGCTTTTCCAAATGTGTAAATTTGATTGAGAGTACTTTCCCCAACCCCCCTTTTTGGGTTATTAATAACTCTTTCTAAAGCAAGATCATCAAATTTTTGATTAATAATTCTTAAATATGATATTGCGTCTTTGATTTCTGCCCTTTCATAAAACTTTATCCCTCCTAAAACACGGTATCCAATACCAACTTGTAAAAACCTTTCTTCAAATTCTCTAGTTTGATAAATAGCTCTAACTAATATTGAGACATCATTTAAAGAATATTTTTTTTTGATTTTTTGTTCAATAATATCGCTGATACCTTGAGCTTCCTCTTTTCCCGTTTTATAACAATTTAGTTTTACTAATTCACCTTGACTTGCTGAAGACCACAATTTTTTTTCCACTCTACTTGAATTGTTTGATATTAAACTTGAAGCGGTTTCTAAAATATTTTTTGTTGATCTATAATTTTGCTCTAACTTAAATACCTTACAATTTTTATAAATCTGGTCAAAGGTAAGAAAATTTTTGATTTCAGCACCTCTCCAACTATAGATTGATTGATCGTCATCACCTACACAACAAATATTTTGATTTTTGTTAACGAGTAAATTTAACCATTTGTTTTGAATAAAATTTGTGTCCTGAAACTCATCTACTAAAATATATTTAAAATTATTATGGTAAATTTCTTTAATATCTCTGTGTTCTTCAAATAGTTTTACGCAGAACATAATTAAATCTCCAAAATCAAAAGCATTTAAATCCTTTGTTTTGGTTTGATAAATTTCATAAACCTTTAAAATTGATTTAAGCAATGAACCTGACTTTTGCAATTTTATATCTTTTGGTAACAGACCTTTATTTTTCCATTGATCTATATGATACAGTATTAGTTGAGGTGAAAATTTTTTCGCATCTAAGTTTTCACTTTTAACAATATTTCTCACTAATTTTTTTTGATCATCGGTGTCTAAAATAGTAAAATTACTTTTATACCCTAAAGCCTCTGCATGCCTTCTCAAAAACTTAACGCTAATAGAATGAAAAGTTCCTAACCATGGAACAGCATTAGAGCTTCCCTTTATTTGTTGTATCACTCTATTCTGCATTTCTTTCGCAGCTTTATTTGTAAATGTCACACAAAGTATTTGATTAGGCCAAGCTTTTTTTTGATTTATAATATGAATTAGTCTTGTAGTTAAAACTTTAGTTTTTCCTGATCCGGCACCTGCAACAATCAAATTTGGACCTTCTGTATTTAGAACCGCTTCTTTTTGCTCTTTGTTTAGGTTTTCAATTAATTTATCTATATCATTCATAAGTGAGAATTTTCATTTATATACTAGTTATAAAAATAAAAAAATGATTAATAAAATAATAAAAAGAATTCACAGTAATTATCACAATCTATTCAAGTTTATTTTTTATATTAGGTATCTATTTGGAATTTTTTTTATCTTTACATCGTTATTTTTTATAATTCCTAAATTTTTGGATCATAAAACAAAGATTCAATTACTAAAAAGTAATTTAAAAAAAGAATTCAACATAGATTTAAGAACTTATGAAGTAATGAATTATAACATTTTTCCCACCCCTCATTTTGAGATTGTAAATTCAACTTTTTATAATGAAGATAGCGCAACAATTATTAAAGCAAAAAACTTCTTTATATACACGGAAATAAAAAATATTTATAATTTTTCAAATTTAGAAATTAAAAAAATCAATTTTAATAAAAGTTTCATAAATGTAGATGTTAATAATTTTACAGATTTAATAAAATTTATTTTAAACCAAAACAAAAAACTTATAATAGAAGATTTAAATCTAAATATTCAAAAGCAGGAAATTTTTTTAGTTGAATTAAAAAAATTAGAATATTCAAATTTTGGTCTTAAAAAGAATTCGTTCGAAGGTGAGATTTTTGAAAGGAAATTTAAATCTACTTTTAGAGAAAATAACAAAAATATTAAATTTAAGCTTTATAACACTGGAATAATATTCGATATTAAACTTAATGATAAATATAAAAATAGTGCAAATTCTGGATTACTAAAAGCAAAAGTTTTAGATACAAATTTGAAATTAAATTTTGATTTAGATGAGAATAAATTAAAAATTTTTGATTTTTATTTTAGAAATAAATATTTATCTTTTGATAATAAGTCTCTAATTAATTATAAACCTTTTTTTGAAGCCTCAGCAGATTTCATTATTAAGAACATTGATACAAATTTATTTGAGAGCTTTGAGTATTCAGATCTTTTAAAATATAAAAATTTTTTAAAAAATCTAAATATGAGAAATAGTTTTATTTTCAGAGATAAAAAATTACAGAAAAATCTCATTAATAATTTAAATGTAAAAACAAATTTAGCTTACGGTCGTTTAGATTATACTAAAAGTTTTCTCATAAAAAATGATAAAGCTAGATGTTCGGGTAATATAAATTTATTTGATGAATTTCCAATTTTAAACTTTAAATGTTCATTTAACATTGAAGATAAAAAGAAATTTTTAAAAGAATTTTCAATTAATTACAAAAATAAAAATGATTCTATTAATATAGAGTCTAAAGGATATATAAATATAAAAAACAATAAAATAAACTTTAATAGTTTAAAAATTGGTGAAGAAATAATTACAAATGAAGAGGACTTGATTTATTTTAAAAACATTTTCCAAGAAATATTATTAAATGAAGGTCTAATAAAAATTATAGATGAAGATAAAATTAAACAATTTATAAATGAGGTTCTTTGATATTATTTTGGTTTAGTCATTTTTAATGGACTCATTATTTTGTCGTATTCTTTTTCTTTTATCAAACCAGCTTTTATTACTTCCTCTTTCAAAGTAGTCCCATTTTTGTAAGCTGTTTTGGCTATTAAAGTAGCTTTATCATAACCAATTTTTGGAGCAAGAGCAGTAACTAACATTAAAGAATTATCTAATAAATTTTTAATCCTTTTTTTATCTGCTTTTATTCCTTTGACGCAATAAAGAGCAAATGCTTTTGCTGAGTCGCTCATAATTTCAATCGATTGTAAAATATTATGAATTATAAGAGGTTTAAAAACATTTAATTCAAAATGTCCATGCGAACCTGCCATAGTAATACCATTATGATTTCCAATAACCTTTACACAAACCATTGTAACCGCCTCTGATTGAGTAGGATTTACTTTTCCTGGCATTATGGAAGACCCAGGTTCATTGGATGGTAAAATAAGTTCGCCATAACCTGCCCTTGGTCCAGATCCTAAAAATCTAATATCATTTGCGATTTTCATTAAGCATACCGCTGTAGTATTTAATGTACCTGAGAAATTAACAATTTCATCATGTGCCGCTAAAGCAGCAAACTTATTTTTTGCAGGCTTAAAAGGAAGTTTTGTTATTTTACTAATTTCTCTTATAATTTGTTTATCGAAATTTCTTTTAGTATTTAATCCTGTACCAACCGCGGTTCCACCCTGAGCTAAATTATAAATTTCTTTAATAGCTTCCTCTATTCTTAAAATACATTTCTTTAATTGTGAGTGATATCCAGAAAATTCTTGTCCTAGAGTAAGTGGAGTTGCATCCTGTAAATGAGTTCTTCCAACTTTTACTATATTTTTGAATTCTTTTGATTTTTTTTTAATTTCTTTCTCTAACAACTTTAAAGAAGGTAGAAGCTTTTCTCTAGTTTTCAATGCAATCGCTATATGCATAGCTGTTGGAAAAACATCATTTGTAGATTGTGATTTATTAACGTGGTCATTAGGATGTACAGGTTTTTTTGAGCCCATTTTACCACCCATCATTTGAATTGCTCTATTTGCTATAACTTCATTAACGTTCATGTTGGTTTGAGTTCCAGAACCGGTCTGCCAAACTTTCAAAGGAAAGTGGTTATCAAGTTTCCCTTTTATGACTTCTTCAGCAGCTTTTATTATGAATTTGCTTAGTCTTGGATCTAAATCTTTATTTTTTGCATTAACTATGGCAGCAGCTTTTTTTATTATTGCTATTGAGTGGATAACTAATGGTCTGACAAGAAAGTCTCCAATATTAAAATATTTGTTAGATCTTTCAGTAGATGCACCCCAATACTTATCACCAGGCACTTTAATTTTTCCAATACTGTCGAATTCTATTCTGTATTTCATGACTGATTCTTTGATATAATACACTTAAATTAAGTATTTATAAATTAAAAGGATTGAAAATGACTAATTTTGAGAGTGTAAGAAAATTTATGGAAACTTTTGGACAAGAAGTTAAGAAAAAAGCTGAATTTCCAAATGATAAAATCACTTCTTTAAGATACGATTTAATTAAAGAGGAATTAGGGGAACTCAGAGAAGCAATTGAAAAGAAAGATATCAAAGAGGTTGCAGATGCCTTAACCGATATCTTATATGTTACTTATGGCGCTGGCCATGCCTTTGGAATAAACTTGGATAAATGTTTCGAGGAAGTACAAAACTCTAACATGAGCAAATTAGGAGAGGATGGTAAGCCGATTTATAACGATAAAGGGAAAGTTATGAAAGGGCCAAATTATTTCGAGCCTAATTTAGATAAATTCGTTGCGTAATGAAAAATAATTTTCACTGGATTCTTCTAGGAGTTGCGGCTGGCATAATTCTTTATATGATTGATAAATATATTTTTTAATTTTTTCAGTTTTTGTTTAGATGGAAAAGATAGACTCTATTTTTGTTTATGGAACTCTTCAAATTGGCAAACAACACGAAGATATTTTAAAAAGTTTAAAAGGAACATGGAAAAAAGCTCACGTAATAGGTAACCTTTATAACATAGGATCAGGTCCAGATTATGGTTATCCAGGTCTTAAGCTTAATAAAAACGGATCAAAAATATATGGAATGTTACTTCAATCAGAAAAATTAGAGGAAAAGTTGTTTGAAATAGATGAATTTGAAGGAAAGAGCTATAAAAGAATAATTTCAAAAGTAAATTTTGATGATGGATCTAATACAGAAGCTTATTTATATGAGTTAAATGAAAAAACTAAAACCTAAACCATTTCAATTCTGGGCATGGTGCTCAACATTAACAATTTTAGCGGGTGCAATAACGGCAGCCTTAGGGTTTTATCCATTATATTGTTATATTTTTCTAATAGGTAACAGCGGTTTAGCAATAATATCTTGGTTGTGGAATGAAAAATCTCTTGTAGCTTTGAACTGTGGTTTGGCAAGTATTTATCTTATTGGAATAATAAATCTTTATATAAGTTAAGAACGTTATGTTGCTTGTTGTCTAGAATTTTAGTTAATATATTTAAATGTACGAGTTACTTGCAAATATTACTTTAATTGCACATTTAATTTTTATCTTATTTGTTATTTTTGGTGGACTGTTCTTCTTTATTTTTTCTAAAATCATCTATATTCACCTCCCAGCGTTATTATGGGGAATTTATATAGAACTTACAAATTCTGTTTGTCCATTAACTTATCTCGAAAATTGGTTTTTGTATAAAGGAGAGTTAACAACCTATTCTAATGATTTTATTAACAACTATTTTTTTCCTATTGTTTATCCTGAGGGATTAACTGCTGAAATTCAAATATATCTTGGTATATCGCTGATAATTATTAATATTTTAATTTACGGATTAATTTATAAAAATTTTATGAGAGAATAAGAGGCGTTCAGTTGCCTAGTGCTCTAAACATTTTTACAATTGGTAAGTCTGTATTGCGCCAGCCAGTGAGTCTAGATATGATATTTTCATGTCGAGAATAAATGTGATCGTCCTCATAATTATTTCTATTTTAATTTTTTTTAATAAAAAAATTATTTCTAACTTCTATATCAATAAATTTTCTAATTGGGTTGAAAGACCAGTAAAGATTAAAAAATTAAATTTTAATTATTCTGGTAATGTTAAAATAGAGGATATAGAGATTTTAAATAAAGATAAAAACTACTTCAAAAATATTTTTAAAGCTGAAAAAATAGAAATTAATTTTGAGATGGACTCAATTTTTTCAGACTTAATAATAATTAAAAATTTAGATATATATAACCCGAAATTTTTTTTAGATATAAATATAAAAAAAGATTATCAAAATAATGATAATAAACAAATTTATGAAGATAATATTGGCCTCGCAAAAAAAATAAATGAAAATATACCAGATAAAATTTGGCCAAAAAAAAACAAAGACGTTAATTTTTTGATAAAAAAATCAAATTTATATGGCAGTGTAGGTTATATCAAAGTTCCTCAAATCTTCAGTCCGACAGAGATAAAACTTTCACAGATGAAATTTTCCTCTTTTGGAAATGATAAAAATTATAGACATTATAAAGATATTCTTAATTCAATTCTTTTTGATTTATATGCCAGGACAGATGAAATTGAATTAAAACAATTATTGAAGGAAATTTACAAATTCTAGGGGGCGTTCTGTTGCTAGGTGCCCCTAACCTCAAGAACACATTTCAATTAGTTATCGCAATTAAAACCGCAACAACAATTAATATTTCCAAACCACTCATTTCGACTCCTTTCGTAAGAAGTCATTATATAACATTACTAAATCATAAAAAACGGCTATTTCTTTCTTAGGTGTTTCCGAATAAGATGAGACTGATGAAAAAACTTTTAGCTATTACCGCTCTAAGCTTATGTTTCATGCTCCAATCTCAGGCGGATGATATTCAAGATATTGAAATTGAAGGAATGAGTATTGGTGAAAGTTTACTAAAACATTTAAGCAAAGAAGAAATAAAAAAATCTTTTAAGGTGGACTTATATAAAGATAAAAGTTTTACTCATGCACGAATTACAAAAACCTCTTCAGAATACGATGCAATTTCTGTATTTTATAAATCTAAAGATCAAAAATATATAATCGAAGCAGTTATTGGTGAGATCAAATTCAACAATTTTAAGGACTGTTCAAAGAAACAAAAAAAAATCATCAAAAATGTCAGTTCTAGTGTTAGTACAAAAGGAAAAAAAAATAACAAAGTACACGGAATTGATAAAACCGGTAAAAGTAAGGTTATTCAAACTTCATTTAAGTTAAATGGTGGGAATTTAAATGCTGCATGTTTCAAATATGAAGGAGATCTAAAAGCAAAGTATGGAGCCCCACTTAACGTAAGCTTGACAAGTACAGATCTTCTTTTTTGGATTAGAAATAAAGCTTATCGATAAAATTATTCTAGGATAATTGAATATGAAAAAAATTTTAGTAATCATATTTCTAAGCTTTTACTTTATAATCCCATCACAAGCAGATGATATTAGAGACTTTCAGATAGAAGGTATGAGTATCGGTGATAGCGCTTTAAATTATTATACCAAAGATGAGTTAAGCAATGCACTTAAGTCTTACTACCCTAATAAAAAATTTTATTTAATTGATATTGTATCTAAAGGCACTACTTATGAAAATATTCAGTTTGCATTTAAACAAAACGATAAAAATTTTAAAATTTATAATATCTCAGGCGGTATATTTTTTGACAATAAGCCATTCGGTGATTGTTTAAAAAAACAAAAAGAAATTTCAAAAAAAATAAACGCCACATTTGATAATCTTAAAATTAAAGAAGGATCCATTTACAATCATCCAGGAGACAAGACTGGAAAAAGCAAAAAAAAAGATATAGAGATAACATTTTCAAAAACATCAGAAATAATTGTAATCGATTGTGTAGACTGGTCAAAAAAAATTACAAAAGAAAAACAATGGATAGATAACTTAGGTGTAGGCTTATATTCAAAAGAATATGAAAATTGGTTAAGATATGAAGCTTTTAAATAATACCTAGCTTTTTTTTTAGAACTCGACATTTAATGCGAGTCCTAAGTCATTAAAATGGGCGTTCTGTTGCTAAGTACCGTTAACGTTTAAATTTTATTGGTTTTCCGTATTTATTTTTCTTTTTCTCACCTTCAGTGCACCAAACAACGATTAAAATTATCGAAGCTATAATTCCAACGTAAGGGATGTAAGCTGTTAATTGCCACCATCCAGATTTACCGGTATCGTGCAAACGTCTTGCCGTTACAGCTAATGCAGGAACAAAAAGTATTAATGCAAATAAAATAGCTATTGCGAAAAAGAATGGTATTTGAATAGCTATAAATATCGTAATGAAATAAACTAAAATTGCGAATAGATAAAAATACCAAAACTCCGATCGAGATGCTCTTCCGTTAAAATCGGCAAACTTTTGAAAGCATATTTTAATTGAGTTTTGAAAATTCATAAATCTTTTTTATACTAAAAATGATAATTCGAAAAGGGGCGTTCTTTTGTCAGGTGCCGTGAACCTTTTAACGTTATACAACAATTCTAGATCATAAAAAACGTCTATTTCTTTGCTGGGTGAGTCCGTATTGTGCCCGCCAGTGAGTCCGGATATGTTGATTAAATGAAGATAGTTTCTTGGAATATTAACGGAAGAGATAAAACGTTGGATTTTGTTTTAAAAAATTCTTTAAAAGCTGATCTCTATTTGCTTCAAGAAGTTAAAGCTTCGAATAATCTTAATGAAAAAAATATTCTTTTCGATCAAATTAATCAGATTGATGGAGAAAAAAGAAATTTTGGGAACTGCATTATTTCTTTCGGAACAGAAATCAATAGAACAGAAATTAATACTAAATATAAAGGATCTTTAATAGTTTCAGAAATTATATTAGCAGACACGAAGATTGCTGTTATCAATCTCTACGGCATTTTAACTGCAATATCTAAGAACCAAAAAACAGTTGCGCCGAATATTCATAATATGCTCTCAGATCTAACACCTATCTTTTTAGGCTGGTCTGATGAAAAATTTAAAAGTTTTATTCTTGCAGGAGATTTTAATGTAGATAAACGAATGGATACTACTGAAGGCATGTATTGGAGAAAAGGTATGAGAACATCACAAATAATATTCGAAAGAATTGAGGACTTTTTATTAGAAGACTGTTTAATTAAAAAATACCCCAACTTTGTTCGAACATTTAGAAATAAAAGCGGACGGGATAAAGTGCCTTGGCAGATTGATCATATGTTTGCTAGCAAAGATTTATACAATAAATTGCAAAAGATTGAAGTATTGGAGAACGCTGAAACTTCTGCATTAAGTGATCACTATCCAATAATTGCAGATTTTGATATTAAATAATAAAAAATGAAAAAAATTGATCTTAAAGAAATCGAAAAAGTGGAGATAAGAGATATTTGGGAGCACGAAGGCACAGAGTTTACGCCTTGGCTTGCAAAAGAGGATAACATTAAACTTTTAAGCAAAGCGATTGGTATCGAGTTAATAGTTGAAGCAAGAGAAAAAGATGTTGGTCCTTTTAGTGCTGATATTCTCTGCAAAGATGAAGCAAGTGGAAATTGGGTATTAATAGAAAATCAATTAGAAAAAACAGACCATAAACATCTTGGCCAATTATTAACTTATGCAACTGGATTAAACGCAGCTACTATAATTTGGGTCGCTGCAAAATTTCATGAAGAACACAGAGCAACTTTAGATTGGTTAAACAAAATTACTGGAGAAGAGTATAATTTTTTTGGAGTTCAGATCGAAGTATTAAAGATAGGCGAAAGCATGGCACCAAGATTTGATATAATAAGCAAACCAAATAATTGGTATAAAAAAGTTTCAACAGCAGCACAAAAAATTGATACTGAAAATCTAAGTGATACCAAAATTAAACAATTAGCTTTTTGGGAGAGATTAACTTCTAAATTAAGAGAGAGAGAAGAAACACCTTTAACAACAAGAAAGCCAAGACCTCAACATTGGCATACTTTTGCAAGCGGTGTATCTGGTATTGGAGTTCATGCAGTTTTTAACGCAAGAGATAATAGGCTTGTTGCAGAATTATATATTGTTGATGATCAAAAAATTTTTGAAATATTAGAAAAAGAAAAAGATAAAATCGAGAAAGAATTTGGTGAAAAATTTCTTTGGGAGCCGCTTCCTCACAGAGTTGCTTCAAGAATTAAAATTGTGAAAGAGAATAGTTTCTTTGATAAAGAGGAAAAATGGGATGAATACGTTGAATGGCTAATTGAAAAACTTGAAAAAATTTACTTTGTATTTAACAAAAGATTAAAAAATTTAGAGTGATAAAATTTATTCACTGTGACCTATGTGTGCCCAAAATGAAAAAAGTTGTGAATTAATAAGTGTTAACGCCAATACGCAGGGCCGTTCTGTTGCCAGGTGCCGTGAACCTTTTAACGTTATACAACAATTCTAGATTATAAAAAACGGCTATTTCTTTGCTGGGTGAGTCCGTATTGAGTCCGCCAGTGAGTCCGGATATGATGTGATTATGAAAAGAAAAAATCAAAATAAAGCTAACGTTTTTTCAAATCTATTTGCAGGACTAGCAGCTAGCGTTGGTGTATTTGGTACATGGGCTATAATTGCAATCATATTTCTTGGAGATCTATATTTTTTCTATTTAGGTTTTAAATTTGATAGCCCTTGGATGATAGCAATGTCTTTTTTAATCTGGCCGCTGGTTGGCCCACTAGGAGCATGGTGCTTTGTATTTGGTGTTCCTTTATGGATGATGAATATGTTGGGTTAAATGAAAAAACTTTTAGTGATCTTGGTTCTAGGTTTGTTGTTTTGTACCCCAGGAATTGCATTTGAAGATCTATCAAAGATTGACATAAACAAATTGAGAAAACTTAAATCTTATGAAATTAAAACAGCATTAAGCAATAAAAAGATTGTCGGATATGATTTTTATGATGAGAATTATTTTGAAGAAACCCATAGTTCACAAGGAGATTATTTAGGATATTCTAAATCTGAAGGTGAGATTATTGGAAAATGGAAGGTAGAAGATAATAAGCTTTGTTATAAATGGCAAAAAACAAAATTAAGAGAGGAAGATACAAAATTTCAATGCACCATTCATATATATACTTATAATAAAACGGCCTATTATTTTTTTGATATTATCAATAAAGTTTTTTTTGCAAAGGGATATAGAGTTAGTTAAATGAAAAAACTTTTAGTGATCGTTATTTTAAGTTTATGCTCAATAACTCCATCTTGGGCAGGTGATATTAGAGACTTTCAAATTGAAGGTTTAAGTATAGGGGAAAGTGCCCTTAAATTTTTTGACAAAGATAAAATTAAAAACAATAAAACAAGTTTTTATCGGGACGATAAATACATCCCAGTTTTATTTAACATTAAAACGAATAACTATGATTGGATCAATTTTCATTACAAAAAAGGAGATAAAAATTATATCATAGATGGTCTTAGAGGAGGCATGGCTATGAATTATAATGAGTGCATTAATAAACTTAAAGAAGTTGAGCAAAGCGTTTCAAATTTATTTAAAGGTTATAAAAAAGAAACCAAAACTAACAAGCCTCACATGCAGGATAAAACTGGAAGAAGTTTTACAAGTGGATTTAAGTTTCAAAACCAAAATGGAGATAGATTTACAGCGTATTGCGACAACTTTCATAAAGATATGAATATTAAGAATAATTTAAATATCGGAGTTTATACATCTGAGTTTATGGAGTGGATCGGAAATAAAGCTTACAAATAACTCCCCCGCTCACTAATTTTGTCTTTCTCCAGTGTGATCCTATTGTGATCTAATTAATAAAAGTTGTGAATTAATAAGTGTTAATGCCAATACGCAGGGGCGTTCTGTTGCCAGGTGCCCCGGACCCCGTAACTTAATTAAACTAGTTAATTAAGCTGCAAGTGCAAATTTTTGATTTGCATTTATAAATTAGCCCGTTACGTCGGAACCATCTCGTACGAAAGAACAGCCTTTAGACACCCGTCGATCCTGATTCACCCCCGTAAGTTGTAAATGGTGGAGGTGGTGGGTACTGCCCCCACGTCCGTGATGTTTATTACGAAATTCGTTTATCGTCATAGTTGGAAAACCAACACTATTAATATAAAACTCTTTTTAAGAGATTCAATAAATAAATCAAAATGAAACTTACTAAAGAACAAAAGCAAGAAATTGCAGATCAACAAGCTCAAAAAAACCAAACTAAAAGGGTTACTTCTCCTGAATTAGAGAGAATTCTTTACGAAGCATTACCAGTTTTAGATCATGGTTTTGTAAGAGTGGTAGATTATATGGGAGACGATAGTTCGATAGTTCAATCTGCAAGAGTTTCGTATGGAAAAGGAACTAAGAAAGTTTCTACAGATGAGGGATTAATTAAATATTTAATGAGACATTGGCACTCAACACCGTTTGAAATGTGCGAAATAAAGTATCATGTTAAATTACCAATCTTTATCGCAAGACAGTGGATTAGACATAGAACTGCAAATGTAAACGAATATTCAGCAAGATATTCAATATTAGATAAAGAATTTTATATACCGTCGAAAGATCAATTATCAGCTCAATCAACTTCTAATCGTCAAGGACGGGGAGATTTAATTACCGGCGATCAAGCCGAAGAAGTGTTAAAAATTTTAAAAGACGATGCCACCAGAACTTATGATAATTATGAAAAAATGCTTAACGAAAGATATGATGGTTCTACCATTGACGATAGTAAAATTGGTTTGGCGAGGGAACTTGCTAGAATGAATTTGACCTTAAATTCTTATACCCAATGGTATTGGAAAACAGATCTTTTAAATTTATTGAACTTTTTGTTTCTTAGAGCAGACAGTCATGCACAATATGAAATACGAGTTTATGCAGAAATTATGCTTGAAACAGTAAAAAAATGGGTTCCCATTACTCACGCTGCTTTTTTAGATTACAGAGTTGGAGCTGTTCATGTATCAGCCAAGGGAAAAAAAGTAATTCAAGAAATGATTAAAGGGCAAAAAGTATCTCCTGAAAGCTCAGGATTATCAAAAAGAGAGTGGAATGAACTTATGACTTCATTTGGATTTAGTGATAAGATCCTTTAATATAATAAATTATTAATGTTAATATCAATATTAATTCCAGTATTTAATGAAGAAAAGACCATTAAAAATATTTTAAAAAAAGTCAACGATTTAGATATTTGGAGAAATTATCATAGTATAAAAAAAGAGATAATAGTAATAGATGACAAATCTTATGATAAAACCAATGAAATTTTGGAGACAAATTCGGATCTTTATTCAAAATTAATAAAAAATCCTAATAATAGTGGCAAAGGTTTTTGTATAAAGAAAGGACTAGAAGTTGCAAAAGGTGACTATGTCTTAATTCAAGATGCTGACGAAGAATATGATCCAAATGACTATATAAAATTTATCGACTGCGCTGAAAAATTTAGTGCAGATCTCGTAATAGGCAGCAGGTTTATCTATGACAAATACACTAGATCGCACAATTTTTTAAATAAAATAGGAAATAGTATAATTACCTTACTATTTAATTTAACTTACAACACTACCTTTACAGATATATATTGTTGTTACATCTTTTTTAAAAGAGATCTAGTCAAACCAGATGATTTACAAACTAAAGGTTTCGAACAACATGCGGAGATTTTATGTAAAATTGTAAAGAACGGAAATAAGTTTTTTGAGGTACCAGTAAATTACAATGGACGAACAATTAAAGAAGGAAAAAAAATTAGATTTTACCATATTTTTTCAATAATTTTCCAAATGATAAAAAACAGAATAATTTAATTTATTTTGTATAAGAACAAATTTTCTTTATCTTTAATTTCAACAATTTTCATCAAAAAATTATTTTCAACTTTAAATTTTGATATTACAAAACTTGCACCCTGTTTTTTTGCTTCTTTAAAATCAATTCTTACATTGTTTGGATCAGAAACAAATGCATAAACTCTATGACCCCAATTAAGATAGTAATCTTTAAACTGTGAATTAGCTTCAAGTTCATCCTCAATAATTTTATAAAATCTTTTTTTGTAGCTTAATGGATATAAATTATGTTCGCCATCAAGTGTTTGAATATTATTCATCACCGCCACCATTGGATCAACCGGCCAAAGAGAAATAACTTTTTTATCTTTCACAATATTCTTAATTTTGGAATAAGTATTTTTTTGATAATAACCCTCAAAAGTATAATAATTCCTAAAGTTTTCCACTTTAAATGGTTCTACATATTTTTTTGCAAACGGAACAAAATTTGGATTTAACTGAAATAAAATAATTATAATTGCACTTATTGGTACTAGCTTTTTAAAATTGTTTACAACTTTTAAAAGTATAAATGAATAAATAAAAATTGTGAAAATGAAGTAGTAACCAGGGTTCCAATATTTATTTATATAAAAATCATAACTTTTAATAAAGGACACAAATATCCATAAAATAAAGCATATTAAAGATAATTTTATTAGCTTTTTACTTTTTGAAAATAGGATAAGTGGAAAGAAAATAACTGTATAAATTATATACGGTATCTCTTTTGCTAACTCATAAGTAAAAAATTTTTCCCTTAAAAATGAATTAAGATAAAATATGCTAAATAATTTTTGTTTTAAATCAAAGCTATCACCTAATCTTATAATTTCTTCTCTATGGAAAGGTCCGTCAAATATTACAGCATATAAAATATTTGAATTAGAAATTATTATAAAAAAATAAAAGGTAATCGAGATTAAAATTAAATTTTTTATATTATCTTTTTTAATTAGATTAAAAGCAAACAAAAAAATAATCAAAAATATAAAAAAAAATGGAGAATGAACAATTTCAGAATTTAAAGCTATAAGTATAGTAATTACATAATGTTTTAGTTTTAATTCATTTTTAAATAAAATTAAGTAAACAAAATATGGAAAAGTTGAAATCAGCAACCCCCAAACCGAATAAACATTTAGCGATGCAAAAAAACATGCACTTAAAGAAGAAATCAAATAATTTTTTGTTATTTTTTTCGCAAGAATATAAAAACAAAAATATGAAATAATTTTTGTAAAAATATCAAAAAACCAGTAAGCAAATTCAGTATTAAAAATATAAAGCAATGAATAAGGTTGAAGAAGTCTTCTTAACCAATATATTTTTGTTTCTCCATTTAGAAAAATTTTCGCAGACTCATAATCTCCTTTGTAAAAATTTCCTAATATATGATTATAAACAACCTCATTATCTAATCGATCTAAATAAAATAAAGTGAAACTACCGAAAAGAAAGTATGAAATTATATATCCAACAAAAATAAAAAGAAAAAAAAAATGATATTTAAAAAAAATTTGAAAGTTTTTTTTTTCTAGAGACATTTTATCTATTTTAATTTGATTTTAATTTTTTTTGCTATATCAGTAAATAGTTTTGATACCTCATGTTTAGGACTTGAGTAAGTAAGAGGTATTCCATCATCAACTGATTTTCCTAAATCCTCATGTAACGGCAGGTAACCCAAAAATTCTTTATTGAATTCCTCAGCTGTTTTTTTTACACCACCCTCACCAAAAATTTTATATACTTTTCCATCATTACCTTTAAAAAAACTCATATTTTCTATTAAGCCTAAGATACTTACCCCTGTTTTATTAAACATCTGTATCCCCCTTTTTACATCAAGTAATGCAAGATCCTGCGGAGTAGAGATGATTATAGCTCCATCAATTTTAATTTCTTGTGCGAAAGTTAATTGCGTATCACCTGTTCCAGGAGGCATATCTATTATTATAATATCTCTATCCCTCCATAAAACTTTTTGTGTCATAGTCCTTAAGGCACTTATGACCATAGGACCTCTCCAAATCATAGGAGTTTTTTCATCCACTAATAAGCCCATTGACATACATTGAGCATTGAATTTTTCTACAGGAATTAAAGCCTTACCATCTTCAGATTTTGGTTTTGTATTTAGACCCAGTAATTTTGGTAGAGACGGTCCATAAACATCAGCATCGAGTATCCCAATTTTTAATCCAAGATTTTGAAGTGCAAAAGCGAGATTTACTGCAACAGTGGATTTTCCAACTCCGCCTTTTGCGCTTGAAATTAGGATTGTAAACTTAGTTCCTTTTATTGGAGTTTTTACGAATTGTTTAGGAGGCAGTTTTTGGCTCATGTAACAATTATATTAAAAGTTTTAGACATTATAGCGCTCCTTCTTAACTTGTTTTTAAGATAAAAGTCACTATATAAAGTGTCATGAGCTTTAAAGATAAGATTTTAAACAACCAATCGCCTTGGGGATCACCATCAGGTGGTGGTGGAGGGCAAGGATCACCAGGTGGTAACGGATCTGGATCTAGACAAGACCCACCAAGTTTAGATGATTTAATAAAAAATTTTCAAAAAACTATTAATAAATTTTCTGGAGGTAAATCAGGTGGTTCAAGACCAATAATTATAGGATTAATCATAATAGCATTACTTTATATAGCAAGTGGTCTTTATAGAGTTTTACCTGATGAACAAGGAGTAGTTTTAAGATTTGGTAAGTATGTAAATACTACTCAACCTGGATTGCACTACCATTTCCCAACTCCATTTGAAAGAGTGCTTACACCTAAAGTAACAAAAGTTAACAGAGTTGATGTTGGTTTTAGACCAGCTAGCGATACTGGTAGATCATCTGGTGTCGGCAATGTTCCCGAAGAAAGCTTAATGTTAACGGGGGACGAAAATATTGTGGATATTAATTACTCAGTTTTTTGGGTAATTAAAGATGCTCAAAAATTTTTATTTAATATTCAAAGCCCAGTTGAGACAGTAAAAGCAGCATCAGAGACTGCAATGAGAGAAGTAATTGCGAAAAATAAAATTCAAAATATTTTAACTGAGGGTAGATCGAAAATAGAGGTAGAAGTTCAGGAGATAGCCCAATTAATTTTAGATGAATATGGTTCAGGTATACAATTAACTCAAGTTCAGACACAACAAGCAGACCCACCTGAGCAAGTTATAGATGCGTTTAGAGATGTACAGGCTGCTAGAGCAGATAGGGAGAGATCTAAAAATGAAGCAGAGGCTTATGCTAACGATGTTATCCCAAGAGCACGAGGAGAAGCAGAGCAAGTTTTACAACAAGCAGAAGCTTATAAAAAAGAGGTAGTTGCAAAAGCTGAGGGTGAAGCCAGTAGATTTTTAGCAATTTACAACGAGTACAAAAATGCGAAACAGGTTACACAAGAAAGAATGTATCTGGAAACAATGGAAAAAGTTTTAGCTGATATTGATAAAGTAATTATCGATAAAGAGTCAGGTTCAGGAGTGGTTCCTTATTTACCTTTACCAGAATTAAAAAAAGGGAGTAACAATTAATGAGAGGAATTAAGTTTATAGTTCCAGCATTATTATTGATTGGAGTAGTGATATTTCAATCATTATTTATTGTACAAGAAATTAGCCAAGCAATAGTCCTGCAATTTGGTGATCCAAAGAAAATTGTTACAAAAGCTGGATTAAATTTTAAATTACCTTTTATTCAGAACGTAGTCTACTTAGATAAAAGAATTTTAAACTTAGATAATGATCCGGAAGAAGTAATTGCAGCTGACCAAAAAAGATTAATTGTTGATGCCTTTGCAAGATTTAAAATTGTAGATCCGTTGAAATTTTATATCTCAGTTGGAAATGAGAGAGTCGCAAGATCAAGATTATCTACGATAATAAATTCTAGGATTAGAGGTGTGTTAGGTACGCAAGAATTAGCAACTTTATTATCAACTGATAGAGCAAGACAAATGCAAATTATACAGTCACAAGTTAATGAAGAGGCAAAAAATTTTGGGATAAATATTGTAGATGTAAGAATTAAAAGAGCTGACTTACCACCTGCGAACAGTGAAGCAATTTATAAACGAATGCAGACCGAAAGGGAAAGAGAAGCAAAAGAATTTAGAGCACAAGGAGCAGAGATTGCACAAAAAATTAGATCTACAGCGGATAAAGATGTAACTGTAATATTGGCACAAGCTAATAAAAAGTCTGAGATAATGAAGGGAGAGGGAGACGGTCTTAGAAATAAAATATTTGCCGATGCTTTTGGTAGGGACCCGCAATTTTTTGCCTTTTATAGAGCTATGCAAGCATATGAGAAAGCATTAATAGGAGGAGAAACATCCCTAGTTTTATCGCCAGACAGCGATTTCTTTAAGTTTTTTGGTAAATCAATTAAGCCAAATATTAAAAAATAACTATAATTTAAAAATGTGAAAGAGTTTATCATTGCAATTGGCCTAATTTTTTTTGTAGAGGGTCTGTTTTTAGCCATTTTCCCGTCAAGAATTAAAAGCATATTTGAACTTATTAAGAATACTCCTGAAAATAAGCTAAGGTTTTTAGGTGTAATATTTTTAATTATCGGTTTTTTAATAATTTGGTATATAAAAAGTTAAATGAAACTACTAAACAAAACATTAATTCTTTTTATTATTTTAAATTTTTCTTTTGCAAATTCAAAACCTGTACCCGAATCTTTCGCAGATTTAGCAGATCAATTAATGCCTTCAGTTGTCAATATTTCGACAACTCAAACAGTTAGAACAACTACTAATCAATTTCCTTTTCAATTTCCTCCTGGATCACCCTTTGGTGAAATGTTTAAAGATTTTGAAAGACCAACTGAGAGAAAAGCATCATCTTTAGGATCTGGGTTTATAATTGATACAAAAGGTACAGTTGTTACGAATAACCATGTAATTTCTGGAGCAGATGATATTTTAGTAAGAGTTGGTGATAAAGAATACAAAGCTAAAGTAATAGGTGCTGATCCTTATATGGATATCGCAGTTTTAAAAATGGAGACTAAAGATCAATTTAAACCAGTGAGCTTTGGAGACTCCGCTAAAGCAAGAGTTGGAGATTGGGCAGTTGCCATTGGAAACCCTTTTGGTTTAGGTGGAACAGTAACAGCTGGAATTATTTCAGCTAGGAACAGAGATATTAATCTGACAAGATACGACGACTTCATCCAAACAGATGCATCTATTAACCAAGGTAATTCTGGCGGGCCTTTGTTCAATCTCAAGGGAGAGGTAATTGGGATTAATACTGCAATTATTGCACCAGGTCAGTCAGGTTCTATAGGAATCGGATTTGCGATTCCTGCCAATGCAGCTTCAAATGTTATTAATCAATTAATTAAATTTGGAGAAACAAAAAGAGGCTGGTTAGGTGTAAGAATTCAAGAAGTGACAAAAGAAATAGCTGAAGTAAAAAAATTAAAGAAACCCCAAGGCGCTTTAGTAGCAAGTGTAGGAGACAACAGTCCAGCTGATAAAGCTGGAATTAAAGCAGGTGATATAATCTTGAATTTTGATGGAAAAAAAATTGATACTATGAGAGCACTGCCAAAAGTTGTTGCCTCAACTCAAGTTGGTAAAAGCGTGGAATTAAAAATTTGGAGAAACAAAAAATTAATTACAAAAAGATTAATTTTAGGAAGACTCGAGTCGTCTGAAGAATTTAAAGAAAAAAAAATCAAAGTGGTTAAAAAAGTTGAGGATATTGAGAAATTAAAAATAGCTGTTAGAGAAATCACTAATGAGGATATATCTTCTAGAAATTTGAATAAAAAAACTTCAGGAGTTGTTGTAATAGAAATCTTTAATAGAAGTCCGCTGACTAATCTTTTGAGTGTAAATGATATTATAATTGAAGTCCAAAATACTACCGTAAAGTCACCATCTGATTTAAAAAGATTAGTCGATAATTTCTTTCAAAAAGGAGAGAAAACATTACTCTTAACTGTTATTAACAAAAATAATCAAAGACGTTACCTGGGCGTTAAAATAAATTAGTATTGTCTAAAAAGTTATTACTCTTAGCAGGTCCTACAGCTTCAGGAAAATCAGTTCTAGCAATTAAATTGGCAAAAAAATTGAATGGTGAGATTATCAATGCAGACAGTATGCAAGTTTTTAAAGAATTTAGCATTCTGTCTTCTAGACCAACTTTAATACAAACCAAAAAAGTAAAACACCACCTTTATGGCTTTATCTCTGTAAAAAAACATTTTTCAGCAGGTGATTGGCTTAAACAAGCGAAAAAAAAAATTGATAGCTGTATTAAAAGAAAAAAAATTCCAATAGTTGTGGGAGGCACCGGTCTTTATTTCAATACAATTATTAAAGGTATGAGTAAAATTCCAGATATCGATTTAAAGACAAGAAATACAGTAAGAAATCTTTACCAAAAACTTGGTTGTAAAAAATTTTATAACCAGCTACTTGAACTTGATCCTAAAATAAAGGGAAGAATATTCCCAACTGATGCACAAAGATTACAAAGAGCATACGAAGTAAAGTTGAAAACGAATAAATCATTATTTGACTGGTTTGCTAACACAAAATCTGAGTTTAAAGATTTTGAAATAAGGAAAATTTTTATTGACATCCCAAGAGAGGTTTTGTTAAAGAAAATTTCTTTGAGAACCCAGCAAATGTTTAAGAATAGATGTATTTATGAGGTAAAAAAATTTAACAATCTGAAGGTGAATAAAAGTTTATCGGCAAATAAATTAATCGGTGTACAAGAAATTAATGATTTTTTAAACAAATCAATATCGTTTGAGCAGTGCAAAGATCTTATTAATATAAAGACTAGACAATACGCCAAAAGACAAAATACATGGGCTAGAGGCCATATGAAGAATTGGAACAAGCTATATTCCAAAAATTTCTCAAATCTTTTAAAAAAATCATTAAAAGTCGTAAGCTAAAACTTGACGCAATTCATTTCTAGGCTAGATTGTATGTATGCCGAAATTATTGAGCGGAGCAGAGATTGTATTTAAAGCACTAGAGGATCAAAAAGTAGAATATATTTTTGGTTATCCTGGAGGCGCAGTATTACCGATTTATGATGAGTTAAAAAATCACAAATCAATTAAACATATTTTAGCTAGACACGAACAAGGAGCGGGACATTCAGCCGAAGGCTATGCACGATCAAGCGGTAAGGCAGGAGTTTTATTAGTAACATCTGGACCCGGAGCTACTAATGCAGTTACTGCTCTCACAGATGCTTACATGGACTCAATTCCTCTTGTTTGTATCTCAGGACAAGTTCCTACTCATTTGATTGGAACAGACGCCTTTCAAGAATGTGACACAACTGGAATAACTAGACCATGTACTAAACATAATTGGTTAGTTAAAGATGTAAACGATCTCTCAAGAGTTTTACATTTAGCTTTCGAAGTAGCAACCACAGGAAGACCCGGACCAGTCCTAGTTGATATTCCAAAAGATATTCAATTTAAAAAGGGTAAATATAAATTTTTTAAAAATTCACTTAAAAAAAAACTTAACGGTAAAGTTACTCACAAAATATCTAATTCAGAATTAGATAAATTTATTGATCTTATTAAAAAGTCATCAAAACCTATTTTTTACACAGGTGGAGGAGTTATAAATTCTGGACCGGAAGCTAGTAAATATTTAAGAGAGTTAGTTTCATTAACCGGATTTCCAATAACTTCAACTTTACAGGGACTTGGAGCATATCCAGGAGATGACCCACAATTTTTAGGGATGCTAGGCATGCATGGAACTTATGAAGCTAATAATGCTATGCATGATTGTGATTTGATGATTAATATAGGTGCGCGGTTTGATGATAGAATAACAGGTAAAGTTGATGAATTTTCGCCAGGATCAAAAAAAATTCATGTTGATATCGACCCATCCTCAATTGGGAAGAACATAAAAGTTGATTTAGCAATTGTTAGCGATGTGAATATACTTTTGAAATTTTTAATTAAAAGATTCAAAGAAAAAAATAAAAACTTTGTAAATTCCAATAAGCAAAAAATATCTAAATGGTGGGAACAAATTGGAAAATGGAGAGAAAAAAAGTCTCTTAACTTTATCAGCAGTGATAAGATTATTAAACCTCAACATGCAGTTCAAAGACTATATGAACTAACAAAAAATCAAGATACATTTATAACTACTGAGGTGGGTCAACATCAAATGTGGGCAGCTCAACATTACAAATTTAATAAACCTAATAGATGGATGACTTCTGGAGGTCTTGGAACGATGGGATATGGCCTGCCTGCAGCAATCGGAGTTCAAATTGCAAATCCAGGAAAACTAGTTGTTGATATTGCTGGAGAGGCATCTGTTTTAATGACAATGCAAGAAATGTCTACAGCTGTACAATATAGATTACCTATAAAAATATTTATTTTAAACAACGAGTACATGGGAATGGTTAGACAGTGGCAAGAACTTTTGCACGAAAAAAATTATTCTGAAAGCTACACAGCTGCATTACCAGATTTTGTAAAGCTAGCGGAGTCTTATGGTTGTGTTGGTATAAGAGCTAAAACACCAAATGAACTGGATGAAAAAATTAAAGAAATGATTAGTGTTGATAGACCAGTAATTTTTGATTGTGTTGTAGACAAAGCTGAAAATTGTTTTCCAATGATACCATCAGGTAAGCCACATAATCAAATGATCTTAGGACCTGAGGAAGAGGAAGAAATTTCAGACGAAGGGAAAGTTTTAGTTTAATGGTAAAGTCTAAATCAGCTTACAGTGTACCTGGCAAAATAGGTAAAATTGAAAGACACATAATTGTGGTATGGGTTGATAATGAGGCCGGTGTCCTCGCTAGAATTGCCGGACTTTTTTCTGGCAGAGGATATAATATTGAATCTTTAGCTGTTGCTGAAGTTGATAAAAAAAAACACATTTCTAGAATAACTATTGTTACAGAAGGAACACCACAAGTGATTGAACAAATAAATCTTCAGCTTAAAAAACTTGTTCCAGTCCATAAAGTTGCTGACTTCAAACGAGGTGAAAAAGATATTTTATTTAGAGAATTAGCTTTATTTAAGATTTTAGGAAACGCAAAAAAATTCGAAAAGGTTAAAAGAATTTGTAAGAAATTTAATCCTGTGGTGCTTGATAAAACAAAAAAATCAGTTGTAATACAAGTAACAGCATTAAGAGCTGAAATTGATAAATTAGCTCTTGATTTAAAAAGTTTAGGCCTTATAAGCACCTCTAGAACAGGAGCTGTTGCAATGACAAAAGGACCACAAATATTTAACTAAATATGAAAACTTATTACGATAAAGATACTAATAAAGATTTAATTATAAATAAAAAAGTAGCAATCTTTGGTTATGGAAGCCAAGGACATGCTCACGCACTTAATCTTAAAGATAGCGGTGTGAAAGAAGTTGTTGTGGCATTAAGAGAAGGATCTTCAAGCATTAAAAAAGCCGAGAGCGCTGGATTAAAAGTAATGTCTCTTTCAGATGCAGCTGCATGGGCAGACGTAGTAATGATGTTAACTCCTGATGAGCTTCAATCAGAGATTTACAAAAATCATATCGAACAGAGAATGAAAGAGGGAACAAGTTTAGCTTTTGCTCATGGATTAAATATTCATTTTGATCTGATTAATGCGAGAAAAGACCTCGATGTTTTTATGGTTGCTCCAAAAGGTCCAGGCCATACTGTTAGAAGTGAATATCAGAAAGGTGGAGGTGTCCCATGTCTTATGGCTGTTCATAAAGATAGTTCGGGAAAAGCAAAGGACTTGGCATTATCCTATGCGTCTGCTGTTGGAGGCGGCAAAGCAGGAATTATAGAAACAACTTTTAAAGATGAATGTGAAACTGACTTGTTTGGCGAACAAACTGTTTTATGTGGGGGTCTAGTTGAATTAATAAAAAATGGTTTTGAAACTTTAATAGAAGCAGGTTATCCCCCTGAAATGGCTTACTTTGAAACTCTTCACGAAGTAAAATTAATTGTTGATTTGATCTATGAAGGTGGAATAGCAAACATGAATTATTCAATTTCAAATACTGCTGAGTACGGTGAATATGTATCAGGTAAAAGAGTTGTAGATAACAAAACAAAAGAGAAGATGAAAGAAGTTCTTAAAGATATTCAATCTGGCAAATTCACTAAGCAATGGATGAATGAACACAAATCGGGCCAAAAAAACTTCCTAAAAATGAGGCAAGATTTAGCAAAACACCCAATTGAGAAGGTTGGAAAAGAGCTTCGCGCAATGATGCCGTGGATTGGTAAAAATAAACTCGTCGATAAAGATAAAAATTAACCCAATCTGAGTCCAAAACACTGTCTTGAACTACATAAATATTTGCAAATTCTATCTTTGATTGTAATATGGGGAGCTTTAAATTTTAACATTTGTTATGACAGATAAAAACAGGATTATTATTTTTGACACTACTATGCGTGATGGGGAACAGTCTCCGGGTGCATCGATGAGTTTAGAAGAAAAATTACAAATCTCAAGAGTCTTTGATGAGTTAGGAGTAGATGTAATCGAAGCTGGTTTTCCAATTGCATCTCCAGGCGATTTTGAAGCTGTAACTGAGATCAGCAAAACTCTAAAAAACTCAATTCCAGCAGGATTAGCTAGAGCTACAAAAAAAGATATAGATGCTTGTCACCGGGCATTGAAACATGCAAAAAATTTTAGAATTCATACTTTTATTTCAACTAGTCCTCTTCATATGAAACATAAATTAAATAAATCTCCAGAGGAAGTCTTGGAGTCAATAAAAGAAAGCGTTACCTACGCTAGAAAATTTACCGATGATGTGGAGTGGTCATGTGAGGATGGAACACGAACGGATATGGACTATATGTGCAAGACAGTTGAATTAGCAATTAAATGTGGAGCAAAAACAATCAACATTCCTGATACTGTTGGTTATACAGTGCCCTCTGAATTTAGAAAAATTATTGAAACATTAATAAATAAAGTTCCAAACATTGATAAAGCTATTCTCTCTACTCATTGTCATAATGATTTGGGATTAGCTGTTGCAAATTCTTTAGCAGGAGTGATGGCTGGAGCAAGACAAATAGAATGTACAATTAATGGAATTGGTGAAAGAGCAGGTAATGCTGCACTTGAAGAAGTTGTAATGGCTATGAGAACAAGACACGATTTAATGCCTTACACAACTAATATTAACACAAAACTTTTAAGCAAGGCATCAAAAGTTGTATCTAATGCAACAGGATTTCCAGTTCAATTTAATAAAGCGATAGTAGGAAAAAATGCTTTTGCACATGAGTCAGGAATACATCAGGATGGAATGTTAAAAAATAGAAATACTTACGAAATTATGACCCCTGAAAGTGTTGGAGTAAAAAAAACATCTTTAGTAATGGGTAAACACTCTGGAAGACATGCATTTAGGGATAAGTTATCAGACATGGGATATGTGGATGTTACTGATGATATTATAAATACTGCTTTTGGTAAGTTTAAAATTTTAGCAGATAAAAAAAAATATATATACGATGAAGATATAGCTGCACTTGTAGACGATAGCTTAGTAACAGAAGATAATGTTATAAAATTAAAATCACTTAAGGTTTTTGCTGGAACAGGTGAACCCCAAAAAGCTGAAATGACTCTAGAAATTTTTGGCGAGGTAAAAAGTGCTTCAGATACAGGAGATGGCCCAGTTGATGCAATATTTAAATGCATCAAAAAACTTTACAACCACGATGTTAAACTTCTTTTGTATAATGTGCATGCTGTTACAGAAGGTACAGATGCTCAGGCTACCGTAAGTGTGAGAATAGAGGAAAAAGGAAAAACCACAGTTGGACAAGCAGCAGATACTGATACACTAGTTGCTTCAGCAAATGCTTATTTAAATGCTTTAAATAAATTAATTATTAAAAGAAAAAAAACAGCGCCTGATGATGAAAATCTAAGCGCACAAATATAGAAAGGAAAATATGTTTAAAGGACTCACAGGTTTATCATCTCTTTGGTCTCAAGACATGGCCATAGATTTAGGAACCGCGAATACCCTAGTGGTTTTGAAAGATCAAGGAGTAGTATTAAACGAACCATCCGTTGTAGCCGTTATTGAAGATGGTGGAAAAAAATCTGTGTTGGCCGTTGGAGATGAAGCAAAAACCATGCTTGGAAGAACACCTGGAAATATATCAGCTATAAGACCTTTGAAAGACGGAGTAATTGCAGATTTCGTCGTTACTGAGGAAATGATTAAACACTTTATTAAAAAAGTTCACAAAAAAAATGCATTTGCAAATCCAAGAATACTAATTTGTGTACCGACTGGATCAACACCAGTCGAGAGAAAAGCAATTCAAGACTCGGCATTAGCAGCGGGAGCAAGAAAAGTACAGTTAATCGAAGAGCCAATAGCAGCTGCTATTGGAGCCGGTTTACCAATTTCTGAAGCCACAGGTTCGATGGTGGTAGATATAGGAGGCGGCACAACTGAGATTGCGGTAATGTCTTTAGGGGGTGTAGTTTACTCTAAATCTTTAAGAGTTGCAGGTGATGCTTTAGATCAATCAGTAATCGCTTATATGAGAAAAAAAATGAATTTAATGATCGGAGACTCAACAGCAGAAAAAATAAAAAAAGAGTTGGCTACTGCAATTCCTTCTACAAATAATACGTTTAATATGAAGGGAAGAGATATAAGATCAGGTACCCCGAAAGAGATTGAATTGACAGAAAAAGATGCTTGCGAGGCTATTATGCCAGTTTTAAATCAAATTCTTGGAGGCATCAAAGAAGCTTTAGAAAACACACCTCCAGAGTTATCAGCTGACCTAATAGATATGGGTTTAGTTTTAACTGGTGGTGGAGCTTTATTAAAAAATATTGATAAATTAATTTCTCAAGATACTGGTTTACCCGTAACAATTGCTGATGACCCCTTGTCCTGCGTTGCTGTCGGAACTGGAAGAGCTTTAGAAAATGAAGAATTGTTTTCTACAATGCTATCTGAGTACTAATTTATTTATAAATGAATAGATGTCAGTCAGTAGAGAAGATTTTAGTATAGCTTTCCGTTCAGCCCTTCTTAAAAGAGGAGGCGCACAAAAATTTTCTGTATTATCATTAATCTTTTTAGCACTTATCATCTTTTTTTTGGATGTTTATGGTACAAAATTTACTAAACCCGTAAGGGGTTTTATAAACGATGTAGTTTATCGAGTAACATTTTTAGCATCAACACCTACTAGATTTTTCCCCCAAGCTGGAAAAGATATAGCAAGTTATTTAAATGTAAGGGAAGAAAATGAAAGATTAAAAGTAGAGTTAGAAAAATACAAATCATTAGAACTAAACGTCGAATTTTTAACAGAAGAAAATCAAAATTTACAAAAAATATTAGAAACAGAGTATTTTAATAAAAATTTAAGCAACATAATACTTGCAAAAGTTTTAGTTGATAAAAATAGTCCATTTTTAAAATCAATTATTATAAATAAAGGAACAAGAGCAGGAATTCTAAAAGGCATGCCGGTAACAAAAAATAATTATCTTGTAGGTAGAGTCGTTGAAACAAATTACTTATCTTCCAGAGTTTTATTGCTTAATGATTTAAATAGCAGAATACCAGTAACTTTAGACGAAAGCGCACAAGCAATTTTGTCAGGCAGCGGTTCTAGCAAACCAATTTTAGAATATTTACCTGAGGACTATGAAATTCTCGAAGATATAAATGTTTTTGCGTCAGGCAAAGACGGAATATTTACTGCTGGAACACCTGTCGGTAAAACAAATCTTGATGGAGAAGTGGAGTTGTTTGTAGATCCAAATCAACTTTCTTTTGTAACAGTCAATTTAAATATAAAAAAAAAGGATAATTGATAATGGCAAAATCAACTCTCTTAAATAAGATTTATAATGCTGGACCAATTCTTCTTCTCTACTATTTGTGTATAAGTGAAGTTGATACAAATTTAGAAAAAATTTTTGAAATATTCTCTTTAAATTTTCAAATAATTTTAATTTATTTTTGGGTTTTAAAAAGACCAGAAATCATGGCAAATGGACATATATTTGTTGCAGGCCTTATTAACGATGTAGTTATGGGTTTCCCTATGGGTATAAGCTCATTGTCCTATTTAATAATAATTTTCTTCGGAACATATGTAAGAAATAAAAGCGTAAATACTACTATAGCCTCTGATTGGTTTACATTTTTTATGGCAATGATTTTTTCTAATTTATTATTTTTTTCTTTACTAAATAATTTCTCAGAACTATCATTTTCTATGTCTAAAATTGGATATAACATGTTTTTCACATTGTTTATGTTTCCAATATTTTGGTTGCTGTTTAATATTTATCAAATGACTTTAATAGGTAATCGTGATGTTTAGTCCTAGTGCAGGCAATACAGTCATCAAATCAAAATTAATTAGTAGGAGAATGTTTTTAATTTCAGCAGCAAAGGCAGTAGTCATGGTTGGAATTATTGGTAGACTCGTATCTCTTCAAATTAATGAGAGGTCAAAATATAAAACACTTTCAGACAAAAACAGATTTAGAGAATGGAAGTTAGCTCCAGAAAGGGGGGTTATTAAAGATTTTTTTGATAAAGAAATAGCTTCAAATAAGCAAGTTTATCAAGTTCATTTAATTCCTGAAAATTCAAAAAATATAGAAAAATTATTCGTAAGACTTAAAACTATTTTAAATATAACTGATAAAAAACTTTTTTTATTAAAAAGGATTATAGCAAAACAAAAACCATGGGAGCCTATAATTGTATCCGATAATATTACCTGGTCAGAATTTTCAAGACTAAATTTATTTTTACACGAGCTAGAAGGTGTAAAACCCGTTGTATCAGTTGCAAGAATGTACCCTGATAATTCTTCTGCTCACATTTTGGGATATGTATCACAAGTAAGTGCAAAAGATTTGCAAACAAAAAAATATTTAAAAGAACTACATGTACCGGGCATGAGTATTGGAAAAACAGGACTTGAGAGAAAACTTGATGAAGAAATAATCGGTGAAATTGGCTTTCAAAGGTATGAAGTTAATGCTTACGGAAAGAGAATCAAACAAATTCAAATTAATGAAGGACAAGCTGGTAAAAGTTTTAAAACCACACTAGACTTTGAGGTTCAAAAATTTACTAGCGAACTTTTAAAAGATAAAGCAGCAGCTGTCTGCGTAATGGACGTATATAATGGAGACATTGTGTCGATGGTATCATCACCATCTTTTGAACCTAACGAGTTTGTTCATGGTTTAGAACAAAAATATTGGAACAGTTTGATTAAAAATGAGAAGCGACCTTTAACAAATAAAACTATTTCAGGTTTATATCCACCAGGATCAACTATTAAAACTTTAGTAGCACTAAGTGCTTTAGAGAATAGAATAATAAAACCATTAGATAATTTTAGATGTACAGGAAAAATTGAACTTTATGGTGAAAAATTTCACTGTTGGGAAAAAAAAGGTCATGGGATAGTTAATTTAAGAAAGGGAATTAAAAGATCTTGTGACGTTTATTTTTATGAAGTTGCTAGAAAACTTGGTGTCGATAGACTTTCAGCAACAGCTAAAAAATTTGGATTAGGAAAAAAAATACTAAATGGTTTTATTGAAGAGAGATCAGGTGTGGTTCCAAATACAAAATGGAAAAAAAAGTTTATTGGACAAAATTGGTATTTAGGTGAAACTTTGCACTCAGGTATAGGTCAAGGTTATTTTCAAAGCACACCATTACAATTATGCTTAATGACAGCACAAATTGCAAATGGAGGATATGAGATAAAACCTAGAATATTATTTGATGAAGAAAGCAATAATTTACGAGAGTACATAAAATTTAAAAATGAAAACCCTAACCAGCCTATTCCAACTGATTTATTGATTTCTAACTTCAACTTAAAACCACTATTTAAAAATCAAGAAAATATTAATTTAATTAAAGATGCGATGTATTCTTCATCTAATGAGCCTGGTGGAACATCTTTTAGGCACAGATGGGAGAATAAAAAGTTTACATTCGCCGGTAAAACAGGATCTTCTCAAATTAAACGGTTCACTGAAGCACAACGTGAAGCAGAAGTTAAGCAAGAGAGTTTACCTTATAAAGATAGAGATCACGCTTTATTTGTTGCTTTTGCTCCTTATGATGACCCTAAGTATGCTATAAGTGTTTTAGTAGAACACGGTGGATCCGGAGGAAAGGCTGCAGCACCAATCGCAAAAAAAGTAATAAAAAAAGTTCTAGAGAGACATGAACTAAGACAAAGAGCCAATAACTTGATAGGAGAGCAAGTTTAATGTTTAGATCAAGATCAATTCAATCTTCACTTAGTATAAAAGATAAAATTTTATCTCTTGATTATATTCTAATTTTATCAATTTTTATTTTAGGTATGGTAAGTATTTTGGCTATGTATTCTACTGATGGAGGAGAGTTAAAATATCATACTAAAAGTCATATTTTACGTTTTTTTATTTTTTTTGGCATGTTTTTATTTTTATCATTTATTCAAATAAGATTCTGGCATAGCCAAAGCTATATTATTTATATTTTATTTTTCATTTTACTTCTTGGTGTAAAATATTTTGGTTTGACTTCCTCCGGCTCAAAGAGATGGTTAGATCTTTATTTTATGAATTTGCAACCATCAGAGCTTATGAAAATTGGATTAATTTTATTTTTAGCAAAATATTATCATCGAATTTCAATAGAAAATATTAATCAAGTAAGATTTTTATTTTTACCAATAGTCGTCCTAGTCGCACCTTTAATACTAGTTGCTACACAACCCGATCTTGGAACTGCATTATTAATTGCTGCAGGAGGATTAACCGTTGCTTGGCTTGCTGGAGTAAGGGTTAAGTTTTTCGCATTGTCTGGTCTTGCGTTCATTGCTTTACTACCAATAGCGATTTCCTTTCTTAAGCCTTATCAAAAATCAAGAATTTTAACTTTTCTTAATCCTGAGAGAGATCCATTGGGAGCTGGTTATCAAATAATTCAATCTAAAATAGCTATTGGCTCAGGTGGTTTGTTAGGAAAAGGCTTTCTACAAGGGTCGCAAAGTTATTTAGATTACTTGCCTGAAAAACACACAGATTTTATATTTACTTTATTCTCTGAAGAATTCGGTTTTTTAGGATCGATATTTATCCTGTTTTTGTATGCTTTGATAGTTTGGAGAATAGCGAAAATAGGTAATGTGACAAGAAGTAATTTTGGTAAGCTATACTGTTACAGTTTTTCTACTGCGTTTTTTATATATGTAGTAGTCAATATGATGATGGTTCTTGGACTTTTACCAATTGTAGGATCGCCTTTACCAATTATGTCCTATGGCGGATCATCTATGATGGCAATTATGTTTGGGCTGGGAATAGCGATGTCTTGCAAAGTATACAAAGATACGCCAGTTAATTAAAACCTATTTTGGTCAAATTTAATTTTAATAATTGCTTGTATATTTTTAAAAATGGTGGTTAGTTTAAGAAAAAATAAAATGTTTGGCGATAAAAAAAATAAAATCAAAGACTCAGAAAGATCTTTAATAAGTGAAACTGTAAGTATCGAGGGAACGATAAATAGTTCTGGCGCAATTGATATTGCAGGCTTAATTAAAGGGCCTATCTATTCAAAAGAAATTATTGTAAGAGAAACAGGCTCCGTAACAGGTTCTATAGAAGCTGATAGAGTTGAAATACATGGTCATCTCGATGGAAAAGTGTCTGGAGGAGATGTTGTAGTTGGAGCAACTGGTACTGTTAAGGGAGACATAAATTTTGGAAACAATTTAAGAACAGAGAATGGGGCTGACATAGATGGCTACATTAAAAAATCAAATAACTCTAAATCAAAACTAACCGGTGATTTTTTATTCAAGAAAAAAGATAAAAAAGACTCAGACACAGAAAATCAACCTGAGACTGTTGTAAATAAAGAGGCTTTAGCCTAATCTACCGCACTACTATTTTTTTGAACATTGAAATATAATTTCCTTATGGAAAATTATAAATGTAAATCAGTTGGAATTATAGGTTCTGGAATCCAAGGCGTATGTACAGGTTTACAACTTATAAAAAAAGGAATCCCTGTCACAATTTTCGACCGTCAAGATCCTTTATCGCAAGATTTTAAACCAGCTTCTTATGGAAACGCTGGACATTTTTCTCCTTACGCTGTTTTACAACTCAATCGCCCTGATATTTTATTTGATGTTCCAAAGATGCTCTTCAGTTCTTATGGACCTTTAGCTTTAAAATGGAATTACGTCCCTAAAATGTTAAATTGGTTTTTTTATTATTTAAAAAACTGCAATAAAAAATCTATGATGCATACTGCTAAAAATATGCATCAAATTCTAAGTCTATCAAATGATGCCTATGAAGAAATTTTCCAAGAAATAGATACGAATGGATTAGTTGAAAAAAAAGGCATTATTTATGTTTGGACAAATAAAAATTTAAAAAGTAGAAATTTAGAAATAAAAGTTCGTGATGAACTTGGAATTAAGCAAAAACTATTATCACAAAAAGAAGTTTTAGAATTAGAGCCTAATTTAAATCCAGTTTTTGATGCTGGGATTATCTATGAGTCCGCTATGCACGCTAGAGATCCACATGGAATACTAAAACAAATTTTCAAATTATTTTTAAAAAGAGGTGGAAAATTTATTCAAACAAATATTAAAAGCGTTGAACAGTCTAAAAATGACGAAACTATAATGAAATCAGAGAATGAAGAATATAAATTTGAAAAATCTGTAGTAGCCTCAGGAGCTTTCTCTAAACAGTTTACAGACCAATTAGGAGAAAAAATTCCATTGGATACCGAGAGAGGTTATCATGTACATTTTAAAGGACAAGAAAAATTAATCTCAAGACCAGTAATCTTCTTAGATAGAGGTTTTGGAATGACACCAATGAATCAAGGACTTAGGGCAGTAGGCACTGTAGAACTCGGCGGAACTGAAAATCCTTTATCAAAAAAAAGAATTGATTATGTAATTAGATGTGCGAAAGAACTTTTACCACAACTGGGAGCTCACGAAGACGAGTGGTTAGGATTTAGGCCTACACTCCCAGATTTTTTACCCATACTTGGACCTTCTTTAAAAAATAAAAACATCATCTATGCTTTTGGCCATCAACATTTAGGCTGGACTTTAGGAGCAATAACAGGCAAAATTGTATCAGGAATTGTTGCTGGAGAAAAAACAAATTTAGATTTATCTCCATACAGTTCAAAAAGATTTAATTAGAAAATTCTTGTCAAAAAATTATTTAGCTTATACTTTTCTTACATTTGCGGCTTTATTCTGGTCAGGAAACTTTATTATCGGAAAATTTGCTACTTTATTTGAAGTTCCACCTCTTACTTTAAATTTTCTAAGATGGGTCATGGTATGGTTCATTTTAATTCCTTTTACAATCAAAGAAATTTCAGCAAAGAGAAAATATATTAAAGAAAATTTTTTTGTAATTGGTATCATGGGAATATTATCAATCAGCACTTTTAATTCTGTAGTGTACTTTGCCTTAAATTTTACTCAAGTTATAAACGCGGTTTTAATGTTGGCTGCTATTCCACCCATGATAATAATTTTTTCGTCAATTATGAAAATTGAAAAAACAAATATATTTCAATTATCTGGATTATTATTGTCTATATTTGGAGTTGCAACAATTATATCAAATGCAGAAATTCAAAAAATAATTTCTTTAAGTTTTAATAAAGGAGATATATGGATGCTAGTTTGTGTTTTAAGCTGGTCATTATATTCAACTTTACTCAAAAAAAATAAACTTCAATTATCTCAATTTTCTTTAATCCAAATTATGGTAACAGTGGGACTAATATTTTTAGTTCCTCAATTTTTATATGAACAATCAATCGGATTAGATGTAAAAATAAATAAAGCTTTTTTTTTAATTTTAATTTATGTAGTTATCTTTCCTGCGATCGCGGCTTATTATTGTTGGCAAAAAGCTATAGAATTAATAGGTCCTAACAGATCATCGATGTTTATTCAGCTAATGCCACTTTTCAGTGCATTAATGGCAATTATAATTTTCAAAGAAAAATTTCAATTATTCCATTTTATTGGAGCATCTTTTATTATATCTGGTATTTATTTATCAAATAGGAAAACCCAATGATTAAAGTTGCAGTACTGGACGATTATCAAAATGCCTTTGAAGAGATTGTGGATATAGAAAAATTTAAGAATAAATTTGACTTTAAAATTTTCAATGAAGTATTCAACGATGAAAATGATGCTATTGAAGCCTTGGAAGAATTTGAAGCATTATTTATTATGCGAGAAAGAACACCCATCACAAAAAGTTTATTAGAAAATTTACCAAATCTAAAATACGTAATGACCTCAGGTATGCGTAATAATTCAATTAATTTAGAAGTAACGAAAAAAAAAGGTATATTGGTGTGTGGAACTGAAATAAATTCAAATCCAGCAGCTGAGATCACTTGGACTTTGATATTAGGTCTTTTAAGAAACGTTAAGCAAGAAATTGATAATATGTTCCAAGGATATTGGCAGACTACTATTGGTTCAGAATTAAAAGGTAAAATGTTGGGAGTAATAGGCTTGGGAAAAATTGGAACACAAGTCGCAAAAGTAGGCAAAGCTTTTGGAATGGAAGTTTGCGCTTGGAGTGAAAATCTAAATTTATCTCACGCAAATAAACTTGGTGTATTACCTATGAGTAAGGAAGATTTACTTAAAAATTCAGATATAATTTCTATTCATTTAGTTTTAGGTGAAAGATATAAAAACTTAATTACAAAAAAAGAGATTGAAATGATGAAAAAAACTAGTTTTCTAATCAATACTTCGAGAGGCCCAATCATTAATGAAAGCGATTTAGTTGAAGCTTTAAAAGATGAAAAAATAGCTGGTGTTGGTTTAGACGTTTATAATAAAGAACCTCTTCCACAAGACCATAAACTTCGATTTTTTCAAAATGCTTTATTACTACCCCATATCGGTTACGTGACTGCCGAAAATTACTCAAAATTTTATCCGCAAATGATTGAAAATTTAGAAAGTTGTCTAGAAAACAAGCCTAAAAGGGTAATCTCATAAAAAAGTACTTCCATCATAGGTTGTATTATATATAAACTCATTTTGAGTGATTCGTTTGTTTTACAACGAACAAATCTCTGCTTAAATTAGAGAAATTATAAAAGGGAGAATGAAAAAAATTTTAGGTTGTTTGCTTGGACTCACGTTACTAACTGGTTGCGCAGAGTCTTTAGCTCTATTAGGACCTACCTCTACCGCAGTAACCGGTGGAAAAATTACACAATCAGCTTTTTCTACAGCAGTAAATTATGGAGTAAAAAAACAAACTGGAAAAAGTGCGATGGAACATATGATGACATATGCTGAGGAAATGAATCCGCAGAAAAAGAAAGAACCCTGCCTATCATTCGCTAAAAAAACTAACTCAGAAATTTGTGCTATTGTTAAAAAACAATTAAAAATAACTAAATCGAAGATCTCAGAAAAATCAAAAGAAAGGTCTTTAAAAGATCTTACTTCATCACTTCAGCCCAACATAAATAAAAAATCTAAAATTAAGTACTTAGATTAACAAATCTAAAACGAAATCAGTCTGGCCAATTTAAAGATTTTGACAACCTTGGGTTGTGTTAATAAAATTAATGCGTTCACAATTAACTTTTAATTAAAGATGAAGCAGATATGAACCATTTAAAACAAATTTCAAACATGAAAAAAATATTGCTTTTATTATCAACGATTTTCTTACTTAATGGGTGCGCTGAGTCTTTAGCATTACTCGGTTCTGGCACATCTAACGGAAAAATATTACAGTCATCTCTTAATTCAGCAGTAAGTTATGGAGTTAAAAAACAAACAGGAAAAACTCCTTTGGAACATATTATTGCATACGCAGAAGAAAAAAATCCTGAGAAAAAAAAGGAAACCTGCATTTCTTCATTTGAAATAACAAGATCTGAATTTTGCACGATTGTTAAAAAACAAATTAAGTCTAAAAGCACTGATATAATGGGAAAGACTACAGAAATTGTGAAAGAGTATCCAAAAAAAATAGTTAAAGAAATATCTATGATTGAAAAAATAGCAAAAAAATCAACTATTTATAATAGAAGGTAATTATTATTTTTTCTAGATCGATGGCCCCAATACAAATAATTGGGACCACCTAGTTTAATTTTTATGCAGCCAAAGCTTGTTTAATATCTGCAACAATATCATCTGGATGTTCTATACCAATTGATAATCGAACATATCCTGGCGTAACACCTGCAGCTAACATTTCTTGCTCAGTTAATTGACTGTGAGTTGTTGTAGCTGGATGAATTGCTAAGCTTCTAGCATCACCAATATTTGCTACATGGTAAAGCATTTTTAAGTTATCAATAAACTTAGCTCCTGCTTCTTTTGTGCCTAGATCCATACCTATCAAAGATCCATAACCACCTTGCATATATTTTTTAGCTCTATCTCTAATTTCACCTTGATAATTTGTTGGATAGATTACTTTTTTAACTTTTTTGTGCCCATCTAGGAAATTAACAACTTTTTCAGCATTGCTACAATGTTGTTTCATTCTTAAAGCTACAGTTTCCAAACCTTGAATAATTTGAAAAGCATTGAATGGACTTAACGGAGCACCCAAGTCTCTCAATAAAACCACTCTTGCTCGAATAACAAATGGGATATTAGCTCCAGTTAATTGTGGAACTGCATCTGCCCAAACTGCACCGTGATAACTTTGATCTGGCTCATTTAATAGAGGTTGTCTTTTTCTATCTTTAATCCAATCAAAATTTCCTCCATCTACAATTATTCCTCCAATGGAAGTACCATGACCACCGATATATTTTGTCAAAGAGTGCATTACAATTGCAGCTCCATGAGCTAAAGGTTTACATATTACTGGCGAAGCTGTGTTATCGATAATTAAAGGTATACCTTTTTTTCTACCGATATCAGAAACTTCTTTAATTGGAAAAACACGAAGATAAGGATTTGGAAGAGTCTCGCCATAGTAAGCTCTTGTTTTATCATCAGTCACTTTCTCGAAGTTTTTTGGATCTGCAGGATCTGCAAATCTAACTTCAATACCTTGTTGCCTTAAAGTATTTTTGAATAAGTTAACTGTACCTCCGTATAAATCAGTCGAAGCAACAATGTTATCTCCAGCCTGTGCTAAGTTTTGAATACACATTGCTGAAGCTGCTTGGCCTGATCCCACTGCACATGCTGCTACACCGCCTTCAAGCGCTGCAACTCTTTTTTCTAGTACATCTACAGTTGGGTTCATTATACGTGTGTAAATGTTACCAAACTCTTTTAGACCAAATAAATTCGCGGCATGCTCTGCATTTTTAAATTGGTAAGAAGTTGTTTGATAAATCGGAACTGCTACAGCTGTTGTAGTAGGATCAGCTCTATAATCACTACCATGTAAGCCTATAGTTTCCGGATGTTTAAAATCAGCCATTGATTTTCCCCCTTACTGTTTCTCTTATTGTTTCGTTCATTTTTTCTCCGTCTTTCTGGAGAAGAATGAACGAAGTTCAATTCTGTTCATCTTCTCCTTTTTAGTACTTCGGCATATGCCAGGTGTACAATATGGTTCAAATACCCGGTTTAATTTAAGATTGTTCCAAAAAAAAACCACCGGCTAAAGCGGTGGTCTAAATGACTTATGCGCTTTAGCAGGATTTATAAAGCGCCCGCAAGTTGCCTTAACTCAGCGCTAAAGGTTTATAGCAACAAACTCAGGATTTTGTCAACTGTCAATTAAATATTATTCCAGAACAATTTTGCAAGGTTTATTCCAGATAAATCTTTGTATGCAGCTAGCCCAGTAGGGCTAGTTACATTAATATCACCAATTAATTTCCCTTGTACGAAATCTATCCCTGCAAAATATATATTATTTTTCACTAACAATTTTCCAATCACTTTGCTTACATTAACTTCTTTCCTTGTGAGCTTTGTTAGTTTCGCTTTAGCCCCTTTACTCATATTAGATAAAATACTTCCCTTTTTAGGTATCCTCGAAATAGCACCTACAATCTTTCCTTTAATTATAAAAACCCGTTTATCACCCTTAGAAACCCCAGGTAAAAATTTTTGAAAAAATAAATGATTATTAGTTTTTATTAATTTTCTAATTTTGCTTGAATTGAATGTTTTCATTAAAATTACGTTATTACCACTAAAACCATTAATAGGTTTTGCAACAACAGCTTTGTGTTTTTTAAAAAAACTTTTAATTTCTGAAAGGTTTTCACTAATTAAAGTTGGAGGCATATACCTCATTAGATTTATAGAAAATAGCTTTTCAGATATATTTCTTACAGCAAAAGGGTGATTTATTATCTTAACCTTATTAGAGATATGGTTCAGTAAAAATGTTGTATATAAATAACGATTATCAAAAGGTGGATCATTTCTGATTAATATAATTTTAGATTTTTCTAAATTAAATTTAACATTTCTTAATAGCGAGTAGTATTTCTTTTTATTTTCATTGATTTTTATATGTTTACAAAGGGCTAAAATTTTTCCATTCAAAAAACTTAAATTTTCTGGTTCAAAATAATATATTTTGTAACCTCTTTTTTGTGCCTCAGATGCCAAAAGAATAGTTGTATCAGTTTTGATATTTACTTTTTTAAGATCAGAACCCTGAATAGCTAAAATTTTCGTCATGATTTATTAAGAAATCTAATTTTTTTATTTTATTATATTGCTCAATTAGCATTTCCGCTCTAGTTTTTTTATTACTAATTATTTCCTCTATATGTTTTAAGTAAATTGTTTCATTTTTTCCACTTTTATTAAGCTCATTTCTTTTGTCTAAGCCTTTTTTAGAAATATCTAAAAATATTTTTGCCCAATCTATTAATCTTTTATTTTTTAGCAAAGTATTTAATCCTTGTTTGGGCGCGTTTAAATATGCATCCATTACCTCTTCTTTTTTCCAGTTTTTAATTATTTCATAAGTCTCATCTAAAGATCCATAAATTAATCCTGTAAAGAAAGAGGGACCATTACAAATACAACCGAAATTACATGTATCTAAAGATCTAAACTCTATAACCTGTTTTAATCTTATCTCAGTAAAAATAGTACCTAAGTGATTTTCAAAATCTTCTAAAGTTGGTTTTTCTCCTTTTAAAAAACTTAAATTGCCATTAAAAAAATCCCTAAAAGTTTGACCGTTTGGCGAGTAATATTTTCCATTTTTTTTAAGAAATAAAATTGGGTAATTGATTGCATGATCAATATATTTTTCAAAATTAACATTCTCAAAAGTAATTGGCATTATTCCACCTCTACTAGTTTCTTGCCAAACTTTTCCTCTATAAGATAAAAAACCTGAGAGTTTATTTTCATTAAAAGGAGAGTTTGCAAAAAGAGCAATAGTTAAGGGAGCTAAATAGTTACCGATTTTAAATTTTTTTTCAAAATCCTCTTCAGAAATATAATCATAATTAATCTGAATGCCTGCAGTTTTGTACATCATATCTAAACTTAATTTGCCACCTTTTGGCATTTCAGCTGTCATAATTGAGTAACGCTCTTTTGGACTTTTAGGGATATCATTTAATTTATTAAATGGGTCATATGCAATTGATGAAGTAGTAATATTTGTCGACTTAAAAACTTCTTTCAGTTCATTAAAATGAGAACTATTTTCTGAACAAACTGAATGTATATTTTTAAACGGCGCACCTGATAATTCATATTGAAAACCGGGTTCAGTCGTAATTTTTTGATTTTGTCTTTTTAACCCGATTAACTTATTTTTTTCTAATTGAGGTTCCCAACCTTTATCTTTTAAAATTTCAAATATTTTCTTAATTTGATCATAATTAATTCTTTTTAAATCTGTTTTATTAAAAAGAAATTTTTCATGCTCAACACCAATTCTAAGATCAGTATCTTTTTTTATCCCATCCTTAAAATATTGGATTAACTGAGTTTTATTTTCAATGAATGAATTTGATTTATTAGTCAAACGTTTTTAACTCTAATACATTTCCGTTTGGATCTTCAATAAAAAATGTATTTTGCTCAAATTCAGTACCCTCAAATCTAGTGTAAGGTTTGTCGATGTAGTTAATTTTATTAGCTTCAATATTTGCTTTAATTTTATTAAAAACATCTTTTTTTAAATGCACTCCAAAATGTGGAACTGGAACTTGGCCCATATCTACGTCGTGTCTTTCTCTTGGAAGTTTCATAGATGTTTGATGCAAGGTAAGTTCATTACCCCAAAAATCTATGTCGACCCATTTACCGTCTTCACGATTTCCAGTTTTACATCCTAAAATATCGGTATAAAAAGCTTCAGCTTTTTTTAAATCTCCAGCTGGGATTGCTAAATGAAATGAGCTACTCATAAGGATTTATATATATTCTTCTTTAAATTTATCAAGTAGTCATTATATACATCTTATGAATGATTTTTTAGAGTCTATAAAAAAAAGAGATCCTGCGGCAAAATCTATACTTAGTATCATACTTACGTATCCAGGAGTTAAGGCAGTTTTCTTCCATCAAATATCAAACTTTTTTTACAAGGCTGGATTCGACCTAATAGCAAGAATTATTTCACAAACAATAAGATTTTTTACAGGTATTGAAATTCATCCTGGAGCAAAGATAGGTAAAAATTTATTTATTGATCATGGTATGGGTGTAGTAATCGGTGAAACTTCTGAAATTGGAGACAACGTTACTATTTATCACAACGTTACTTTAGGCGGGAGTTCTCCTAGCATAGATAGCGAAAGACAACGACATGAGAAAAGACATCCTACGATTGGCAATGATGTTGTGATCGGTTCTGGCGCACAAATAATCGGACCAATTAAAGTTGGTAACAATTCTAGAATTGCAGCTAACGCAGTTGTAGTAAAAGATGTTCCAGAAAACGCAACGATGGTTGGCATCCCTGCTAAAGCAGTCAAGTTTGAAAATAAAGGTAGTTTCAGACCTTATGGTGTAGACGATAAAGTAAAAGATGAGTAAAGATTGGGATCCAAATTTAACTCCAGAACAAAATTATGTTTTAAAACAAGAGGGAACAGAGTCTCCAGGTAGCAGTCCTTTAAATCAAGAAAAAAGAGAGGGTTCTTATCACTGTGTTGGGTGTGGAACAAAATTATTTAAGTCTACAACTAAATATGAGAGCGGTTCTGGCTGGCCTTCTTTTTTCGAATCTATTCCAGGTGTATTCGAAGAAAAAAAAGATATGCACATCGGTTATCCAAGAACTGAGTATCATTGCAAAAAATGTGGAGGTCATCACGGTCATGTTTTTGATGACGGTCCAAAACCTACTGGAAAACGATATTGCAACAATGGTATATGTTTAGTCTTTAAACCAAAAGGCGAGTAGTTATACACAAACCAATTAAGTGTTTTAATACAACTAATCAAAAAATTATAATCTGCTCTGTCATGTCCTCTAGACCAAGGCGACACAAGTTTGTAAGATTGTCATTTCATCCACCATGAAGAAGCAAATTATTTCCCTACATATAATTATATTCTCGTTAATTTCATTTCATACATACGCATCAGGACAAAATTGGAAACCAGCTCAGGATGGAGATAAAATTATTTTAATTAGACATGCTAAAGCTCCTGGAGGCGGAGATCCAGAAGGATTTAAAATTGGAGATTGTAAAACTCAAAGAAATTTAGACATCATGGGCATTAATCAAGCAAAAAAAATTGGTAAATTTTTTAAAGAAAAAAAAGTTAAAATCGATAAAGTTTTATCAAGTCAGTGGTGTAGATGCAAAGATACTGCTAAATACGCTTTTGGCGATTTCAAAGAATTTTCCGCATTAAATTCTACTTATACTCCGCCATACGACCAAAATGAAAATCAGCAGATTGAGGATTTAAAAACATATGTAAATAATTGGAATGGTAATGGAGGAAATCTTGTTTTAGTTACGCATTATGTAATTATCTTGGCAATAACTGGAGCAACAACAAGATCTGGAGAACTAGTCATCACTGACAAAAATTTTAAAGTTTTATCAAAAATTAATACTTTTTAAAAAAATATAAAGTATCCAACTGTTATCAAAATTAAATATTCAAAAAATGTTTTAATCTTTAAAAGCGTGTTTTTATCCTGAAATTTATTATTAATGAATAAAGTTAGTCGAGAAAAAGCTAAGTGAACTAAAACAATACTCAGAGCTATACCAAGTAAAGCATGGTAAAAGCTAAAATTTTTAAGGCCATAAAAGCAAGCTGCGATAAATGTGAACCAGGATATATTAGTTACAAATAAAGTAATTAAAATGCCTGAACCTTTTTTAAAAATACTTTGAGACTTAATGAAAGTATAAGACCATAAAAGAGTGAATAAAAAACCTGCGTATTTAATTATCATGAGCCAATATTGTAATTGCGGTAAAGTTCAAAGGCAAATATAAACGTAATATGATCATTAAACTTGCGTTGGCTTTTGGGGCTGGATTTATAAGTTTTCTCACCCCTTGCGTACTACCAATTATCCCCGGTTACATTTCTTATATTACTGGAAAAGATTTAGGGGAAATAGATAAAGACAAATCAATAGTTTTGACTAAAACTATTCTTTTTTCACTAGGTTTCTCCTTCGTTTTTATAACACTTGGAGCGGCCGCTTCTGCAATAGGAAACGTGCTTCTTTTCTTTTCTAATGAATTACGGATTGTTGCAGGATTAATAATTATTATTTTTTCATTACAAATGTTAGGTTTTTTAAATTTTTCTTTTTTAAACACTGAAAAAAGAATTCAAACTAATTCAAGTTATAAAGATAATTATGCATTTCCTTTTATAGTTGGAGCAGCTTTTGCATTTGGTTGGACACCTTGCATTGGTCCGGTTTTAGGATCTATAATTGCTTTGTCTGCTACTGAAGCTACTATTAGCAAAGGGGTTTTATTATTATCATTTTATTCTTTAGGTTTAGCTATCCCATTTATATTATCAGGATACTACATGAGTAGATTTTTAAATTCTAAAAAAGGTTTTGGAAAATATTATGGAACTATTACAAAATCAGGCGGAGCTATTCTTTTTATTACTGGCATCTTGATTACTACAAATTATATTCAAGTTATAAGTTATTATATTTTGACGACCTTTCCAATTCTCGCTAAAGTTGGTTAATGAGCGAAATAACAGTCTTAGGAATTTTTGTTGCTGACATAAGTTTTTCAGGACCTAAAATCCCATCAATAGGTGAAACTATTTTGGGAAAAAAATATAATGTGGGTCCAGGAGGAAAAGGTTGCAATCAAGCCATAGCAATTGCAAGACTTGGCGGAAATACAAACTTTATAAGTAAAATTGGTAAAGACGCATACGGAGAGTTAGCTCTTAAAACTCTTGAAAAAAATAAAATTTCTACGAAAAATATAATTCAAGATGGCAATCAACAAACTGGCGTAGCAGGAATTTTAGTCGATCAAAATACTGGAAAAAATGCAATAAATGTAATTGTAGGCGCCCCAAGTTCTTTAAAAATAAGTGAAATTGAAAAACAAATTAATTTTATAAAAAAATCAAAAATTTTTTTAACTCAATTAGAAGTTCCAAAAGATGTTACCTTACATTGTTTGAAAACTGCTAAAGAAAATGGATGTACTACAATTTTAAATCCTGCACCGGCATCTGAAATTTCAAATGAGTTTTATAATAATATCGATTTTTTTACACCTAATGAAACCGAGGCTGAATTTTATACAGGCATAAAGATTACTAATGATCAAGAAGCAAAGCAGGCAGCAGATAAATTAATAAATCTAGGAATAAAAAAAGTAATAATTACTCTAGGAGAAAAAGGTTTATTTTATTCTGATGGAAAAGAGGAAATTTATTTAAAAGCTAGTGCAGTAAAAGCCATTGACACTACTGGAGCAGGAGATGCTTTTAATGGAGGTTTAGCTTTCAGTTTATTGAAAGAAAAACCTATTAAAGATTGTTTAGAGTTCGCAAATAAAGTTGCTGGAATATCTACAACTAAACTTGGAGCAGGGGATGCAATGCCTTTTATCCAAGATATTAAATAATTTTATTCAGGCTTAAAAATTAAACAAAGACCATTATTACAAAATCTTTTACCACTTTTTGTTGGTCCATCGTTAAAGACATGTCCATGATGCGCGCCGCATTTAGCACAATGATATTCTGTTCTTTTCATTCCGAATTTATAATCTATCTTAGTTTTAAATGCTCCAGGTAAAGCCTCCGAAAATGATGGCCAACCAGTGCCACTGTCGAATTTACTAGTAGAAGCAAAAAGTTTATTTCCACAATTAGCGCAATGATAAAAACCCTTTCTACTTTCTCTAAGTAAATTACTAGAAAAGGGTCTTTCAGTACCCTCGTTAAACATTATTTCTTTTTGTTTTTTTGTAAGGTTTTTATTGATAATTTTTTTTGTATTAGCAAAAAGTGAGTTTAAAGGAAGAATAAAAGAAGAAAAAATTGTTAAGCTTAAATATTTTAAAAAATTTCTCCTCATTTTCCATCTATTATTTTATCTAATTCGCCATTTCTATTGGCTTCCTGAAGTTTGTCATTACCACCAATGTAATGATCGCCGATAAAAATTTGAGGAATAGTTCTTGCGCCATTTGTTCTTTGTAACATTTCTTTTGCGTTAGCTGGATCTGCCCAAATATCGATTTCTTCAATTTCAACATTTTTTGTTTTTAGTAACGCTTTGGCTGCTGCACAAAATGAGCATGGATTGCCAGTATACATTGTGACTTTTTTCATAATTAATATATATCAGTTAATTTTATTTTTTCTCTTAGTTTTTTTCTGCCTAATTGAAACTTTTTCCTATGTTTGATGCTAGTATTATGCACTCTTTTTCTCCATAAGCGGAAGGAGCCTGGTTTTAAATTTTTTCGCATTATTTTAATGACTTGAGACTCATTCTTTCCAGTTTTTTCTTTTATCTCTTCAAAAGTAATCCTATCTGCCCAAGCAGCCCAAATAATCCAATTATCATCCTTATCTTTTGGTTCGGGATTTTTAACTCGTGTTTGAGGGATAAAACTTTTTTTCTTCATAAATTTATATATAGTGACTAATCAAATGTTTCCAACAGACTATATAATATTTTTACAAATCATTTTATTTTTATTTATTTCTCCAGGTCCGCCCAGAGTTGTAATTGTTTCACACACGTTAAACTATGGATTAAATAGATCTGTTTGGACTGCTTTAGGAGATATTTCCGCAAATACTATCCAGGCTATTTTAGTAGTGTTTTTAATTGGCTCTTTTTTAAGTGATAACCCTCAAGTCCTTTACTATTTAAAATGGGCTGGCATATTTTATATAATTTATTTAGCCTATGACACCTTTACTTCAAAAATTCGAAGTTTTAATTCTAAAAATCAAAATTTAAAATCGCCACTATCATTTTACAAAGATGGATTATTAGTTGCTGGCTTAAGTCCTAAAGCTCTTTTATTTTTTGGAACAATTTTTCCGACTTTTATTAATTTCGGATCAAATATCATTTCACAGTTTTTAATATTATTAATTACATACGTGGTATTAGATTTTTTAACGTTAATGATTTATGGATTAGCAGCTGAAAAAATTTCAGTATGGCTAAGAAGTAAACCAAAGCTATTAAATACAATTTCTGCGTGTGTTCTTCTAATTTTAGCAGTTTACATTGCTGCGACACAGAATTTTTAATCAATTCTAACTGTTGTCAAAATCTCTATTTCTTGTTTTAATTATTTAATTTTAATTAATTAATTAATAACAAGAAGGGAAATAATGAATAAAATAGCAAAACTATTTGTTACATTTATTTCAGCAATAACTTTAGCACTTGTATCTTTCACTTCTTCTTTTGCAAAAGTAGAAGGTGAGTACATTGTGTTAGGTTCTGCAATATCTCTTACAGGTAAATACTCTTCAAATGGAGTTCATACTCAAAATGGTTATAACATGGCCGTTGACAGAATTAACAAAATGGGTGGAGTAGAAGTACAAGGTAAGAAATATAAGTTTGAGATCATTTACTATGATGATGAATCAAACCCAAAAAGAGCCGCTCAGTTAGCTGAAAGACTAATTAAACAAGATGGCGTTCATTATATGCTTGGACCATACAGTTCAGGTTTAACGAAAGCCATTGCACCAGTAACCGAGAAATATAAAATTCCTATGGTTGAAGCGAATGGTGCATCTAGATCTTTATTTACTAAAGGATATAAATATTTGTTCGCGGTGTTATCACCAGCTAACCAATACCTTGAAGTAGCTATCGATTTAGCGGTAGAAAAAAACGGTGGTAAAGGAGTAAAAATTGCTCAAGCATTTGAACAAGATGCTTTCTCACAAGACGTGAGACTTGGTATTTTAGATGCAGCAAAAAGAACTGGATCTGAGATCATCATCGATGACAAACTACCGAAAGAACTTAACGATATGGCAGCTACATTGGCTAAAGTAAAAGCTGTTAAGCCAGATGTACTTGTTGTATCAGGTCACACAAAAGGTGCATTAACTGCAATCAGACAAATTTCTGAAATGAAAGTTGATGTTCCTATGTTAGCGATGACACACTGTGATGCTGCAAAACTTTCTAAACAACACGGAAAGAAATCAGAATTCGCATTGTGTGCTTCTCAGTGGCACAAAAATTTATCTTACAAAGATAAATTCTTTGGCTCTGGTAAGAAATACGCTAAAGACTTCCAAAAAGAATTTGGATATGACCCGCCATATCAATCAGCAGAATCTTCTGCAGCATTGTTAGTGTTTAAAGATGCGTTCGAAAGAGCAAATTCTTTTGACAGAGATGCAGTTAGAGATGCGCTAGTTGATACAGAAATGCAAACTTTCTATGGAAACATTAAATTTGGACCTGGTGGCCAAAACGTTGCTAAGCCAATGATCTTGTTCCAAGTAAGATGTAAAGGCGATGATTGTGAGAATAGAGTAGTAGCTCCTACAAAATGGGCTTCTGATAAGTTCTATCATCCAATCCCGAAATGGTCTGAAAGAAGCTAATAACTTCTTAATAATTTGAAAAGCCCCTAGTTTTCTAGGGGCTTTTCTTTTATAAGTTTTGAAATTTTATGGACTTTCTTATTTTTAAAGCTCCAATGTTAATGGTCCAGGCTTCACTGGACGGGATTCTTTTAGGCATATTATTTGCGTTGATTGCATACGGCATGGCACTTCAATGGGGTGTAATGAACATAATTAATATTGCACAAGGTGATTTAGTAATTCTCGGAGGTTACATCGCATACACTATTTACCTTTGGGGGATCCATCCTGCTTGGGGAGTTATTATATCTCCAATTATAATGTTTTTTGTCGGGTGGGCACTCTATAAGTTAGTAATCAATAAAGTAGTGGATAGAGACTTATTTATTTCAATTTTAGCAACTTTTGGTATCGCTATTGTATTCCAACAATTAATGAATTTTATTTTCGGTGCAGACGTGGTCGTAGCACAGTCTGAATATGGAACAACAATGTTATTTGATAGTTCAGTAACCCTACCTAATTCAAAAATATTCTCTGCTTTTATAAGTGTTTTATATGCAATAGCTCTAGTTATTTACATGAGGAAATCTAAACTTGGACGGGCTATTAGAGCAACAGCACAAAATGCTAGGGCTGCAAAAATTTTAGGCGTAGATACAGAAAAAGTTTATGCTGCAACTTTTGGAATTAATGCAGCGTTATGTGGAATCGCAGGAGCTTTGATTTCAATAACTCTTACACTTCATCCTTATGTAGGGCTTCCGTATACAGTTAGATCTTTCATGATAGTAATTGTTGCAGGTCTTGGTAACTTACCTGCAGTAGCAGTTTCAGGGATGGGGCTAGGTCTTTTTGAGGAATTTGCTGATTATATTTTAGGGACAGAATTTAGAATTGGAGCAGTATTTTTACTGCTAGTCTTAATATTAGTTTACAGAAGATTTAAACTTTCAAAAAAAAGGGAGTATTTGAAATAAATGGAAAAAGTAAAACAGAAAGATTTAATATTATACTCTGGCTTAATTATTTTAGGTTTAGCCGCTCCATATTTATTCTCTGCTTTTAAAGTTCAGCTAACGTATCTTTGCGTCTTGATTGTTTTAGCAATGACGTGGAACTTACAAGGTGGTGAAATGGGCTACAATACCTTTGGAAACATTCTTTTCTATGGTCTTGGAATGTATTTAACTGCCTCGGTTCAGGTGGGTATGTTTTTCCCATTAGCTGAATGGACAGAAAGCGGTGGAGAAAAAACGTTTGTCCATACAACAGCGCAATATTTCCAAGGAATAGGTGTCGGGTTATTAGTTTCAGCTATTGTACCCGCTATTATCGCCGGTGCTATAGGTTACGCTATTTTAGGTTTAAGAGGCCACTATTTTGCTATTTGTACTTTAGGTTTAGGGATAGCAGCAGGTGAAATTGCTGGAGGAATAGAAATTATCGGAGCCGGTCAAGGTTTTACCACACCACCTTTTCCTGCTGAAATCGTTGACGCTGAAGCAAGAGGGAAGTTTTTTTACTTTTTAAGTTTTGCATTATTAGTTGGAACATTTGTTTTTGTTAAATACATTTACGGTTCTAGATTTAGATTAATTTTAAATGCGATAAGAGACAACGAAGATAAAGCAGAAGCAATGGGTATTCAAACTATGAAATACAAAATTGTAGGTTGGATGTGTTCAGCCTTCTTCTGTGGTCTTGCAGGTGGAATTATGGGTGGATTAATCGGATATATAGACTCAACCGATGTTGCATTTGATGGAAGAGAGATGGGAGTATTTATGGTTCTCATGGCAATACTTGGTGGTAAAGGAACTTTATGGGGACCAGTAATTGGTGCAACTTTATTCCATTTTTTCAAAGAAGGGCTTTGGACGTTAATATTAGGCTGGCAATATGTTGCGCTAGGAGTTTTAATTGTTGTAATCGTAGTTTATTTCCCCGAGGGGGTAATGGGTTGGTTGCGAGAAAAATATCCTGAAAGATTTGGTGAAGTGATAGATGAAAAAGATCGTAAAGCACAGGTGGAATTAAAATGAGTATTTTACAAGTTAAAAATGTAAGTAAATCTTTTGGCGGTGTTCAAGCTAACGTAGATATTTCTGTTTCCGTAGAGCAAGGATCTATAGTTGGTTTAATAGGACCTAATGGTTCAGGTAAAACTACTTTATTTAATTCTATTGTTGGAACTCATCCGATTGATAAAGGATCAATTGTTTTTGATAATACAGAAGTTTCTGAAATGCCTGTACCAGCAGTCGCTAAACTTGGTTTGTTAAGAACCTTTCAACAAACAAGAATTTATTCAAAACTTAATTGTGTAGAGAATATGCTAATAAGTCACAAAGCAAGTGATTCAGGATTTATTTTTGCAAAAGTACCCATTGAACTTACTGAAAAAGCAGAAAATATTTTAAACTTTGTTGGTCTTTATCAAAAAAGAAATTTGAGAGCAGGTGATTTATCATTTGGACAACAAAAATTACTAGAATTAGCAATGGCTTTGATGAATGAGCCTAAAATGCTTTTATTAGACGAGCCTACAGCTGGAATTAATCCAACTTTAATTAATGGAATAATAGATAGATTAATTAAGATAAATAAAGATTATGGAATTACTTTATTAGTCATAGAACACAATATGAAAGTAATTATGAGTTTAGCACAAAAAATTTTCTGTTTAGCGCACGGTAAAATGCTAGCAGAAGGTTCACCAGATCAAATTAAAAATGATAAGCGGGTTGTTGACGCTTATTTAGGGGCTCAATAATGGCAAATCAATATGATGTTTTAGGTAAAGCACCTGGTTTAGAAGATTTGAATAAATTGTCTCCTAACGATGTACATCTAACCATAAGAGGTTTAAATGCTGGCTATGGAAAAATGGAGATACTACATAATTTTGATTTAACAGTCAGTAAGGCCCAATCTTTATGTTTAATAGGTCCTAACGGAGCAGGAAAATCTACAATACTTCACTCCATATATGGGTTTACAAATATATTTGATGGAAAAATTGAATTAGAGGGAAATGAAATTACGACATTAACCCCTGCTCAGAAACTTAGTAAAGTGGGCATAGCTTATATCTTACAAGATAATTCAGTGTTTCCTGATATGACAGTTGAGGAAAATCTTTTAATGGGCGGTTATATTAAAGATAAACAGGACGAAGCTTATGAGGAAGCTGAGAGAATTTTTCAGAAATATGAGAGATTAAGAAATAGAAGAAATCAACCTGCGAAAGTTTTATCAGGTGGTGAGAGAAGATTATTAGAAATTTCAAGAGCATTAGTTATGAAGCCATCAGTTTTATTAGTAGATGAACCATCAATTGGTTTGGAGCCAAAATATATAAATATGGTTTTTGAAATTTTAGAAGATCTTCAAAAAACAGAGAAGAAAACAATAATACTTGTAGAACAAAACGCAAAAAAAGGGTTAGAGTTTGCAGATATAGGTTACGTTTTAGTGTCTGGCCAAACAGCTATTGCGGGCAAAGGGGATGATCTTTTAAAAAATCCAGATGTAGGAAGATTATTCCTTGGTGGATGATTAACTCGAAAGCTTTCTTTACAGGTTTAAAATCTTTAAAAGGCACAAGAAGTCCGGCGTTACCTTTAGCGGCATGTTTTGTTGCTTTAGGAGCATTACTTAAAGATGCTGGATTTAATATTCAACAAAGTGCAGCCTCAAGTTTTTTCACATACGCCTTACCCGGACAATTAGTAATGGCGGAATCATTATTGTTAGGCGCATCTATAGTAAATATTTTTTTAGCAGTTTGGTTAGTTAATTTCAGACTTTATCCAATGACAGTTTCTTTATTTCCTTTACTTGAGCATAAATCTCAACCTAAGTGGAAATACTATTTGTCTTGTCACTTTCTTGCAGTTTCATCGTGGTTAATTGCTAAAGACAGCTACAAAAAGATTAATGCCAAATATCGAATAGATTTTTGGATTGGTATTGGCACGGGAACTTGGTTAACAGCAGTTCTTATGACAGTTATTGGTTATCTAGCAGCAGATCTTTTAAATAAAGAAATGTTAATTGGATTAGCTATCGTTAATCCAATTTATTTTTTTTGTATGATGATAGGCGCTATGAAAAACTTAGCTGTATCTATTTCGGTTATTCTAGGTACAACTTTAGGCCCAGTTATTTACTTATTTTCTACTGAGTGGTCATTATTATTTGCTGGATTAATTGCTGGATCTGTAGCTTTTTTATTTGGAGAAAAAAATGGCAAGTAGTCAGATAATAATATTAGCTATTTTAGCAACATCAATAGCTACATACATTTCCAGATTTATGGGAGCTCTAACTTCAGAAAAAGTGAGCGTAAAATCAAAAATATTTAAATGGTTTAACTGTGTTGCTTACTCAACTTTAGCAGCATTACTTGGACGAATGATAATATTTCCTGCCGGAGTTTTAGCAGACTCAGATCTTGTAATGAGACTAATAGTATTCTTCACCTGTATTGCTATATTTATAATATCTAAAAAAAATTTAGTGATACCTACTATTGCTTCAGCACTTTTATTAAGTTTTTTGACTAACATTTAATTTGTGGTAAAATTATAAATGGAACCAATATTAGCAATTTTTATTGTTTTATGGATTATAGGCACTATTAATTAAATGAGTTTTTCGATTTCAGATCATAATCATTCTAAAAGAGTTCGTGTAATTAAGTTAAATGAAAGCGACCTTGATAGATTAATTTTTCCTTTTAAAAAACACTCAATTTTATCTTTAGAATACAAACCATTTTCTAGATTTAGCTTGGCAAAAAGTTTAGATGAGGTATTTCAAAATAAACTGAGTAAAACTTTATGTGAAATTCTTAATGATCGAAAAACTGGGACTGCCATCGTTGACCCTGATATTAAAAATAAGAAATTTGATAAAGATTTTTTAGTTAAGCTTTCTACTGGTCTTGCTTATCTAATTGGCAATCCTAACTTTGACTCAATGACAGGTAAATACTATGCAAGATTTCATGTAAAGCATCAAGATAGTAGCGATTCTTATCTTAGAAAAGCATATACAAATTTAGATCTTCATACGGATGGAACATATGTAAAAGAGAAAACTGATTGGATTATAATGACAAAAATGGAGGAACAGAATGTCGGTGGAGGAGAAAGTGTAATTTTACATTTAGATGATTGGGAGCACTTGGAAGATTTAAGTAATGATCCTGTGGGTCAAGAAGATTTTGTATGGGGATCGCCTAAAAGCAAGAATGTTGATTATAAAGTTGAACATCCTGTATTTTCAAAAGATAAAAATGGTAAGCCAGTTATTTCCTATATTGATCAATTTCCTGAACCAAAAAATATGAAACAAGGTTTATTTTTGCAAAAATTATCAGATGCTTTAGAACAAAGTAAAAATAAAATAAGCTTTCCTCTGCCTGTTGGATCGACAATTTTCTCAAATAACTATTTTTGGTTGCATGGAAGAAAAGCTTTTAAAGAGCATTCTGGGTTATCTAGAGAATTATTAAGAATTCGAGGAACTTTTTTTAATTAATACATAGTTGACTCTAGATTAGATATTTATTTTAATAAGTATAATTAATAAACACAGGGGGAAATAATGTTCAATAAGTTCAAAAAACTTATCAGCCTAGTTTTCGCTACTGTTCTTTTAACTTCAGTTTCAAACACATCTTTCGCTGCTGACAAATTACACTTTGTAATTGGCGGTGGTGCTGGCGGTGGTTGGGATGGAACTGCTAGAGGAACTGGTGAAGCTTTAACTAAAGCTGGTTTTTTAAGTAGTGCATCATTTGAAAATATGTCAGGTGGTGGTGGAGGAAAAGCTTTATCTTATATGATAAATACAAAACCTTCAGACACGATTTTAGTTCAATCAACTCCATTAGTTCTTAGATCAATAACTAGACATTCTGGTTATGTAGACAAGAAGAATGCAGCAAAGGTTACATCTTACAAAGATGTAGTGCCAATAGCTGGTGTGATTGGTGATTACGGCGCAATTGTTGCAGCTAAAAACTCACCTTACAACTCTTGGAAAGATGTAGTTGCTGCTTACAAAGCAAATCCTAAGTCAGTAAAAATGGCTGGTGGATCTGTAAGAGGAAGCATGGACCATTTAATTGGTGCATTAGCATTTAAAGAAGCTGGTGCTAATCCAAATGATGTTGTTTACATTCCTTACGATGCAGGAGGAAAAGCATTAGCTGGACTTTTATCAGGTGAAACTCAAATTCTTTCTACTGGTTTAGGAGAAGTAATGGGTGCTAGAGATCAAGTTAAAATTCTTGGTATTACAGCTCCAAAAAGAGTAGCAGATGCTCCAGATGTTCCAACTTTAAAAGAGCAAGGTACTAACGCAATCTTCGTAAATTGGAGAGGTTTCTTTGGTCCTCCAGGTATGAGTGATGGTGAGAGAAAGAAAATTGCAAAAATGTTGGGCGATGTTCAAAAAACACCTGAATGGGAAGCAGTCAGAAAAAGAAATGCTTGGGTAAATATTTACAACCCAGACAAAAAATTCGTTAAATTTTTAGAAAAACAAACAGTTGAGATGACTGGGTTGTTAAAAAATTTAGGCGTAATTAAATAAATAGTTAAGGAAAGAGCAGTGAAAATAAGTCCTTCAAAGATTATTTCACTGCTCTTTTTTATTTTTTCAGGATTTTATCTTTATACTGCGCATCAAATTCAAGTTTTTACTTTTGATGAAAATGCAGCATTCAACGCAAAAACTTTTCCAATTTATTTAGGCTATGCAGGTTTAATATTTTCTGCGCTTTATATTCTTTTGCCTGAAACTAGACTTTCAAATGTAGATTTGTCAGTTTTAGATTATAAAAAAACAATCACATTGGTTGTACTGATGATTTTGTATGGACTAACAATTTTAAGAGTAGGATATTTTCTATCAACTTCAATTTTTTTAGTTTTATCTTATATTGTTTTAGGTGAGAGAAAATGGTTATGGATATTTCTTTTATCATTTCCTTTTGTAGCAATATTTATGTATCTCCTACACGGACTATTAAATATTTATCTTCGTGATCCATTTTTACAATATATTGGAGTTATGGGATGATCGAAGGAATATTAATTGGATTAGAAACAGCCTTTTCGCTAAAAAATTTAATGATGGTTATGATCGGTTGCTTCGCTGGAACCATAATCGGAATGTTACCAGGTTTAGGACCAATGACCGCTATAGCATTAATGATACCTATTACTTATGGCTTTGAACCTTCAACAGGTTTAATTTTAATGGCAGGCGTTTATTACGGTGCAGTTTTTGGTGGATCTACATCCTCAATTTTAATTAACGCACCAGGGATACCAGGAACTGTTGCAACCTCATTTGATGGATACCCAATGGCTCAACAAGGAAAAGCTGGCAAGGCATTGGCAATTGCAGCATATAGTTCTTTCGCAGGTGGAACTATTGCAGCAATCTTTCTTTTAATTGCCGCACCAAGTTTATCGAAAGTTAGTTTAGCTTTTAGATCACCAGATTATTTCGGCTTAATGATATTAGGCTTAACAGCAGTATCAGCATTTTCAGCTAAAGGACATTTTTTAAAAGCTATGATGATGGTAGTTTTAGGTCTTATGTTAGCGAGCGTTGGTCAAGATACGTTATCTGACATACCTAGATTTACTTTTCAAAATATGAATTTATCTGATGGTATTAGTTTCGTATTGGTAGTTATGGCAACCTTTGCAATGAGTGAGGCTTTAACTATAATTTTTAAAGCAAATGATCCTACAAGAGTAGCTAAACAAATTTCATTGTCTCAACTAGGTTCAATAAAATTAGATAAAAATGAAACTAAAAAAATGATTACTACCATTCCAAGATCATCAGTTTTAGGTTTTATAATAGGAGTTTTACCTGGAGCTGGATCCACAATTGCATCCTTTTTAGCTTATGGAATGGAAAGAAATTTTGTTAATGATGAGGAAAAACAAAAATTTGGAAAAGGTAGCATTAATGGATTAGCTGCTCCTGAGACTGCGAATAACGCTGCTTGTTCCGGCTCATTTGTCCCTTTGCTTACTTTAGGAATACCTGGAAGCGGAACCACAGCAGTAATGTTAGGAGCTTTATTAGGATTTGGAATACAACCAGGACCGAGATTATATCAAACTAATCCTGAAATTTTTTGGTCAGTAATCATGTCAATGTATATTGGCATGGTAATTCTACTTATTTTAAATCTTCCGTTAATACCCTACATAGCTAGGGTCTTAGCTACACCAAGAACTTTTCTAATTCCATTAATTTTATTCTTTTCTGTAACAGGAATATATTTAATGTCTTTTAATAATTTTGATATTTATATGATGATTGGTATAGCCGTAGTGGCAACAATACTAAGATTATACGATTTTCCAATGCCCCCACTAATTCTGGCTTTCGTGTTGGGCGGTCTAATGGAAGAAAACTTAAGGAGATCGTTGCTAATTAGCGATGGATCATGGTCGTTTCTATGGGATAGGCCTTTGACAGTAGTAATCATGCTGACAATCACAATGATAGTTACTTGGCAAATTTACACTAGTTTTGGCAGAAAAAATACAAAGATGTGACATATATGTCACAAAAAAACTAAGTAAATACGAGCTTTTTTTAATTTTTATAAAATCGTAGGTTGCACATTCAATAATTACAAATTTCATTAAACCGAGAATCTGTGTTAAGACGATTTAAATATTAATATTTAAGGAGTTTATAAACATGAAAAGAATAATTAGTGCAATTACTGGTTCAATTCTTTTAGTTTGGTCATCATTTGCTCAAGCTGAAATTCAGTTTGGATTTGGTTTGATGACAGGTAACTTAAGCACAGATGGTACTGAGACAGAAGGTACTGCTGCTGACACTTCTACAAGAAGTAAATCTTTCGAAGAGTTTTTCTACGGTGGAGATCTATTTATAGAAAATATTTCTGACAGTGGTCTAACTATTGGTCTTTCTTATGTGCCTCTTGATTTAGATATTGGAGAAGGCAAAAGAACAGACTCTGCTGTTGCTACTGCTTCAGGCGGAGCCGAGAACGACACGGGTGATAGATCAGCGAGCGCTGAAGTTTCAGACTTATTTACACTTTATACCAACGTTCCTATGGGAACTGATGGTTGGTATGCTTTAGGAGGTGTACATTTTGCTACAATTGAAACTACAGAAAGCCTTCCGAACTCAAGCTACGGTAACGAAGATATTTACGGATACCAAATTGGGTTAGGAAGAAGAGTTGAAAATGCAAAAGTTGAATTATCTTATTCAGATTTTGAAGATATAGATATTACCGCGAGTGGTGGTAATTCTAATAGCGTTTCAGCAGAAGCTGACTCGTTACAATTAAGAGTATCATTCGGATTCTAAATAGTAATTTTTTAAAAAATTAAAACCCATTCGTATTAGTTTTCGGATGGGTTTTTTTTATAGCCTTACAAATTTCTTTTCTCTATCAATGGACCAATCTTTTGTTCCGTTTGCTACGATAAACAAAAAACCTCCAGCTAATCCAATATTTTTAAGGAATAGTATTGTTTGAGTCTGATCTAAAAAATCAAAATGGAAAATAAAAGCAGTTGCTAGACAAAAAATAGCAAGTATCGCAGAAGATATTTTTGCTTTATAACCGACTATTACAAAAAGTGGTAAAATTATTTCCAGCAAAATTGTCGGGTAAATCAAAAAACCTGGAATTCCAAACCCCTCCATCCAGCCCATTGTACCGTCAATACTAAATATTTTATTATACGCTGAAATCAAAAAGAGAGCAGAAATTAGAAGTCTTCCTAAAAGGTCTATTAAATTTGCCATATAAGTTTGTACTGAATTGAACAATATGTGTCAAAAACAGAATTGTTTAATTTAGGCTTTTTTAGAAATTATTTTCAATATTATTGGAACTATAAATAAAATCATTAGCAATCTAATTATATGATGAAATGATACAAACTCAGGGTCCAAATCAAAGAAAATGGCAATTACTGCAACCTCATAAATTCCTCCAGGGCAATACGATAATAATAAAGTAAAAAAATTTTTATCAATTATTAGTCCTGCAAAAAATGCTGCTGCAACACCTAGCACTACTAATAAAAAAGTTGCTACAAAACTATGCAAAGCATTTCTTGCTACTTCACTGAATGTTTTATCAGCAAATCTACACCCTACTGAAGAACCTAAAATCAATAAACAATAATCGATAATGTTAGGAGATATTTGATAACTTGCAACCTCTGTAATTTGCAATACACCACTTGCAACTAAAGTTCCTGTTAATAAAGCGGCTGGAACTTTCATCTTTTCAAAAAACAAAATTAAAATTACTGAGGATAATATTAAAATCATTAAGTAAAATAAATTTTGATTCGTAATTACTTTTTCAGAAAGATTTACGTTATCTACATCATAAAAACTATTTACAATAAATGGAAAAACCGTGATTATTATAATTAATCTTATTAGATGGGAAGTTGCTACCTGGCTAAGATCTGTTTTTGCATCTTCAGCTAATATCATCAGTGGGCCCAATGCACCTGGTGCAGCTGAAAAAATAGAAGTTTTTTTTCCATATTTTGAAAATTTTTCTAGATATTTTGAAACGATTAGAACACTTAAAATTATGTAAATTAACATGATAAAAGAGGTCCAGATCCAATCTTGCATTTGACTGAATAAATCTTTGTCTATGTAGTTGCCAATATAAAGACCAAGAATTATTAATATCGAGGATAACACCAACCTTGGCATTTTAGTTTTAAGACCCATTAATGAACCTAAAGAAGTTATCAGCATTGGTCCTAAGAACCAGGCTAAAGGAATATTAAAATATTCAGCTATAATAGCACTTGGTATTGAAATTATGATGACAGATATAAACGGAATAGAAAATATCTGTTTAAAATTTTCTTTATTAAAAGGAATAGCTTGGTTATTCTGCATCATTCATGATTTTAGGATTTATAGGAACTGGTAAAATTTCATCATCAATTATCTTTGGTATTTTTAAATCAAAGCTTAAAATTAAAAGAATTTATATATCTTCAAGAAATAGAAACCTAGCTAAAAAACTATCTAAAAGTTATGGAAAAGTAAAAGTATTAAACAATAATCAAGAAATAATAGACAAATCCTCTGTTGTATTATTGGGTGTCACACCTAATGTGGGTAATAAAATATTACCTAAATTAAAATTTTCAAAAAATAAAAAAATAATAAGTCTTATTTCGACGATTAATTTGGATAAACTTAAAAAAATTACTAAAAATAAAAATATCGCTAGAGTCACACCCTTACCTCCAATCGAAATTAAAAAAGGGCCAGTAATTGTTTGTCCACCTAGTAAATTTGCTAAAAATATTTTCAAACATTTAGGGCAAGTTTTAGAAGTAAGAAATGAAAAACTAAGCTATAAGTTTTGGTCGACAGCTTCTTTAATGGCAGCATACTACGAGATACTAAATACGAGTTCTAAATGGTTAATAAAAAAAGGCATTAACAAAAAGCTGGCTGATAAGTATGTAGCTGAATTATTTCTGGCGTTAAGTCAGGATGCTTTAAATAAATCATCCCAAGGATTTAAAAAACTCGTAGCGGACTCACAGACCCCAAAAGGCCTAAATATGCAGGTTCTTAATGAATTGAAAAAAGGAAAATTCTTTACTAAGTTCACCAAAGCTCTTGAAAATGTAAATAAAAGAGTAAGTAAGTAAATCATGGAATATTTTATACAACAATTGGTTAACGGGATTACTTTAGGCTCAATTTATGGACTTATCGCAATAGGTTACACCATGGTCTATGGAATAATTGGAATGATTAATTTTGCTCATGGAGATATTTTTATGATTGGAGCTTTTGTAGCTTTAATATCATTTATTATCTTTGGTTTAACAGGGGTGGCATTGCCAATTATTTTACTCTTAGTTTTACTTATAGCTATGCTTTTTACTGCTTGCTATGGGTGGACAGTAGAAAAACTTGCTTATAAGCCTCTGCGAGGTTCTTTCAGATTAGCTCCGCTTATTTCTGCTTTAGGTATGTCAATTGTATTGCAAAACTATGTTCAAGTTTCTCAAGGTGCAAGAGTAAAACCAATGCAGCCATTATTTTCAGGTGGATTAGAGTTTTTTAAGAATTCGGAATTTATAGTTACGGTAAGTTATCTTCAAATTTTTATTGTTGTACTAACAGTTATTTTAATGGGAATATTTACATATTTAATCACAAAAACTGATTTAGGGAGAGCACAAAGAGCGTGTGAACAAGATAGAACAATGACTGCTTTACTCGGAATTAATGTTGATAGAACTATTTCAATTACTTTCATAATCGGGTCTTCATTGGCATCAGTAGCAGGAATGATGTTTGTACTTTATTATGGAGTAATTGATTTTTACATCGGATTTTTAGCTGGCATCAAAGCTTTTACTGCAGCAGTTTTAGGAGGAATAGGATCGTTGCCTGGAGCAATGTTAGGTGGCTTGTTAATCGGACTTATAGAAACCTTCTGGGCTGGATATGTTTCACTTGAATATAAAGATGTTGCAGCTTTTAGTGTTTTAATTGTAGTTTTGATTTTCTTTCCAACTGGATTTCTTGGAAAACCTGACATCGAGAAAGTTTAATGGAAAAGAAAGATATCATTCAGTCATTTAAAGATAGTTTGTTTACAGGCTTAATTGCTTTAGCTTTGTTTGGTCCAATAGTAGGTTTAAGAACTGTATCAAAAGGTGAAGGGTTATTCATAACTCCACAATGGGGAGTAGTTTTTTTACTTGTTGGATTATGTATTTTAGGAAGATTTTTAATTAATATTAATTCTGCAAGAAGAACAGAATTTAAAATTTTTTCAACACTGTCATCAAAGTTTTCTAGTATTACCGAGGATAAAGCTAAACATTTTGCAATTACAGGAATTTTGTTTGCAGTAGTATTTCCATTTCTACCTTTTACTGACAGGTATTTTATGGATGTAGCAATAATGATTTTAACTTACATCATGTTAGGATGGGGCTTAAATATTGTAGTAGGTCTAGCAGGTCTTCTTGATTTAGGTTATGTAGCTTTTTATGCAGTCGGCGCTTATTCTTACGCACTGATTGCTACTACGTTCGGTTGGTCTTTTTGGATTTGTTTACCTTTGGCTGGAGTATTTGCAGCTTTTTTTGGAATTTTACTTGGTTTTCCAGTTCTAAGATTAAGAGGAGATTATCTTGCAATTGTTACTTTAGGATTTGGAGAAATTATAAGAATTATTTTGATCAATTGGTATGAGGTTACTAATGGACCTGACGGAATAACAGGAATACCGCGACCATCTTTTTTTGGATTACCTTTTAAAAGATCTCCAGATGAGGGGGAAACAAGTTTTCATTTGTTTTTTAATCTTGAATATTCCACAATGCATCGAATAATATTTCTATACTATTTAATTTTAGTATTAGCCTTAATAACGAATTACTTCACGCTAAAGATAAGAAAACTTCCTGTTGGTAGAGCATGGGAAGCTTTAAGAGAGGATGAGATCGCTTGTAAATCTTTAGGAGTAAATCCTACGAATACAAAACTAACTGCTTTTGCAATAGGAGCTATGTTTGGTGGTTTCGCTGGTTCATTTTTTGCTACACGACAAGCATTTATAAGTCCAGAAAGTTTCACATTTATTGAGTCCGCAATTATTGTTGCAATTGTTGTACTTGGCGGCATGGGCTCACAAACTGGAGTTGTTCTTGCATCAATTTTTTTAATTGGAATAACAGAAATGTTTAGAGATTTAGAACAATTTAGAATGATCGCTTTTGGTGGAGCGATGGTTTTAATTATGGTGTTTAAACCAAAAGGAATATTAGCAAACAGGAAGCCAACTATTCTTATGCACGGAGATAAGAAATGAGCAATTTATTATCAGTAGAAAATTTAACAATGAAGTTCGGTGGATTGACCGCTATAGATGATTTAAGTTTTGATGCAAAAAATAATCAAATTACTTCCATCATTGGACCTAATGGTGCAGGGAAAACTACTGTATTTAATTGCCTGACAGGATTTTATAAGCCTACAAATGGTCAAATGTTTTTACACAAAGAAGATAACAAAATTTCACTAAGAAAATATACTGACTTTAAAATAGCTTATGTCGCTAAAGTAGCTAGAACTTTTCAAAATATTAGATTGTTTCCAGCAATGTCAGTTCTTGAAAATTTGTTAGTCGCTCAACATAATGAATTAATGGTAGCTTCCGGTTACTCTTTATTTGGTTTACTTAATTTAAAAACCTATAGAGATAAAGAACAGCTGGCAGTTGATAAAGCGAAGTACTGGTTAGATATTATTGGTTTAACTCATAGAGCAGATGATAATGCAGGTGATCTACCTTACGGAGATCAAAGAAAATTAGAAATTGTTCGTGCAATGTGTATTGAACCAAGGTTATTGTGTCTAGATGAACCAGCTGCAGGATTAAATCCAAAAGAGTCAGCTGAACTAAATAAACTTTTAAAATTTATTAAAACAGAAAAACAAACAGGAATTTTATTAATTGAACATGATATGAGTGTTGTAATGGGAATTTCCGACCATGTTGTTGTTTTAAATTATGGTAAAAAAATATTTGAAGGAACAGCCGAACAAACTAAAAATAGCAAAGAGGTTATTGAAGCTTACCTTGGAGTAGATGAATAATGCTTAAGATTTCTAATGTTGAAACTTTTTATGGAAAAATTCAAGCTCTTAGAGGTGTTGACCTTGATGTAAATGATGGTGAAATTGTTTCTTTAATTGGCTCTAATGGAGCAGGTAAATCAACTTTACTTATGACGATTAGTGGAGTGAATAAAGCTAGAAAAGGAAATATAGTTTTCAATGGTGAAAATATTGAGAACAAAGACCCTCACAAAATAGTTGATATGGGTATTTGCCAAGTTCCAGAAGGAAGAAGAATATTTTCAAGATTGACAGTAGAAGAAAATTTAAGATTAGGAGCCCATGCTAACGAAAAAGGAAAGCACTTTGAAAATGATATAAAGGAAGTTTACGATTTATTTCCTGTATTAAGTGATAGAAAAACGCAAAGAGGCGGAACACTTTCTGGAGGAGAACAGCAAATGCTGGCGATAGGAAGAGCATTAATGAGTAAACCCAAAGTACTTTTATTAGATGAACCTTCACTTGGAATAGCACCTAAACTAGTAAATCAAATTTTTGTTTCAATAAAAAATATTAATAAAGAAAAAAATGTTACTATTTTTTTAGTTGAGCAAAATGCAAAAAAGGCTTTGGAGCTTGCTGATAGAGCATATGTTTTAGTAAACGGGAAGGTGACCATAAAGGGTCCTGGTCAAGAGCTACTTAAAAATAAAGATATACAAGCTGCTTATCTCGAAGGTGGGGCAAAAAATTAACTTTTTTTCATATTTACAAGATTGAAATTAAGGTGTTCAATATCAATAATTAATTAATTAACAACAAAGGGAAATTATATGTTAAGAACATTCAATAAAATTCTTTCATTAATTGCCGGAACATTAATGTTAGCAACTGCCTCAGTAAAAGCTGATGTTGTTGTTGCTTCTGCTGGGCCAATGTCTGGTCAGTACGCTTCATTTGGTGCTCAGTTAAAAGCTGGTGCTGAAATGTGGTTAAAGCACGTCAATAAAAAAGGTGGAATTAATGGTGAGAAAGTTAAATTAGAAATCGGAGATGATGCTTGCGATCCTAAACAAGCTGTTGCTGTAGCAAACAAATTTGCTGGTCAAGGCGTAGCTTATGTTGCAGGTCATTTCTGCTCTGGTTCTTCAATTCCAGCTTCTGCGGTTTACAATGAAGAAGGAATTATTCAAGTTTCACCAGCTTCAACTAATCCAGCGTTAACAGATAAAGGTGGTAAATATACTTTTAGAGTTTGCGGTCGAGATGATCAGCAAGGTGAAGTTGCTGGTAAATTCTTAGCTGAAAACTACAAAGGTAAAAAAGTAGCTATCCTTCATGACAAAACTGCTTACGGAAAAGGTTTAGCAGATGCGACAAGAAAAAATATGAAGAAAGCTGGCCTTAAAGAAGCTATGTACGAAGCTTACACAGCAGGTGAAAAAGATTACTCTGCTTTAGTTTCAAAACTAAAATCTAATAACATCGATGCAGTTTATCTTGGTGGTTACCATACGGAAGGTGGTTTGATCGTAAGACAAATGAGAGATCAAGGTATGAAAACTAAATTAATCAGCGGTGATGCATTAGTTACAGCTGAGTATTGGGATATCACAGGAAATGCAGGTGAAGGTACTTTAATGACTTTCTCTCCAGATCCAAGAAATAACCCTGCTGCTGCAGATGTTGTAAAAGAGTTTAAAGCTGCTGGTATTGAGCCAGAAGGTTATGTTCTTTATTCATACGCTGCGTTACAAGTATTCGAACAAGCTGCTAATCAAGCTGGAACAAACGATCCTGCTAAAGTTCTTAAAGTAATGAGAAAAGGTAAGTTTGATACTGTAATCGGTTCACTAAGCTTTGACAAAAAAGGTGATGTGAGCTTACCAGGTTATGTATTTTATGAGTGGAGCAAAGGTAAATACAAAGAACTGTAAACCAATTGCTTAGCCAATTTAAAAGGGGGCTTAGGCCCCCTTTTTTATTTATAGAAAGGAATTTATGGAAATAACTTATGATGACTTTAAGAAAATGCAGATTAAAGTCGGTACTATTTTAGAAGTTAAAGTAAATGAGAAAGCAAGAAAACCCTCATTAGTAGTTAAGGTAGATTTTGGAAAAGAGATAGGCATTAAACAATCTTCAGCGCAGATTACTCACTATTACACTCCTGAAAATTTAGTAGGAAAACAAGTTATTGGGGTTTGTAATTTTCCGACTAAAAATATAGCTGGCGTTGTTTCAGAAGTTTTAGTACTTGGCGCTATAGAAAAGGACGGAAAAGTTGTCCTAGTGCACCCATCTCAGAAAACTGATAATGGTCTAGACATTGCTTAAATGAGTTCTGAAACATTTAATTGGAGCTGTAGACATACATGGTCAAGAAGTGCCAAAAATACATTTTGGTGTTTACTTGGCTGCTCTATTGGTGATTTTGGAACTATTTTATTTTTTCAATTAACTAAAATTCCTTTTCCTGTTTTAGCAATTATGGTTCTTGCAATAATCAATGGGATTATTACAAGTATAATTTTAGAAACGATTATCTTATTAAGACAAAACTTTTCTTTAAAATTAGCTTTTAAAACAGCTGTTGGAATGAGTTTAATCTCAATGGTAAGCATGGAAATTGCTATGAATGCTACTGACTATTTTCTTACTGGAGGAGCTATTTTAACTTGGTGGGTTGTGCCAATAATGTTAGCTGTTGGTTTTGTAACCCCTTGGCCATATAATTATTGGAGACTAAAAAAATTTAACGAAGCTTGCCATTAAGTAATTTTGTTTAAGATTTTATCCTTAAAAACAAAATGATGAACAATCACTGCAAGTATATGCAGACTTACAAGTGCTAATAATAAGTAATTAGCATAAATATGAACTTCATAATAAGCATCCGCTAAAACAAAATTATCTTTTTCAAATCCATATTTAAAAAATATGAAATTAAGCCTCTCTCCCATATAAAGTTTTTTAAGAATTCCAGAAATAGTTATGGAAAAAATAGTTACATAAAGCAAAAAATGGTTAGCCTTTCCAATGAAGACTTGTCCTTTAAAAAAACTTTTATTTTCAGATGGACTTTTGTTAAAAAATTTCCAAATTAGTCTAAACAAAGTAAGATAGAAAACGGTTATTCCAACTAGGATATGAATATTTTCAAGTTCAATTCTTTCGTCAGAAAATTCAAGCCCCACTAAATAAAATCCAAAAGGAACTTGGGCTATTAAGACAATAAATGTTAACCAGTGGAACAATTTGGCCAATAGGCCATATTCATTATGACTGTTAAAAAATCTCATTATTAATTATTATTAGACATGTCACTTAAAAGCACCATATCTAAATTCATTATTTTTACAGTAGTATTATTATCTGCTTTTTATATCTTTAATTTTGTCACAGATAAAAAAGACGCTTTAGCTAATATTAACAATAAACAAATCGTTGAAGTTTTTAAAACTCCCTCATGTGGATGTTGTTATGGATATGTTTTATTTTTAGAAGAAGAAAAATTCAAAGTAAAACAAACAGATATGAGAAGCCTTCATACAATAAAACAAAAATATAATATTCCAGTAGAGATGCAGTCTTGCCATACTACTATTATGGGTAAATATTTTTTAGAAGGTCATGTCCCATTTGAAGCAGTTAACAAATTATTAAAAGAGCAACCTGATATAGATGGCATAGCTTTACCGGGAATGCCAATTGGAACGCCTGGTATGCCAGGTGATAAAGATGAACCCTATGTTATTTATCAACTTAAAGATGGGAAATCATCAGTTTTCATGACAATATAAACCTCATGATACAAAAGATAAAAATAATAAAAACACTTATTATTATTTTTTCTTTGTGCTTTCCTTTTACTGCTAACGCCCAAACTGTAGAAGAAATTATAAAAGGTAGGAAAGCAATGTTTAGTGAAAACTATCAAAACGCTAAAAAAATATCTATATTATTAAAATCAAAAAAAATCGAAGATGCAAAACCCTTAATGAAAAAAATTTCAGATAATTATATTAAATTATTAGATTATTTTCCTGAGAATACAAAAGAGGGTTTTAAAACTGAAGCTTTACCAACTATTTGGGAAAATAAAGATGAATTTAATGCTCTAATGAAAAAAGCATCAGATGATATGATAAAACTTGCCAAAGCTATTGATACTGCTGAAGATCTAAGAGCAGCGCAGAAAGAGCTGATGTGGAGTAATTGTTCGGCTTGTCATAGTAAGTTTAGAGCGCCTCATTAAATCTAAATGCAACTTTTTCCATTAATCTTATTTGGTATTGCAACCGCGTTTTCTCCTGGGCCAAATAATATTATGACATCTTATACAGCTTTTAATTTTGGATTTAGAAAAGCCATTCCTACAATGCTAGGAGTTATAATTGGATGGACGCTATTAATTATTCTTTTACAATTAACTTCTGGAGCTATTTTTCAAAAGTATGCATTTATTCAAACTTCAATTAAAATATTAGGATCAATTTACTTGATATATATGGCATACAAATTATCTTTTGCAGGACAAACAAAAGATAAAAAAATTGATCCAAAACCAGTAACTTTTTTGAATACGTTTTGGTTTCAATTCGTTAATCCTAAAAGCATTATAGTTGGATTAACCTCAATTTCTTTATTTATTGATACACAAAATAATTACTTAAGAGACTCAATTATTTTAACATTTGTTTGGTTTTTGATGGCTGTCGGAAGTCAAACAGCCTGGTGTTTAATGGGTAAATACATGAGAAAATTCGCCACAAGTGATAAATTTATTAAGAATTTTAATTATACAATGTCTTTTTTACTTATCGTTTGTGTGATTTTGTTCTATGTATAGCGCATGAAATTTAATAGCAAAAATTCCTTTAAATCATTAGATAATATTTCATCATTAGGTAAAGATTATAAGATCTTCAATTTAAAAAAAGCCGAAAAGAATGGCTTAGACGGAATTTCAAAGCTACCAAAATCTCTTAAAGTTTTATTAGAAAATCTACTTAGATATGAGGATGATTTAACAGTGGATAAAAAACAGATTTTAGCAATAAAAGAATGGTTAAAAAATAAAAAGTCTAACACTGAAATAGCTTACAGACCTGCACGTACTTTATTACAAGATTATACTGGAATTCCTGCAATTGCTGACCTTGCAGCTATGAGAGATGCGGTAAAAGATAAAAATAAAAACCCAGACAAAATTAATCCATTATCTACAGTTGATTTAGTTATAGATCATTCTGTGATGGTTGACGAGTATGCATCAGGAAAATCATTTAATCAAAATGTTGAGAGAGAATTTTCAAGAAATGGTGAAAGATATTCTTTTTTAAAATGGGGGCAAAAAGCATTTGATAATTTTAGAGTTGTTCCGCCCGGTACAGGAATTTGTCATCAAGTAAATTTAGAATATTTGTCTAAAGTTGTTTGGTCATCAAAAAGTGATAACGATTTGTATGCTTATCCAGATACTTTAGTTGGAACTGATAGTCACACAACAATGGTGAATGGTTTATCAGTATTAGGCTGGGGTGTTGGAGGAATAGAAGCTGAGGCCGCAATGTTAGGCCAACCAATTTCAATGTTAATTCCAGAAGTTATTGGCGTAGAGCTAAAAGGAAAATTAAAAGAAGGAACGACTGCAACAGACTTAGTTTTAATTATTGTTGAAATGCTAAGAAAAAAAGGTGTAGTGGGTAAATTTGTTGAATTTTATGGAGATGGTTTAAAAAATTTAACTTTAGCTGATAGAGCAACAATTGCAAATATGGCTCCTGAATATGGAGCTACGTGTGGTTTCTTTCCAGTTGATGATGAAACTCTTAAATATTTAAAATTATCTGGAAGAGATCAAGAAACAATAGTTTTGGTCGAGAAATATTCTAAAGAACAAGGTCTTTGGGCAAGTAATGATGTTGTGTTTACTGATACTCTTTCATTAGATGTTACCAGTGTGGTAACAAGCATTTCTGGACCTAAACGACCCCAGGATAAAGTTTTACTAACGGAAGCCTCGACTGCGTTTGCAAAAGTTTATAAAGAAAATGCAAAAAGAGATAAGCCTATTGAAGCTAAAGTTGAAGGTGCTGACTTCAATATAAAAGATGGTGATATTGTAATTGCTGCGATAACATCTTGCACAAATACTTCGAATCCAAGCGTGATGATTGGCGCAGGTCTTTTAGCGAAGAAAGCAAATGAAAAGGGTCTAAAAGTTAAACCTTGGGTAAAAACTTCGCTAGCACCGGGATCACAAGTTGTTACTGACTATTTAGAAAAAGCAGGTTTAAATAAATATTTAGATGAACTTGGTTTTAATTTAGTTGGTTATGGCTGCACAACTTGTATTGGTAACTCTGGACCTTTAAATCAAAATATATCAGATGCAATAAATAAAAATGATCTTTACGCTGTTTCAGTTTTATCTGGAAATAGGAACTTTGAAGGAAGAATTAATCCAGATGTAAAAGCGAATTACTTAGCTTCACCACCACTTGTAGTTGCTTATGCTATAGCAGGTAATATGAATTTCGATATGTACAAATCACCACTTGGTAAAGATAAAAACGGTAAAGATGTTTTCTTAAAAGATATTTGGCCAAGTAATAAAGAAATTGAAGATTTAATGTTAAGTTCATTGAACGCAGATATGTTTAAAAAAAGATATTCAAATGTCTCAAAGGGACCTAAAGAATGGCAAGCTATCAATACAACAGATAGCGATATTTATAACTGGGAAGCTAATTCCACATATGTAAAAAGACCACCATTCTTTGATGATTTACCCGACCAACCAGAGGGATTTAAACCAATTAATGACGCAAGAATTCTTTTATTATTAGCTGACACAGTAACTACAGATCATATTTCACCAGCAGGAAGTATTAAAAAAGAAAGTCCAACTGGTGATTATTTTATGAAGCATCAAATACAACAAAAAGATTTTAACTCTTATGGTGCAAGAAGAGGAAATCATGAAGTAATGATGAGAGGAACTTTTGGAAATATTAAAATTAGAAATGAAATGGCTCCTGGTACCGAGGGTGGATTTACAACGTTGCAGCCAGATGGAAAAATAATGAGTGTTTATGAAGCTGCAATGGAATACAAAAAAAGAAAAAATGATTTAGTTGTAATTGCTGGTAAAGAATATGGAACAGGTTCGTCTAGGGACTGGGCAGCAAAAGGAACTAAACTTTTAGGTATTAAAGCTGTTTTAGCAGAAAGTTTTGAGAGAATACATAGATCAAATTTAATTGGAATGGGTGTTTTACCCTTACAGTTTAAAGAGGGTTTTGATCGAAAAAAATTGAAAATTACAGGAGCAGAGCTAGTTTCAGTTATAGATATTGACAAAGGTGTCAAGCCAAGACAAGAGGTGACTTGTGAAATTAAATATCAAGACGGAACTAGCAAAAAAATTCAGATGCTTTGTAGAATTGATACTGCCAATGAAGTGGAGTATTACAAAAATGGAGGAATTTTACAGTATGTTTTAAGAAATATGCTTGCTAACTAAATGAGAGACATTAAAGTAAAAGTTCATCCGTCAAAATCAAATCTAAAAAAAGAAAATCAATTAGCTTGGAAAATTGCTGAGATTGCATCAGATAAAGCAAAATTAGATAAAGATGCAGTTGATATGGTAATAAATAGAATTATTGATAATGCATCAGTAGCTATTGCCTCTTTTAATAGAGCACCAGTTATATCAGCAAGAGCAATGGCTCTAGCGCATTCTAGAAAAAAAGGTGCTACAGTTTTTGGTTTAAATCAAAAAATTAAAGTAGATTGCGAGTGGGCTGCATGGGCAAATGGAACAGCTGTCAGAGAATTAGATTATCACGATACTTTTTTAGCAGCGGATTACAGTCATCCAGGTGATAATATTCCTGCAATCTTGGCAGTTGCACAACAAAAGTCATGTAATGGTAAAGACTTAATAAGAGGAATACTTACCGGTTATGAGGTGCAAGTAAACTTAGTAAAAGGTATTTGCTTACATGAACATAAAATTGATCATATAGCTCACCTTGGCCCAAGTGTTGCAGCTGGTCTAGGGAGTTTATTAAATTTAAAAACAGATTTGATTTATCAATCTGTTCAACAAGCATTACATATTACAGTCTCAACAAGACAATCTCGAAAAGGAGAAATATCTAGTTGGAAAGCTTTTGCACCAGCGCACGCTGGCAAACTTGCAGTGGAGGCAGTCGATAGATGTATGAGAGGTGAGGGCGCTCCTTCACCAATTTATGAGGGAGAAGATAGCGTCATAGCTTATGTTTTATCTGGACCAGATAAAGAATACACAGTTCCATTACCAAATGTAAATGAGCCTAAGCGAGCAATACTTGAAACTTACACCAAAGAACATTCAGCAGAATACCAATCCCAAGCTTTGATTGATTTAGCTAGAAGCTTAAATAAAAAAATTTCTAATATTAGTGATATTGAAAAAATTTTAATTGAAACAAGTCATCATACTCACTACGTAATCGGCACGGGAGCTAACGATCCTCAAAAAATGGATCCAAAAGCAAGTAGGGAAACCTTAGATCATTCAATAATGTATATTTTTGCGGTGGCACTTGAAGATGGTGCTTGGCACCATGTTAAATCGTACACTCCTAAAAGAGCTCAAAGAAAAAGCACCGTTGGACTTTGGAGAAAAATTTCAACTAAAGAGGATCCAAAATGGACTGAAAAATATCACGATCCTAATCCAAAAAATAAATGCTTTGGAGGAAAAGTGATTATAACAATGAAAGATGGGTCTACAATATCAGATGAAATTAAAGTTGCAGATGCACACCCAGCTGGCAAAAGACCTTTTTTGCGTAAAGAATATATTATTAAATTCAAAAGTTTAACTGAAGGCATTATTTCAAAAAAAGAGTCAGATAGATTTTTAAAGTGCGTACAAAATCTTCCAAAATTAAAAGCAAAAGACTTAATGGGTTTAAATGTGGAGGTTAAATCATCAATAAAAGATAAATCTAAAAGAAGTAAAGGTATCTTTTAATTATTTGATTTTCTTGGCTAAATCATTAGCACTCAACCAAGCGTTTTCAACTTTAGGACCGATAAACCAATCAGCACATAATCCTAACCTTAATTTTCTATTCCAATAACTTTTTAAAGGTGAACCATTTAAATTGTAAGAATATTTCCATCCGTGTGTTTTTTTGAAAATAATTTTATTTTTTTTGTATCCTGTAAAGTTTAAAAATTTTGTTATTAAAGTATTTTCTGCTTTATTACTTTTTTTATAATTATTTATGTTTCTTTTGGCCCATCCAATTGAGGACTGTAATGTCCAAAGTGAATTTGTAGAGTAAAATCTGTTTTTACTATTCTCCAAAGCTGCCCATGTTAAAATGTCATCATTAAATTTTATACTACTCACAGGAACAGATCTTTGATTTTTAAAAGCTAACATTGTTGTAATATTTGGTTCCATATTTATTTTTAAATTTAATATTCTTTTTTCTAGATATTTACCTGCAATCTTTTTTGATTGGGGGAAGGGACAAGTTAATATTATCGACTTAGCTTGAATATTTTCACCATTTTCTAGTTCTATTTCCCAAAAATATTTATTATTAAAAATTTTTTTGACTGAGGATTGAAAACTTTTTTTTATTTTTTTGGTATAAAATTTAGAAATAAAATTGTTACCTTTCATACCAATAAATTTTTCTGAAATTTCATTTTTTTCAAATGTAAAATCTAAATGATTTCCAGTCCAAATTTTTGCTTCTTTTTTTTTACAAAGAGCTTTTATAAACTTTAAAAATTCTTTTGATTTTGGAGAAATATATTGAACCCCATGGTCAAAGCTCAAATTTTGTTTAAATCTTTTATTTGATGCCCGCCCGCCCGGACCTCTTGCTTTATCAAGAATATGTACTGAATACTTTTTTGAAAGATGGTAAGCTATTGTAGAGCCAGATACACCTGACCCTATAATACAAAAATCTAACATTATAAGAATAAAAATTTGTATTTTTCGTTAATTGAAAGAACTTCATAACTAACAAGTCCTCCAATTATTAATTGTATTGAAATAACCAAAATTACAAACAAGCCTAAATATCCGAGCCACATATGTTTTTTGATATATTCTGCAAAATAACTTGCAAGAGTTGCGATCAAAAATACTGATAACAACAAACCTATTACCATTAAATGAAAATTCCCTTTTGAGGCAGCTACTACTGCAATAGTATTGTCAAAACTTAATGTAAGATCAGCAATTAAAACTTGATAAACTCCAACACTAAAGCTTTTAGTTTCAGCAGATTTTAGTTGTGGTGTTTTAATTTTATTTTTACCAAAAAAGTCTTGTCTTAAATTATTTATAACCCATAAAAGTAAAACCCCTCCTAGAATCTTTATCCAAGCAAATTCAAACAGATAATTAGCTCCTGATGCAAAAACAATTCTAAACAAGAATGCTGCAGCAACACCCCATGCAATAATTTTTCTTCTATTATCTGTTGCAAATCCTGCAGCGATTAAACCTATTATGATCGCGTTATCCGCAGCCATAACTATATCTATGAGGATTATTTGTACTGAGATAATTACTTGCTCTAACATTCGAGAATCAATGTATATAAGGTTATTAAGATATATTAAAGAATAAAATGGAACTGTTCAAAAGCTCATCAAAATTTTCAAAAAAACAAATAATTTTGTTGTCCATACCGGTTTTTTTTTCAAACATGGCCATTCCATTAGTTGGAATGGTTGATACAGGTTTGATGGGTAATTTAAGCGAGACCAAGTATTTAGCAGCAACCAGTATAGCTACATCAGTTATGACAATGATTGTTTGGAGTTTTGGTTTTTTAAGAATGGGGACTGTTGGAATAGTTGCACAGGCTTATGGTAGAAGTGATTATAGAGAGATAGTAAAAACGATTTTAAGAAATATAGCCCTTGCTCTAATTGCAGCATTTATAATAATTATTTTCTTCCCGGCTTTAAAAATTGCAATAAGTTATTTTTTTTCTCCCTCTGATGAAACAGAGGTATTAATAAAAACTTATTTAAATGTAAGAATTTTTTCAATTCCTGCAGAATTAATTATTTATGTTTTAGTGGGTTTTTATCTAGGTATACAAAAAACTAAAATTTCAAGTTTTTTAATAATTGTTCTATCAAGTTTGAATATCATTTTTAGTTCTCTACTAGTTTTAACATACGATTTAAAAGTTTTTGGTGTAGCTCTAGGAACATTAATTTCTAGTTATATTACCTTAATTATTTTCACATTATTTACCTATAATTATATTATTCAAAAATTCAAAGTAATTCCTAAATTTGAAAATTTAGTAGTAAGATCTAAATTACTCAAACTTTTAAATATAAATTTAGATATTTTTATAAGAACTTTATTTCTCACATTTGCTTTTCTATGGGTTACTTATCTTGGTTCAAAAATTGGAGAAGATTATTTAGCAGTTAATACAATATTGATTCAATTTATAATTTTTTCATCATTCTTCTTAGATGCTTATGCGTTTTCAACAGAAGGAATTATAGGTTTCGCTGTAGGGAGAAGAAACCGAAAATCTTTTTTAGAAGTTGTAAGAAATTCTATTCAGGTAAGTTTTATCACTGCTATCATTATCTCAATTATCTATTTAATTTTTTTCAAAGAAATAATTTATATCATTACTGATATTGAGATTTTAAGATTTATTTCTTTTCAACATATCTTATGGGTAATTATAATTCCACCAATTGCATGTTTTTGTTATCAATTAGATGGAATATTTATCGGAGCATCACAAACAAAAGAAATTAGAAATGCAATGATAGTATCTGTTTTAAGTTATATTGGAGTATCGATCTTCTTAACAAAATATCTAGACAATCACGGTATTTGGTTATCTCTTTTATTATTTATGATATTTAGGTCTTTGACTTTACAATATTATTTTAAAAATATTTTGAAAAAATTCTAAATGCAATTTTTATATAAAATACCGGGTTATATTCTTCTCTTATTTGGTGGTTTTTGTTTAAGCTGGGGAGGATTTATTATTAGATCTTTTGAAGAGGCAAGTATCTGGCAGATATTATTTTTAAGATCTTTTTTTTTCCTTTTAGCTCTAATAGCTTTTCTTTTTGTAACTTATAAAAAAAATACCTTTAATATTATTAAAGAGTCTGGCCTTCCTGGTTTATTAGGGGGTTTTGTTTTATCATTTAGCTTTGTTGCTTTTGTAGTTGCAATGAGCAATACAACAGTAGCAAATGTCGTTTTTATTATAAGCACACAAACTATGTTTCTGGCAATATTTGGATATTTTTATCTAAAAGAAAAAGTTTCTTTAATCGGCTTAATATCAATCCTTCTTGCTATGAGTGGTATCATTATAATGGTTGGAGACTCTATTTCAGGCGGATCATTATTTGGGAACATAGTGGCGTTAGCAATCCCGATAAATTTTGCAATTTTAGTAATGATTATTAGAAAAAATACTAAAGTTGATATGGTTCCAGCAATTTTTTATTCTGGAATATTTAGTTTGATTTACGGTTTTTTCTTAGCAGAGTCCTTTGAATTCACTAAACATGATCTTTGGATGGGTTTTCTTCTTGGAGTTCCGCAATTAGCAGTTAGCTTTATTTGTATAACAATTGGATCAAGAACAGTTGAGTCAGCAACAGTTGGAATTTTGATGTTGATGGAAACTTTATGTGCGCCTCTTTGGGTATGGTTATTTTTAAATGAAATTCCTCCAATTAGTGTATTTATAGGTGGCGCAGTCATTATTTCGGCAATAATATTGAAGAGTTTTGATAAAAAACATAGCAAGAATTGAATAATTTGCATTTGACTTTTTACTGTATTTAGAGGAGAGTCCTACGCGTAACGGGAGAGACCATTAAGGCGCCGAAGGAGCAACCACCCCGGAAACTCTCAGGCAAAAGGACCGTTACCGTAATAACTCTGGAAAGCAGGCGAAAGCCTCACCGAAGGATTAAATCTCTCAGGTACATAGACAGATGGGGTTAGATTTGAGTTATTATGGAAGTACAAAAAACAGCTTTATACAATTATCATAAAGATTTAGGAGCAAAGTTTGTTCCCTTTGCTGGTTATGAAATGCCTATTCAATATAAAGATGGTATTGTTAAAGAACATATTTCTACAAGAACATACGCTGGATTTTTTGATGTCTCACATATGGGGCAATTTTTTTTAGAAGGAGATGAAACATTAATACAATCATTAGAGAAAATTATACCAGCAGATCTAAAAAATTTGAAAATTAATCATTCAAAATATTCTTTTTTACTTAATAATGAAGGTGGAATAATTGATGATTTAATTATTACGAGAACAAAAAAAGGTTTTTGTATAATCTTAAATGCAGCTTGTAAGGAAAATGATATAAAACAAATTTCTCAATTTTTAAAAAAACATCATAAACATCTTTTAAACAACGATTTATCTTTAATAGCGTTACAAGGACCTAAATCTGTAGAGATTTTAGAAAAATTAATTCCAGGCGTTGCTAATTTAAAATTTATGACAGGAAACATCTTTAAGTATGAAGGTGAAAATCTATATGTAACAAGATCTGGATATACAGGTGAGGATGGTTTTGAAATCTCAATTTCAAACACAAAAGTCGAAAAGCTTATCGATTACTTAATTTCAAATGAAGTTAAACCGATAGGTTTAGGAGCTAGAGATACATTAAGATTAGAGGCAGGTCTGTGTTTATATGGTCATGATTTAAATGAAAAAATAAATCCAGTAGAGGCTAATTTAAAATGGGCTATAGCAAAAAAAAGGAAAGAAGTTGGTGGCTTTAATGGATGGGAAAAAATAAAAAATTTATTAGCAAACGGAAGTGAAAAAATTAGAGTTGGTATAAAGCCAGATGGAAAAGTTATAGCTAGAGAAAATACGAAAATCTTTTCGTCAGATAATAATGAAATAGGATTCGTTACTAGCGGTACCTTTGGCCCGAGTGTAAACGCTCCAGTTGCAATGGGATATGTTAAATCAGAATTTTCTGAAGTAGGCACATCTATTCAGCTTGAAGTAAGAGGAAAAAAATATGGGGGTAAGATTTCTGAACTTCCATTTTATAAAAAAAGTTATGTTAAATAATGGGGATCAAATATGAGTGAAAAAAAATTTTCTAAAAAACATGAATGGGTTTCACTAGATGGAGACGTTGCTACAGTAGGAATAACTAAGCATGCAACAGAAATGCTCGGTGACGTTGTTTTTGTGGAGGTTCCTGATGCTGGTAAAGCTGTAGAAAAAGAAGGTCAAGCAGCTGTTGTAGAGTCTACTAAAGCTGCGAGTGATGTTTATTCTCCTATTTCTGGAAAAATTACTGAAGGAAATAAAGCCATTGCAGACGATCCCGGTAGCGTAAATACTGACCCTGAAGGTGCCAGCTGGTTTTTTAAGTTAAAGATAAAAGATAAAGGTGAGTATGACTCCCTAATGTCAAAAGACGAATACGATAAATTTTGTAAGGAGAACCCTAGCTAAATGATTGACGATAATTCAAAAGAATTTATTAAAAGACATATTGGTCCCTCGGAAGAAGATCAGTCCAAAATGTTGCAATATGTTGGGTATAAATCATTAGAGGATCTAATGAGCAATACTGTACCAGAAAAAATCTTATTAAAAGATGATCTTAATACCGATCAGCCAATGTCAGAGAACGATGCTTTAAAAAAATTAAAATCTATATCTAAAAAAAATAAAATCTTTAAAAATTTTATAGGAATGGGATACTATAATTCTATTACACCTAATGTAATTCTTAGAAATATTTTAGAAAATCCAGGATGGTATACATCTTATACACCTTACCAACCTGAAGTGGCGCAGGGTCGTCTTGAAATGCTTTTAAATTTTCAACAATCAATAATTGACTTAACGGGCATGGATATAGCTAATGCTTCTTTGTTAGATGAAGCAACAGCAACAGCAGAGGCAGTAGGATTAAGTCAGAGATTAGATAAGACTAATTCAAAAAAAATATTTATTTCAAGCAATTGTAATCCTCAGACAATTGATCTCATAAAGACAAGAACAAATCCTTTTGGTTTAGAATTGATCATTGGTGATGAAAAAAAAGAACTTTCAAAAATTAATGAAGATATAATTTGCGGTGTTATATCTTATCCGGGAACTTTAGGTGAGATAAACGATCCTAGTGAAAGCATCAGTCAAATTCACAAAAAAAATGGAAAAGCTATTTTGGTTTGTGATTTACTGGCTTTAGCTAGATTAAAAACTCCAGCTGAACTTGGAGCTGACATTGCTGTCGGTAGTGCTCAAAGATTTGGTATCCCAATGGGTTATGGCGGGCCTCATGCTGCGTTTTTTGCTACAAAAGAGGAATTTAAAAGATCAATGCCAGGAAGAATAATAGGCGTTTCAAAAGATAGACACGGAAAAAAAGCTTACAGGCTTTCTTTACAAACTAGGGAGCAACACATTCGAAGAGATAAAGCAACAAGCAATATATGTACTGCTCAAGCTTTATTGGCTATCATTTCTGCTGCTTTTGCAATTTATCATGGACCTCAAGGAATACTTAAAATTGCGAATAGAACTTCTAAATTAGCAAAAATCTTTGCTGATAATATTAAAGCAAGCGGTTATAAAATTCTATCAGATCATTTCTTCGATACCGTTACGATTAAAACTAATGAAAAAACAAATCCTATTTTTGAGGTTGCACTAAAAGAGAATATTAACCTTAGAAAAGTTGATAGAGATCATTTATCTGTTGCATTTGATGAAGCAAAAAAACTCGATGATGTAAATTTATTGCTAAAAATATTTGGAATAACCAAAGTAATTAAACAAGACGTTAAGGTTGAACTAGATAATCTTCCAAAAAATCTTTTAAGAGCTTCAAAATACTTAACTCATCCAGTTTTTAACAAATACCATTCTGAAACTGAGATGTTAAGATATCTAAAGAAACTAGAAGATTGTGATATTGCACTTAATAGATCAATGATTGCTTTAGGATCTTGTACAATGAAGCTCAATGCAACAGCAGAATTAATTCCTATTACTTGGAAAGAGTTTTCACTTCCACATCCTTTTGTTCCTACAAATCAAATGGAGGGTTATAAAATTCTTTTTAATGATCTAATAAACGATCTGAAAGAAATTACTGGATATGACGCAGTTTCTTTACAGCCTAACTCTGGGGCTCAAGGAGAGTATGCAGGTCTAATGACTATAAGAAAATTCCATAAAAATAACAAACAAGAAAATCGTAACGTTTGTCTAATTCCGGACTCAGCTCATGGAACTAATCCAGCAAGTGCCCAAATGTGTGGGATGAAAGTAGTTGTAGTCAATTGTGATGACGATGGAAACGTTGATATAGAAGATCTTAAAAATAAAGCTGAAAAATACTCAAAAGATTTAGCTGCTTTAATGGTAACTTATCCCTCTACGCATGGAGTATTTGAGGAAAAAATCATGGATATTTGTGAAGTTATTCATAAGCACGGCGGACAAGTCTATATGGATGGAGCAAATCTAAATGCTCTTGTAGGTGTTGCAAAGCCAGGGAAATTTGGACCAGATGTTTGTCATATAAATTTACATAAAACATTTTGTATACCTCACGGTGGAGGTGGACCAGGAATGGGCCCAATCGCTTGTGCTAAGCATCTAGCTGATTTTTTACCAACACACGAAATTATTAAAGATGCAGGCCCTAAGAATGGAATGGGGGCTGTATCAGCTGCACCTTGGGGTAGTTCAAGTATACTTCCAATATCTTGGATGTATATAAAGATGATGGGTGCTGAAGGATTGAAAAAAGCCTCACAAGTTTCAATTTTAAATGCAAATTATATTTCAAAAAAATTATCCAAAGATTACAAAGTTCTTTACACTGGTAAAAATGGAAATGTTGCACATGAATGCATAATTGATATACGACCAATAAAAGCAAGTTCAGGTATCTCTGAGGAGGATTTAGCAAAAAGACTGATTGACTTTGGCTACCATGCTCCAACAATGTCATGGCCTGTTGCTGGCACAATTATGATTGAGCCAACTGAAAGTGAAAATTTGGAGGAGATTGATAAATTTTGTAATGCACTTATAAAAATTAAAAAAGAAATTAATTTAGTGGAGTCATCAAAATTTGACAAAATAGATAACCCACTGAAAAATGCACCTCATACTTATGTCGAATTAGCTTCCAGTGAGTGGAAACATGCTTACTCAAGGGAGGAAGCAGCTTTTCCAACTGAGTATGTAAAAAATAATAAATATTGGGCACCAGTTGCTAGAGTAGATAACGTTTTCGGAGATAGGAATTTAGTATGTTCATGTCCTTCAATGGATGAATATAAAGATGAAGCTGCTTAATCTTTTTTAATGAAAATTGCTGTAATCGGCTCAGGTATCTCAGGATTATCTTCCGCATATTTTCTCTCAAAAAAATATAAAGTTGATCTATACGAAAAAGATGATCACTTTGGAGGTCATTCTTTCACCTATGAGATTAAAGAAGATGATAAGATTATTCCAGTAGATCTGGGCTTTATTGTTTTTAATGAGGTTACTTATCCAAATTTAGTAAATTTTTTTAATGAATTAAAAGTTCCTTATGAAAAAAGCGACATGTCATTTTCTGTATCAATTAAGAATAGTAATGTTGAATATAGTGGAAGTGGTTTAGGAGGTATTTTTGCCAATAAATTAAATTTTTTTAATTTTAAATTTTTATATATGATTAGAGAGATAATCTCATTTTATAAAACTGCCCCAAAATTACTTGAAAGTGAAATTAAAGAAGAAACTTTAGGAAATTTTCTTAATAAAAAAAAATTATCAAAATACTTCATAGAGTATCACTTAATTCCCATGGTTGCTGCTATTTGGTCAATGCCATTTAATAAAGCAAAAGAAATGCCATTAAAATTTTTCTTAAATTTTTTTACTAATCATGGTTTATTTAAATTCAAAAATAGACCGCAATGGTACACAGTTTCAAATAGAAGTAGAGCCTATGTAAAAAAAGTAACAGATAAAATTAGTGGGGAAATTTTTAAAAATTATAAAGTGGATAAGTTAATTAGAAGTGATGACAATATCAGGGTAAATATTGGCAATGAATTTGTTGACTACGATCAAGTAGTACTAGCTTCTCATGCAGACCAAAGTTTAAGAATGATAGAAAAACCAACGGAACAAGAAAAAAATATATTGGAAAAATTTAATTACGTGAAGAACGAGGCTTATTTACACACTGATAAGAGATTAATGCCTCACAAAAAAAGGGCTTGGTCTAGTTGGAATTCTGTTTCAGATGGAGAAAAGACATGCATAACCTATTGGTTAAATAAATTACAAAATTTAGATACAACTAAAGACTATTTTTTAACTTTAAACCCTATTTGTAAAATTAACGAAAATTCTGTTATAAAAAAAGTTAATTTTACCCATCCATATTTAAATTCAAAGAATACTGCGCTTCAAAAAGATCTAAGATTAATACAAGGAAAAAAAAGAACTTGGTTTTGTGGAAGTTATTTTGGTTACGGATTTCACGAAGATGGATTAAAATCGTCTATAGATTTGATAAATAATTTTAAAATTTGATGAACTCCTGTATTTATAACGGTGAAATAACTCATACAAGATTTAAACCTGTAAGACATTTTTTAAAATATAAAACTTTTTCGTTATTAATTGATTTAGATGAAATCAATCAATTAGACAGTTCAATTAATATTTTCTCTCATAATAAATTTAACATTTTCAGCTTTTATGACAAAGATCATGGAGAACGCGACGGAAGCGATTTAAAAGAATGGGTACTTAAAAACATTAGCAAGCTCAATATAAAAGGTGAGATTAATAAAGTTAAAATACTTTGTTATCCAAGAATTTTTGGTTATGTGTTCAACCCTTTAAGCATTTTTTACTGCTACGAAGATAATAAATTGAAAGCAATTTTTTACGAAGTAAAAAATACTTTTAATGAGCAGCACACGTATATTTTTAAAATTAAAGATAATGAAGAAATAGTCCAAAAATGCAAAAAAAAATTTTACGTTTCACCATTTATGGATATGGAAACTTACTATAATTTTAAATTACTTAACCCCAATGATAAACTCTCAGTCCTTATAAAACAAACAGACTCGATAGGAACAGTTTTAACAGCTACCCAAACAGGAGAAAGAAAAGAATTCAGCCCAAAACAACTCATGCTTAACTTTTTTAAGTATCCTTTAATGACAATTAAAATTATTAGTTCGATACATTTTGAAGCATTACTTTTATGGAAAAAAGGGGCAATATATAGAAAAAGAAATACTAAATTAAAAAATAATTTAAGTTACGAGGAATATTAATGAGTTTAATAAAAATTTCGGAAAGATTCGTCCTAAATAAATTAAAAAAAATCTCACAAGGAAATCTTAAGCTAATAAATTATGATGAAAAAGTTTTTCATTTTGGTGACTTAGAGAGTAAATTATCTTCAGATATCAAAATTAATAAACCTAATTTTTACCTAAATGTTATTATGGGTGGAAGCTCAGCTTTAGGTGAAGCTCACATGAAAAAAGATTTTTATTCCTCAAATTTAACAAATTTAATCGAACTTACAGCAAGAAATATTAATACAATCTATTCTTTTTCAGGAAGTTTAAAATTACAAAAAATCAAAAATTTTCTAAAAAAAATATTTGCATCAAATACAAAATCCAAAAGTAAAAAATATATTTCAAAACACTATGATTTAGGGAATGAATTTTTTTCGTTGTGGCTTGATAAATCTCTTACTTATTCGAGCGCAGTCTATAAAAACGAGAAAGATGATTTAGAAATTGCTCAAAGAAATAAATTTCAAGAGCTTATAAATTTAATGAATATTAAAGATGGAAACAAAGTTTTAGAGATAGGGTGTGGTTGGGGCGGATTTGCTGAATTTTTAGCTAAAAATTACGATGTGAGTGTAGACTGTATCACGATTTCTAAAAATCAATATGAATTTACTAAAAAGAAAATTTTCAACTCAGGGCTAAACAATAAAGTTAATGTTAAATTTTTAGATTATAGAGATCTCAAGGAAAAATATGATCACGTAGCTTCAATAGAAATGATAGAAGCTGTTGGTGAAAAATATATGGACCAATATTTTGGTATAATTAAAAATGTTCTTAATTACGGGGGAACTGCTGCAATTCAAGGCATCGTGATAAAAGATGACTTATTTGAAAGATATAGAGCAAATGAGGATTTTATTCAAAAATATATATTTCCAGGCGGGTTTTTACCCTCAATTCAATTTATGGAAAATCTAATTAAAAAAAACGACCTAACACTAGAAAAAATTAATACATACTCCGACGATTATGCCAAAACTTTAGCAACTTGGAGAAAAAATTTTTTAAGTGCATGGGAAAAAATTAGCCCACTTGGTTTTGATGAATATTTCAAGCGTATGTGGGAATTCTACTTATCTTATTGTGAAGGCGGTTTCAAGTCTAGAAACATTAACTTGATTCAATTCTCTATGTCTAATAGATATTCGTCATGAAAAAATTTATAGTACTATTTTTACTAATTTTAACAACAGGATGTGCAAATAAAATGAAACCGACAGATTTTAAAGATCAAAAACCAAGATTAGTCATCGAAAATTATTTATCGGGTAATGTCAAAGCTTGGGGAGTATTACAAAATAGATCTGGAAAAGTTACAAGACAATTTAAAGCTGATTTAAACGGAAAATGGGATGGTTCTCAATTAATTTTAGACGAAGTTTTTGATTGGAATGATGGAGAAAGACAAACTCGTCAATGGACTATTAAAAAAATTGATGAACATAACTATGAGGGAACAGCCTCTGATGTAGTTGGAACAGCTAAAGGATATTCATATGGTCCAGCTTTTAAATTCGAATATGTATTGCTGGTACCGGTTAAAGGCAAAAATATTAAAATTACTTTTGATGATTGGATCTTCATGCAGGATGATCGTGTGGCAATAAACAGAGCGACAATGACAAAGTTTGGAATTAAAGTAGCTGAGTTAACCGTAATGTTTGTAAAAGATTGATATGTTTGAGCTTCCTAAACTAGATTACAGTAATTCAGCTCTTTCTCCAATAATGTCAGAGCAAACTTTGGATTTACATCATGGTAAACATCATCAAACATATATTACAAATCTAAATAACTTTATAAAAGGTTCTGAATATGAAAAATTGTCTTTGGAAGATATAATTAAAAAATCATCAAACGAAAAAAAAGCAGGAATTTTTAATAATGCAAGCCAGCACTGGAATCACAATCTTTTTTGGAAGTGTATGAAACCTAATGGCGGAGGAAATGTTCCATCTAAACTTGAAAATAAGATTAAACAAGATTTTGGAAGTTTTGAAAAATTTAGGGAGGAATTTATTAACGCTGGAATTACTCAGTTTGGATCTGGATGGTGTTGGTTGTCTCTAAAAGAGGATAAACTTATAGTTACTAAATTACCAAATGCTGAAAACCCAATAATTCACAATATGAAACCTATATTAGGTTGTGATGTGTGGGAGCACTCATATTATTTAGATTACAGAAATAAAAGACCGGCTTATTTAGAAAATTTTTTTGATAAATTAATCAATTGGGAATACGTTAACTCTCTTCTTTAATTATCGTTTGACAAGTTTATCTACTAAAAATAAATAAAGTCTATAAGGTAATATTCTTAAAAATTTTAAAGTTAAAGTTAATCCTTTTGGAAAATGAATTTCAAAAGCATTTCCATTCACCAAGCCATTATAAATTTTATCTGCGGCGTATTCAGGAGTTTTTAAAAATGGCATAGGAAACTCATTTTTATCGGTCAAGGGAGTTTTGATGAAACCTGGTGATACAACTGAGACTCTCACTCCAAATTTTTTAAAATCAAAGTAAATACTTTCGCTGAAATTAGTTAGAGCAGCTTTTGACGGACCGTAACCATTTGAATTTGGAAGACCTCTGTAACCTGCAATCGAAGAAACTATTGAAATGTGTCCAGATTTCTTATTTTTAAAATAATCTTCAACAACTTTTACACAATCAATAACCCCAAAAAAATTAACATTAATTACATTTTTAATCTTATCTGGATCTATATTTTGTTCGTCTTTTGGTTCATAAGTACCACTGGAGAATAAACAAATGTCAATGTCTCCAAAGACATTTAAAATGTCATTAAATACATTATTTATTTGGGACCGGTTAGTTACATCTAAGGGAAATGAACTTATGTTGTTATGTTTAGCTAAATCATCCAAAAGCTCTTTTCTTCTTGCTGATACAGCAACTTTCCATCCTTCGTTAGCAAATTTTTCTGCTACTGCTTTTCCAATTCCACTACTTGCACCTGTAATCCATATTTTTTTCTGATTTTCAGACATAAATTAGTTATACCTTAATTTATGACTAAGAATAAATATTTATCTCTTACATTCATTCTTTTAATAACATTTTTAGCATCTGGAATTGGTGGATTTACTACTGCTACTTTTAAAGAGCCTTGGTATTCTCAGATAATTCTTCCAAGCTTTAATCCTCCAAGCTGGGTGTTTGGACCTGTATGGACAACTTTATATATCTTAATGTCAGTAGCAATTTGGCGTATTTGGATAAATTATTATGATAATAAAATTTTAAATTTATATTTTTTACACATCTTCTTTAATATGATTTGGAGTATTATTTTTTTTGGTTTTCATCAAATAGGACTAGCATTACTAGATTTAGTTATAATTCTCATATTTATAGTTCTCCTAATGAAAATTTATTATTTGAAGGATAAGATTAGTTTTTCTCTAATGGTCCCTTATTTTTTATGGAGCGCTTACGCTTTAGTTTTAAATTTTAATATTTTTATTTTAAACTAAATTAAGCTATATACACGCATGAACTACAAAAAAACTTTTATTTTTTTAAAGTCTCTACCTACAAAATTAAATTCATTTTACAAAAAAAAATCAAAATCTGGTATTAAAGTAAACAATAAATCAAAAAATAAGAAAGATTTTGATCCGGTAACTAATTTAGATAAATCTTTAGAAAAATATATAAGATTATTAATCCTAAAAAAATTCCCAAACGATTCTATCATTGGAGAAGAGTTTGATGATAAAAAGTCTGATAATCACTTTCAATGGTCAATCGACCCAATAGATGGTACAAGGGCGTTTGTAATTGGAGCGCCAACTTGGTCCAACTTAATAGGCCTTTCTTTTAACGAAAAATCGGAAATTGGTTTAGCAAATTTTCCAGAATTAAATAAATTTTATATAAATGATCAAAAAAAATCCTATATTTTTAAAAATAATAAAAAAAAAATTATTAAATCCTCTACTAATAGTAATTTAAAAACAATAAAAATTATTGGAAACTTTCATGGAACCTTAAGCTATGAAAGACAAAGAAAAGTTATAAAAAAATTTGGATGGTCATTTAGGTTAGCTGGGTTTGATGCTTTAAATTATTGTTTATTAGCTGAAGGAACAGTAGATGCTGTAATAGAAGCTAATCTAAAGCCTTATGATATTTTGCCTTTAATACCCATTATTAAAAATTCAGGTGCAATTGTAACTAACTGGAAAAATGAACCCGCAGAATTAGGAGGAAATATAATAGCTTCATCTAATAAAGCTTTACATAACAAGATTCTGAGATTACTAAAACCTTTTACGAAAAAATGATAAATTTATTTATAAATAGAGTTTTTAGAGCTATCAAAATAGATTTAGATCTTTACGAAGAAGTTGAAAAAGACAAAAAAGCAACTTTTCAAGCAGGAATAGTCGTTGTGTTATCAAGTCTTGCTGCCGGAGTTGGATCTTTACATTTAGGAGCTTCAAATTTTTTAATTGCTCCTGCGCTTTCTCTTCTAAGTTGGTATGTATGGGCTTATATAATTTATTTTGTTGGCGTAAAACTTTTTGGGGACATTAAAACTAAAAGTGATCACGGTGAACTTTTAAGAACAATAGGGTTTTCAAGCGCACCAGGATTAATTCGAGTCTTTGGTGTCACACCAGAATTAATGACAGTAACATTCATCGGTTCAGCGTTTTGGATGCTAGCTTGTATGGTTGTTGCAGTAAAATCTGCATTAGACTACGATAGCCTTTGGAAAGCATTTGGAGTTGTTGTAGTTTCTTGGCTCGTTCAAGCATTCTTTCTATTTTTAATAATTGTGTTATTTAAAGGTCTTTAAAGAGGAAAAATTCTTTTTGAAAGGTTGCAACTGTTACAAATTTTGTTGCTATGCATAATTAAGTTTTGTTTTACACTTTCGTCTTCTTTTCTACATTCTTCGCAAATATTATCTGCAGTATCTTTGTTATTGTCTATGACAATATGATCATCGTTTTCCATAAAAATTAATATATCATTAAAATATGAAAAAATATTTATTTATGATATTAATTTTCTTAATAAGCACGTCTGCTCATTCAAAAAATTTTAAAAAGGTGTATTTTGCTGGAGGATGCTTTTGGTGTATGGAGGAGTCCTTTGATGGAGTTGAAGGTGTTTTATCAACGGTTTCAGGTTATTCAGGTGGACATTTAAAAAATCCTACATACCATGATGTTGTTTATAAAGATACAGGCCATGTAGAAGCCTTAGAAATAACTTATGATCCAAACAAAGTAAATTTTGAAAAATTACTTAATATTTTTTGGAGAAATATAGATCCCTTCGACTCAGAAGGTCAATTTTGCGACAAAGGAAAAAGCTATAGATCAGTAATTTTTTATCAAAATCAACTAGAAAAAGAATTTATTAATAAATCCTTTAAAAATTTAGAAAAGAAATTTGATAAAAAAATTGTTACATTAGTATGGAAATTTGAGGAATTTTACCAAGCGGAAGATTATCACCAAGATTATTATGAGAAAAACTTTATTCGATACCTAATGTATAAAAAGGCGTGTAAAAGAGAAGACACCTTGAGAGAAATATGGAACTAAAAAAAATAATTTTAGTAATTTTTTTCGCGGGTTTTGTTAGTTCAACAAATGCAGAAATGATAAAACCAGCTGAAAATTTATCTGCTTATGACGTTATTAAAATACAATTAGATGCTTTAAAAAATAATGATGATAAAGATAACGGCATAAAACAAACATGGATATTTGCTCATCCTGATAACAAAAAAATGACTGGCCCATATCCCAGGTTTAGAATTATGCTCTACGATGTTCATTATAGAATATTGTTAAACCATTTTTCACATAAGATAGATTTAATTACGAACAGTGAAAACAAATTTGTTTATGGAGTAAAAGTTTTAACCGATGAGAAGCAACAATTTTTTTATGAATGGCATGTAAGCAAAGGTAATGAGGAAAATTGTAAAAATTGTTGGTTTACTACAGCAGTTTCAATGCCTCTTGATCAAGGAAATTCAATTTGAAAAGACCACCTTTTGCAATTCGATACTTAATTATTGGTGCAATATTAGTATTACCACCAATACTTAGCACTCATTACGGTACAATTTATTTAGGAAAACATAACGGGGTTCTTTTAGGATTTTGCGTTGGAATAGTTAGTGTATCTTTTGCATGCTGGAAACTGTTTATTGATGGCTGGAGGGATGACGAAGACTAATGAAATTCGAAATTTCAAGAGAGGGAGCTTTAAAACAGTTAGATGCTTTTATAAACAGTGAATTAGCAAATTATAGTTTCAAAAGAAATTTTGATTTAGGGCCAAAAGACAAATCAAATGTATCTTGCTTATCACCTTATATCTCTCACAGATTAATAACTGAATATGAAGTTGCAAAAAAAGTTTTAGCAAAGTTTCCATATCAAAAAGTTGAAAAATATTTACAAGAAATATTTTGGAGAGTTTATTGGAAAGGTTGGTTGGAACTTAGACCTCAAGTTTGGACTGACTTTATAGAAGATTTAAAAGGATTAAAGGAAGATGAAAGTTGTAAAAAGGCAATTAACGGTGAAACTCAAATTGAATGTTTTAATGATTGGGTAAAAGAGCTTAAAGAAAATAATTATTTACATAATCATACAAGAATGTGGTTTGCAAGCATTTGGATATTTACTTTAAATCTACCTTGGCAAAAAGGAGCAGAGTTTTTTATGAAACACTTGTATGATGGCGATGCTGCCTCTAACACTTTAAGTTGGAGATGGGTTGCTGGACTTCAAACTAAAGGAAAGCACTACATTGCTCAATCATGGAACATAAGCAAATTTACTAATAATAAATATAAGAATGTTAAATTAAATGAGAACGCTTTATCTTTAACAGATAAAAGAGAATATAAATTAAATCCACTTAATTTTATTACAGAAGATAATTTAAATGAAAATTTATTACTTTTTGAGAACGAATTAAATTTAGAAAATAAAGATTTAAAAAAATATAAAAATATTTACTTAGTTTTGCTAAGTAATGATGCTCGAAAGCTAAAGCTCGGACAAAAGGTACTAGATTATAAGTCAAAGCTAATTAACGATCAAAAAAAAAGATTTGAAAATCTACAGATCATAGATGAAGAAAAATTCAAAACTCTGACTGATGAAATTAACTCTTTTGATATCATTCACCCAAGCATTGGAGAGAATTATTCTTATTTAAATACTATAAGAAAAAAGCGAAATTTAGAATTAAATTTTATTTTGTGTGAGGAAGATAGATTTTCTTGGCAATTTTCTAATAAAGGATACTTTAATTTTAAAAATAATATTCCTAAAATTTTAACTAGTTTTAATTTACAATAATTTATTTAGAAGAACATTTTTTCGAACAATATTTTACCTTCTCCCAATTTAGTCTCCATTTTTTTCTCCATGCAAAAGGTTTATTACAAACTGGACAAGTTTTTTTAGGTAAATTAGCTTTTTTCATTCTTCAGAAGGTGTTTATTTTTTATAAATAGAAAATAAGCCGCAATCTCATAAAAAATATTTAATATAAAAAATAAAGGTTTAATTTTAAATATTTTATATAAAAAATTATACTTAGGAACATTTTTCCAAATTATTAAAAAAGACTCTGCTCCATCAATTACTCTACCATCTTGTATAACATGCATTCTTCTTAAAAGTTCTTTATAAGATTTTGAAGTAATTTTCTGAGCTTCTTCACTAGTAGTTACATCTATCCACTCAAGACTGTTATCGCTATGTTTTTTGTAATGATTGATTTCGGCTCTGCAAATATTACATGAATTATTAAAAAAAACTTTAACCATTAGTATTTTCTTTTATAAAATTATTGGCAGCTTTAAAAATTCTTGTTTTTCTCTCTTTATTCATTTTTTCAGAAATTCTTACCATCATTGCAAGACGCGGATTTTTTAAGAAGAATTTTTTATGTCTATCTATAAATTTCCAATATAATCCGTCCATTACATCGCACCATGGACCTTTTTTAAAATGCATCATTTTAAGAAAATAACTAGATCCACAAATATAAGGTTTCGTTGCAAATATTCCACCATCACTAAATAATCCCATTCCGTAAACATTTGGCGCCATTACCCAGTCAGATGAGTCTACGAACATTTCCATAAACCATTTGTAAACTTGTTTAGGATTTATCTCACAAAGATTCATTATGTTTGCCAATATCATAAGTCTTTCAATATGATGCGACCAGCCGTAGTTTTTAGCATTATTGATTGCATGATCTAACGGATCTAAACCAGTATTTCCGTCGTAC
>CACHFP010000001.1 GCA_902579115.1 uncultured Pelagibacteraceae bacterium | reverse complement strand
AAGGTTTGCTGATGGGGAAATTTATATTGAAATAAATGAAAATATTAGAGGGAATAGTGTTTTTGTAATTCAGTCAACTTCTAATCCAGCAAACGACAATATTATGGAACTTTTACTTGTGATTGATGCATTAAAAAGATCCTCGGCTAAAACAATAACTGCTGTGATACCTTATTTTGGTTATGCAAGGCAAGATAGAAAGGTTGCACCTAGAACCTCAATTTCTGCAAAGGTTTTAGCAAATTTAATTTCTAATGCAGGTGCAACTAGAGTTGTTACTGTTGACCTGCATGCTGGTCAAATTCAAGGATTTTTTGATATGCCAGTTGACAATTTATACACTGCTCCTTTATTTGCAAAATATATAAAAAAAAAATTTAACTCAAAAAAACTTATTTGTGTTTCACCTGATGTGGGTGGTGTTGCAAGAACTAGAGCGTTAGCTACTAGAATAAAAGCAGATCTTGCAATTATCGATAAAAGAAGACCGTCTCCAGGGAAATCAGAAGTCATGAATATAATTGGAGACGTAAAAAATAAGACTTGCATAATTGTGGATGATATAATTGATAGCGGGGGCACAATTGTTAATGCCGTAGAGGCATTAAAAAAAAGTGGAGCAAATGAAGTTTACGTATTTATTACTCATGCAGTTCTAAGTGGTGATGCAGTTAAAAAGATAAAAAATTCAAAAATAAAAAAATTAGTTATTACGGACACAATAGATAATGCCCAAAAGATAAAAAATAATAATAAAATTGAGGTGTTATCTATTGCCTCACTAATGTCAGAAGCTATAAAAAGAATAGCTAATTCTAATTCTGTGTCAGATTTATTTAATTAATACTTGTTTTGGTAAAGATCATGGGTTATATACGCAATTCAATTAAATTATGAGTAGCCTTAAAGCAACAAAAAGAGAAAGTTTATCTTCTGGCTCCAATAGTAAACTTAGAGCTAACGGATTGATACCTGCCATTTTATACGGCGGAAAAGATCCAAATCAAAATATATCTGTAAGCAAAAAAGACTTTTCAACAATTATTAACTCTGAAACTTTTCTTTCCCGGGTAATTGAACTTGAGGTTGATGGAAAAAAGGAAAAAGTTATACCAAGAGATGTGGCTTTTCATGTTGTTTCTGAGGAACCTATTCATATTGATTTTATGAGAATAGTATCTGGTAAAAAGATTGTTTTAGAAATTCCAGTAAAATTCATTAATCATCCAGATTCACCAGGATTGAAGAGAGGTGGAGTATTAAATATTGTACGAAGAAAAGTAGAGTTAACATGCCCAGCTGAGACAATTCCCGATGAAATAATAGTAGACTTATCTGGAACCGACATAGGCACAAGTATAAAAATTTCCTCAGTAAAACTCCCAGAGAGTGTCATTCCAACTATAACTGATCGTGACTTCGTTGTTGCAACAGTCGCCGCACCGACTGTTATAAAAGAACCTGAAAAACCTGTAGAGGAAACTTCTGCTGAAGGTGTAGAGGGTGAAGTTGCGGCAGAAGGAACCGAAGCAGTCGGTAAAGACGGAGAAGGTTCTAAAAAAGATGAAAAGGCAAAAGATGGAGCAACAGAGAAAAAATCTGAGGAAAAGAAACCCTCTGAAAAGAAACCTGCAGAAAAGAAATAATTAATATGCTTTTACTTGTTGGATTAGGAAATCCAGGCTCAACTTATACAAATACGAGACATAATATTGGTTTCAAAATAATTGATGCCATAAATTCTCATTTCAAACTGTCTAAACAAAAACCAAAATTTAAAGGTTTACTTACTACAGGAAGTATTGATGAAAAAAAAATTTACGCGATAAAACCTCTAACTTTTATGAATAATTCTGGAACTGCTATTAAAGAATTAATAGATTATTTTAAAATTGATGCTAAGGACGTTATCGTTTTTCATGATGATATGGATATTGATTTTGGTAAGGTAAAAGCTAAATTTGGAGGTAGTAGCGCTGGTCACAACGGTATTGAGTCAATTGATAAGTTTATAGGTAAAGATTACTCAAGGGTAAGAATAGGAATAGGTCATCCAAAACAAAAAAAAAAGGTAAATAATCACGTTCTAGAGGATTTTAAAGAGGATGAAGAAGAAAGAATAAAAGAAATTACTGAGAATATAGTAAAACAAATACCAACTCTAATAGATAAAAAGATGGATCTGTTCTCTAGTAAAGTTAATCAGAATCTTAATGGGATTTAAATGTGGAATAGTTGGTTTGCCTAATGTCGGCAAATCAACCTTATTCAATGCACTTACCGCCTCAAAAAATGCGGAAGCTGCCAATTTCCCTTTTTGCACTATTGATCCAAATATTGGTATAGTGGATGTAATTGATAATAGACTTGACCAATTATCTAAATTATCCAATTCAAAAAAAAAAATTTACGCTAATATCACTTTTGTTGATATTGCTGGTTTAGTCAAAGGTGCTTCGAAAGGGGAAGGACTTGGAAATAAGTTTTTATCACACATCCGAGAGGTGGACGCTATTATTCACTTGGTAAGGTGTTTTGACTCTGAAAAAATTTCTCATGTTAATTCAAAAATAAGCCCTGCAGATGATCTCGAAATCATTAAAACTGAGATTATTCTCTCAGATTTAGATGTAATAAATAGAAAACTGGATAAATCAAAAAAAAAATTACTTACTGAAAAAGAAATATCTATTTTAGAGGAAAAATCAAAGCTGTTAAGTGATGGTAAAGAGGTAAAGATTAATGACCTTGAGGAGGAGAAAATTTTAACAAGCGCTGGTTTATTAAGTATCAAGCCTAAAATAATTGTTTGTAATGTTGATGAAGAAAATTTATCAGAGGGGAATCAACATACAAAACAAGTTCAAAGTAAGTATTCTGGTGAAAAAATTTTAAATATATGTGCCGATATAGAAGACCAGCTTTCTGGCTTAGACAAGAATGAAAAAGAAACTTTCATGCAAGAAATTGGTTTGAACAAAACAGGATTAAATAGATTGATAAAAGAAGGTTATGATTTATTAAATTTAAATACTTTTTTTACATCTGGGCCAGAAGAAAGTAGAGCTTGGACTATTAGAAAGAATACTCTAGCTCCTAAAGCTGCAAGTGTAATTCATACAGACTTCGAGAAAAATTTCATTAGAGCGGAAGCGGTATCTTGTGAGGATTTTATTAAATTTGGTAGTGCAGAAAAATGTAAAGAAAATGGAAAACTAAGAATTGAGGGAAAAGATTACATTGTCAAAGATGGTGACGTATTATACTTCCGTGTCAATCCTTGACCAAATTTTTTTCATACTCAAATAGACTAAGATAGTTAAAAGTATCAAATAAATAATAACTTTTACTCCAGTTTTATGTCGTTCTTCAAGTTCAGGCTCTGCTGCCCAAGCTAAAAAAGTTGTAACGTCTTTAGCCATCTGATCCACAGTTGACTCTGTTCCATCCGAATACTCAACTAATCCATCACTTAAATTATTTGGCATCTTAATCTTGTTCCCAACCATATATTTATTATAATATACACCATCATCCAAGTTTACTCCTGGAGGTGGGTCCTCATATCCAACTAAAACTGAATAAATATAATTCGCTCCGCCTTTTCTTGCCTTTACTAAAACTGACATATCTGGGGGGTAAGCACCACCATTAGCAGCTGTAGCGGCTTGAACATTAGGATATGGATTTTTAAATTTGTCTGCTGGTCTACCTGGTCTTGTAAACATCTCACCTTGAGCATCTGGTCCATCTTCAATCTCAAAACTAGCAGCTATAGCTTTAACTTCTTGCTCTGAAAATTCAGGTCCACCTGGCTGGCCTAAGTTCCTATAACTTAGATATTGCATAGAGTGACATGAAGCACAGACCTCTTTATAAACTTGGAAGCCTCTTTGTAATGCAGCTCTGTCAAATGTACCTGTCAAACCCTTAAAACTCCAATCAACTTTAATAGGGTCAATCATTTCGGCGCTTTGTAATGGTCTTAAATATGATGCTATTAATAAAAAAGTTAAAAAAAATAATTTATATTTAGGCTTTATCATTAACCTTCCTAGCTATTGATGGATCGGCACCTCCAGATAACACGGGCTCTGAAATACTCATGGGAATAGGTTCAGTTTTTTCTAAGTAACCGACAACAGGCATAACTACTATAAAGTGTAAAAAATAATAAATAGTTCCCACTCTAGCTAATACTAAATAAATTCCCTCTGCTGGCATTGCCCCAACATAACCCAACATTAAGACATCAATAACCAGTATCCAAAAGAACTGTCTATAAATAGGTCTAAAAACTGCAGATCTTACTTTTGAAGTGTCTAACCAAGGTAAAACAAATAAAATAAATATCGCACTAAACATTAAAATAACTCCGCCTAACTTATCTGGTACAGATCTTAAAATCGCATAAAACGGAAGTAAGTACCATTCAGGAACTATATGTGCTGGGGTAACTAATGGATTTGCCGGAATATAATTGTCTGAGTGACCTAAAACATTAGGTGTAAAAAATACAAATCCAGCAAATATAATCATGAATACCAAAAGAGCAAAAGCATCTTTAATTGTAATATAAGGATGAAATGGGACTGTATCTTTTGATGGTTTTTCGATGTCGATTCCAACTGGATTATTATTTCCTGGTACATGTAACGCCCAAATGTGCAGCACTACTAAACCTAAAATCAAGAATGGTATAAGGTAGTGTAAGCTAAAAAATCTATTGAGCGTAGGATTATCAACTGAGTATGCTCCCCAAAGCCAAGTTGTTATACTGTCTCCGACTAAAGGTATAGCGCTAAATAGATTTGTTATTACAGTCGCACCCCAAAAACTCATTTGACCCCATGGCAAAACGTAGCCCATAAAAGCTGCAGCCATCATTAATAAGTAAATCATTAATCCTATTATCCAAATTACTTCTCTTGGAGACTTGTAAGAACCATAAAATAGTGATCGGAAAATATGAATATAAACTGCTAGGAAAAACATGGATGCTCCATTACTATGAATGTATCTAATAAGCCACCCATAATTAACATCTCTCATAATATGTTCAACACTTGCAAAAGCTAAATCAGCATGGGCCACATAGTGCATAGCTAAAACTATTCCAGTAACAATTTGTGTAATCAGGCAAAAAGTTAAAATTCCTCCAAAAGTCCACCAGTAATTTAAATTTTTTGGTGTAGGATAATCAGTAAGATGTGCACCAAGAGTTAAAAGTGGCAATCTATCATTAAACCACTTTCCAGCTTTTGATTTAGGTGTATATTCTTGGTCGCTCATAATTTTTTTATCCTATTTTTATTGTGTTAGTATCTACGAATTCAAACTTTGGAATTTCCATATTCGTTGGTGCCGGTCCTTTTCTTATTCTTCCGGACACATCATAATGTGAACCGTGACAAGGACAAAACCATCCATTATAATCTCCTTTATCTTTCAATGGGACACATCCTAAGTGTGTACAAACTCCTAGCATTACTAACCATTCGTCTTTGCCCTCTTTTACTCTTTCTTCGTCCTTTTGTGGATCTGGCAAATCGTCCAGGTTAACAGATCTGGCTTCGGCTATTTCTTCTGGTGTTCTTCTTTTGAGAAAAACAGGCTTTCCTCTCCATAAAACAGTTATAGATTTACCTGGTTCAATTTGACTTATATCAACTTCTGTGGTCGCCAAAGCTTGTTGAGCCTTGTCGGGATTCATTTGGTCTATCATCGGCCATATAACAGCTCCCACACCCACTGCGCCGACGGTATAGCTAGCTGTAAATAAAAAATCTCTTCGATTTACTTTTTTTTCTTCTTTGCTCATTTATGTAAGTGCTTATAATATAATTATTAGATAAAACCATATTTTAAAAATTCTAGGGTCAGAATGACACATAAATTAAGCTTAAATAATGCACATTGCACTTTATAAACCCGATATACCTCAAAATACTGCAGCAATTATAAGACTAGGTGCTTGTTTAGGTTTGAAAATTCACATTATCGAGCCTTGTGGCTTTAATTTAAATGACAACAGATTTAAAAGAGTAGTAATGGATTATATGAATTTGAGCAAGATTTTTAGATATGAAGATTATGATAATTTTTTGGAAAATAATAAAAAATCAAGAATAATATTAATGACGACGAAGACAAAAAAATTATATCATAAGTTTAGATTCAAAAAAAATGATATTCTTTTATTCGGAAGAGAAAGTGCGGGTGTTCCAGAAAAATTGCATAAAACAATTATAAATAAAATTAAAATACCAATGAACAAAAAAGCTAGGTCACTTAATGTTGTTACAAGTGTAGCTATTGTTTCATCAGAGGCTCTAAGACAAAATAACTTTTTATTTGAATTGTAATGATAAAATCTGATTTTAAAAAAAAAATAGCTGATAGTTGGTTTTCGTATTTACAAACTCAAATTTGTAAAGAATTTGAATTATTAGAGAATAAAAAAATTAAATTTTCGAAAAGAGAATGGAAGAAAAAGAAAAAAAGAGAAGGTGGAGGGACATCAATGCTTTTAAAAAATGGAAGAATATTTGAAAAAGTTGGGGTCAACAAATCTACTGTTTCAGGAATATTTCCTAAACAATTTAGGTCAAAAATTTTAGGTGCAAAAAAAAACGGTAAGTATTGGGCCTCAGGAGTTTCAGTTGTAGCACATATGAGAAATCCTAAAATACCTGCTATTCATTTTAATACAAGGTTTATCAGCACATCTAAAGAGTGGTTTGGAGGAGGTATGGACGTTACTCCAAGTCATAAAGATCTAAAAGAAAAAAAAATTATACATAATAGTTTAAAAGAAGTTTGTGAGCAGAATAATAAGAATTATAAGAAATTTAAGAATTGGTGTGATGAATATTTTTACTTACCTCATCGTCAAGAAGTTAGAGGCATAGGAGGTATATTTTTTGATTATGAAACCAAAGATTGGTTTAAAAATTTTAAATTCGTAAGAGATCTTGGTTTAGCTTTTATAGATATTTCTAAAAAAGTAATTAATAGAAAAAAAAAATCAAACTGGACAAAAAAAGATAAAGAAAAACAATTATTAAAAAGAGGCAGATATGTTGAGTTTAATCTTTTGTATGATAGAGGTACAAAGTTTGGTTTAAATTCAGGGGGAAATATTGATTCAATTTTAATGTCACTCCCGCCTGAGGCTAAATGGAAATAATTATGGATAAAGAACCAATTACAGTCAACGGGCTTAAAAATTTAAAATCGGAGCTCGAAGATTTAAAAAATATTCAAAGACCAAAAGTCGTTGAATCTATAGCTGAAGCTAGATCTCATGGTGATTTAAAAGAGAATGCGGAATACCATGCAGCTAAGGAGCAGCAGGCACTAATTGAAAGTCGTGTAATTGCAATTAACGACTTAATTGCCAGAGCAAATGTAATTGATGTAACAAAAATTGAAAATAACGGGAAAGTTATTTTTGGATCAACTGTAAAAGTCAGAGATTTAGATGCTAACAAAACGATCTCTTATAGATTAGTGGGCCAGGATGAAGCGGATATCAAAAAAAATTTAATTTTTTTTAAAAGTCCTATCGGTAAAGCGCTTATAGGAAAAGATAAAGGTGAAATTATAAGTGTTAATACTCCGGCTGGAGAAAGAAATTTCGAAATTTTAGAGGTAGAATATATTTAATTTGAATAAAGTTTAATTAATTCTTTCACTCTATTATTTGAAATTTTAAATCTATTTTCAATCCACTCATCCTCAATAGTTGTTAAAACTTTTCCTAATGAAGTTCCCTCTTTCATTCCATTTCGTTTTAAATAGTCACCGTTTATATGAAACTTTGGTACTTTTGATTTTAAAATATTTTTTAAAAGTTTTGAAAATTCACTTGATGTAATTTTTGAGTTGGTTGAGTAATTTATCAAATTTAATGCCATCATATGGTTTTTTCCATTTTTATAAATATTTTTAAGAAGATCTAAGTAAAAAAAATTTCTATTGCTTTCTAGTTTTTTAAGATTTAATGAAATTTTTTCTAAGTATATTTGAATTTTTTTGGAAATTTTATATTTATGAAAAAAATATTCGTGATTAGCTTTATTATCGATTAAAAGAACTGCCAGTAAAATATCTCTATCTATATGAGGCAAATTATAAACTTTTTTAAATCTTTTTAACCTGTCAATATACAAAAACTCAGGAAATATAATTCTAAATATCTCTTTTAAGTCACTACTTTCATTTATATTTAAAAAACCTTTAAGCTCTAATATTTTATATAACTCTATAAGCACTCTTTCTTTTGAAATCTGTTTAATTCCATCCAGATTTTGTTTAATTGCATCAATTGTAGTTTTTTCAACTCGCAAATCATACATAATCTTAAATCTTATAAATCTTATTATTCTCAAGTAGTCTTCTTCTATTCTTTTTTGTGGATCTCCTATAAATTTAACATTTTTATTTTTTAGATCTGTTGTACCCATTTGAGGGTCAAAAATTTTTCCATTTATATCTAAATAAATTGCGTTAATTGTAAAATCTCTGCGCTCTGAGTCTAATTGCCAATCATCTGTGTATTTTATTATCGCATGTCTTCCATCTGTTTTAATATCTTTACGTAAAGTGGTAATCTCAAGTTTAAACTTTTTAGAAATAACAGTAATTGTTCCATGTTCGAGACCGGTATCAATTACTTTTAAATTTGTTTTACTTAATCTATCTTTAATTTCATCTACTGTGAGAATAGTAGCTACATCAATATCATCTATTTTTTCACCAGAAAGATATTTTCTAACACATCCACCTACAAATCTTGCAACAACTTTTTCTTTTGGAAATCCTTGATGTAATAAATTAAAAATAAATTTTAATTCCCTATTTTTGTAGAAAGGAAATATATTTCTTATAGTTTTTTTTATGAAATTAAAACTTAGATTTAACATAAGTTTATGGCTGGGGCACTAGGATTCGAACCTAGGATGGCGGTATCAAAAACCGCTGCCTTACCGCTTGGCTATGCCCCATCATTAAGTGAGTGATATATCATAAATATTAAAAATTAAATAGTTTTTGCAATTGAAAACCAAAATTTTGGGTACTTTTTTCTTAGTGATTTAAGTGCGGCTTTTGAACTTTTCTCATTAATGAATAGCCCGTAACAAGCAGATCCTGAACCAGTCATTTTTGAAAAATAACAGCCTTTCTCAATACTTATATCAAACAATAATTTTCCGATTATAGGGTATTTTTTTTCAACAATTAATTGAAGATCATTATTAGAATAGGTGATGTAATTCAGTAAAAAATTCCAATTATTTAATTTATTTAGTGGAAAAATATCTTTAATTGAAAAAGTTTTTACTCTGGAGTAAATCTTTTTAGTTGAGCACTTAATTTTTGGATAAACTATTAAAAAATAAAATTTATATTTTTTGTTAAAAGGTATTACTGATTTTAAATTTTTTAGAAATCCTTGCCTCTGAAGAAAAAGTCTAAAATCAGAACCAATATAATCTACAATCTTATCCAAATCTTTTTTATTAATTTTTTTCTTCACTAGAAATTTGAAAATTGTAGCCGCGTTACTTGTGCCCCCTCCTAAGCCTGCAAATACTGGAATTTTTTTAATGACATTTATTCGATAATAATCAGAAATTAATTTTCTTTTTCTCATTATTATTAAAATTTTTTTTATAGAATTATTAGATTCTTTAACATGCTTTGAGTATGGGCCTTTGAAATAAATTTCATCTTTAAATTTATTTTTTATCCTCCTTATGTCAATTGTATCAAATAAGTTAACTAAACAAAAAATAGACTGGATATCGTGTAGACCGTTGATCATCTTTCTGTTTATTTTTAATAATAAGTTGATTTTTGCGTATGATTTTAGGACCATGATTTAAAGGCCTTTAACTAATTTTTTCTCAATTATATCTTTCAAATCATTTTCGGCTTTTTCTAGGTTAAGAACATATTTCCAATAATATCTTGCTTGTATTCGTTCTCCATTTTTCCAAAGAACATCACCATAGTGATCGTTAACAATTGGATCTGCAGGCATTAACTTTACTGCTAATTGAAGATAATCTTTAGACTCTTTATATCTTTCTAGTTTAAATAAGGCCCAGCCTAATGAGTCGATTATAAAAGGATCGTTAGATTTAAGCTTGTTCGCTTTTTCTAACATTTTTAAAGATTTCTCGATTTTTACACCTTGTTCAATCCAGGAATAAGCTAAATAATTTATAACATAAGCTTGATCAGGGTTAACTTTTAACGAGGCGAGTAAATCTTTTTCTGCTTCGTCCCATTTACCAATTCTTTCGTAGGCAACTCCTCTACCATCAGTCGCCTCAGAAAATAATGGATGTTGTTCATTAATTTTATTCAAGATATTTGTGTAATGTATTATAGACTTATCGAACTCTTCGTTATTTTTTAAAAACTCTGCATAATCAAAAGTTTCATAGACCCCTTTATTCGATAATTCATTAAAAGATTTGCTTAACAACTTAAGAGATTTTTCTTTTTGCTCCTCTTGAATTAAAATTCTTGAAATTTGTTGATTTGAATACCACTTAAAAGCATTTCCATAATTAATCAGTTTTTCATAAATTTTTTTTGACTTATCAAAATCTTTTATTTTGTAAAAATTTTCAGCAAGTAAAGTATCATATGCTAAAAAGTCTTGGTTAAGATATTTTGATAAATTTAAGTAAAAATTTGATAATTTGTAAAATGTTTGTGATGATAAAGCGTTTGCGGTTATGTATATGATTTCAGCAACGACATGTGTTTTTTCTCTACAATTAAAATCAAAAGTTTCTTTTGGTCTTTCCAAATCGAGTTTGTATTGGTTTAGTAATAAGTTTCTTGGGTACGTTTTTAATGTATCGATGATTATCTTTTTTGCTATTTTTTTTTCACCAATACTATTTAAATACTTAGCATAAAAATAACTGTACCTAGAAAAATCGATTTTTTTATCCGAGATAAGTTCTTTGTATAAATTTTGAGTTTCTTTGTTATTAAAAAAACAATTTAAGAAAACATTTTGAATTTTTTTTAAATTTTCAAATCTACCATCTAATTCGTTTAGATTATTGATAGCTTGATCAAATCTAACATTATGTAAATTTGACCAAATATAAAGAGTATCACCAAGGTAATTATTCAAAATTAATCCTGGGTTTCTTTTTTTTGCTTTTAAAAAATAATTACTTGATAAATCAAACTTTGAGTTTTTAAGGTAGTAAATACCTAGTATCAGATTACTTTCAAAATTATCTATATTTTCCCTATCAAGTTTTTTTGAATATTTGAATGCACGATTAAAATTACCTGAATTTATAAGAGAGTATAAATAATTTGATGAGAATGATCGATGACTATCCTCAAGACCATCAAGTCTTTTAAAGTGATTAAATGAGTCGTTATATTTACTCGAATTTAAGAGAAGAATTCCAGAAAAGTAATCAGCTATATTATCTGCATTATTGAATTTATCTAAATTTTTAGCTTGTGATGTGGAAAAAAAAATAAATATGATGACAAATAAAAAATGTCCTGTAATCTTGATAAAATATTTTAAAATATTCATATTAATGTTAAAAAAAAATATATCTCATTCAATAAAATTAATGCAATATTATAAAATGATTAATTATAATTTAATCTATAATAATAAGGCAATTAACAGATATAAAAAGAACAATTTTGAAATTTCAGAGGATAAATCCAAAAGACTAGACTTGTTAAAAAAATCTATCATTAATATAAAAAATTGTTATCTAAAAAAACAAGCAAAAAATCTAGTGTTTTGTGATGGTAATCCCAAGTCAAAAATAATGCTTATAGGTGAAGCTCCAGGTGCTCATGAAGATAAAGAAGGTCTACCTTTTGTTGGTAGAGCTGGAATGTTATTAGATAAAATGTTAGCTGCAATAAATTTAGATAGAGAAAAAGTATACATATCGAATATAATAAACTATCGACCTCCTGAAAATCGAAGGCCTACAGATGAAGAGATTAAAAGATATTTGCCTTTTATAACAAAACATATTGAAATTATTAATCCAAAAATACTGGTTCTCCTTGGAAGTACAGCTATGAATGCACTTATTGGAAGCAATAATGTTATTTCAAAAATGAGAGGAAAATGGATCGAAAAAAAATTTGGTAGCTGCAGAGCATCAGTAATAATTACTTTTCACCCAGCATTTTTAATGAGACAACCTGCTCAAAAGAAATTTGCTTGGATCGATTTAAAAATGATTAAAGAAAAAAAAAGATACCTAAAAATTTAGTTGAAAGAATTAATGACAGCTGGAGTTGATGAGGTTGGCAGAGGATGTCTTGCAGGCCCTGTTGTTTCAGCTGCGGTAATCTTAAAAAAAGGGATAAACTTAAAACTTCTTAAAGATTCAAAAAAAATATCATTTAAAAAAAGAGGTGAAATTTCAAAACACATTAAAAATAACTCTTATTTTGCGATAGGTACCGCGTCGGTTGAGGAAATCTTAAATTTAAATATTTTGCAAGCTACATTGCTTTCTATGAAAAGAGCTATTGAAAAACTTCCAGTAAAACCAAGTTTGACTTTAATAGATGGAAATTTTGCCCCTAGGGGCTTAAAAAATTACAAAACAATTATTAATGGAGATGAGAAAATTAAAGTTATTAGCGCAGCCTCGATTATTGCAAAGGTTTATCGAGACAGATTTATGATAAGACTATCTGAAAAATTTTCTAATTACGCTTGGGAGACAAATTTCGGTTACGGCACTAAAGAGCATTTAGATGGTTTGAAGAAATTTGGGGCAACTGCACACCACAGAAAAAGTTTTAAACCAGTACACAATATATTGTCGAGTTAGGAATCTTTAACACAAGAAGACTCTTTTTTTCTCTTAAATAATTTGACGCTAAATTCAATTTATAGTTGAATCTATTGATGCTTAAATTTTCTAACAAAATTCTTAATGGTGATAGTTTAAAAGAATTGAAAAAAATCCCGGACAGAACTTTTGATTTAGTTTTTGCTGATCCTCCTTACAACATGCAGATTGGTAAAAAATTAACACGCCCAGACTCAAGTAAAGTAAATGGAGTAAATGATAAGTGGGATGAATTTAATAGTTTTAAACATTACGATGATTTTTGCAATGCTTGGTTAATTGAATGTAAAAGAATTTTAAAAAATGATGGAAGTATTTGGGTGATAGGTTCCTATCATAATATTTTCCGATTAGGATATCACTTACAAAATTTGGGTTATTGGTTGCTTAATGATGTCATTTGGAAAAAAAATAATCCAATGCCTAACTTCAGAGGCACGAGATTTACTAATGCGCATGAAACTTTAATTTGGGCATCAAAAAGTAAAAAATCGAAATACACTTTTAATTATCAATCCCTTAAATGTTTAAATGATGATTTGCAAATGAGATCTGATTGGACTTTACCTATTTGTAATGGAAAAGAGAGATTAAAGAAAAATGGAAAAAAGATACATTCTACACAAAAACCCGAAGCGTTGCTTCACAGAATTATATTAGCTACCACAAACAAAGGTGATATTATTTTTGATCCATTCTTGGGTACTGGTACAACAGCAGTAGTAGCAAAAAAATTAGGAAGAGAATATTATGGAATTGAAAAAGATAAAAAATACTTTTTAGCAGCTAGAGAAAGAATTAATAAAGCAACAAAAATTGAAGATGATTATCTTGATACAATTGAAAGTAATAAAGCAAAACCAAGAATACCTTTTGGTTCTTTAGTTGAACTAGGAATAATTAAACCAGGCACCTCTTTGTTTGATCCAAAAAAAAAAATAAATGCAAAAATAATGGCTGATGGAAGTTTAAAGTATAAAGAAACTGAAGGATCAATTCATAAAATCGCAGCAAAAATAATAGGTGCTGAAAGTTGTAATGGGTGGACTTATTGGTATTATGATGTCGATGGATCGTCTGTTTTAATCGATAGTCTAAGACAAAAATTTATTGCAGAGAAGAAAATCTAGTTTTTATACACTCTGCCTAAATAAGAATCTATAAAACTTCTTCTTTTTACTAGAAACTTTATTAAAAAGTTTCTAATAGCTTGCATAATCGAGCTGGAAAAGTGAAAGGCAAAAAAATTTAGATTTGATCTTTTTCTCACTATTTTTGCTCTTTTTGACCTCTCTTTGAAATAAGTGTTTTGAACATCTGCCTTATCTTCTTTAAATAAATTAAATAACTCGTAAGCACTTTCTATCGATTGTCCCGCACCTTGAGCTAATGTCGGTAGAAAACCGTTAAATGCATCCCCAATATAAAACACTTTACTGTTTGATGATGGAAGTATTTGTGGGGTAAAATATAAAGGCCAAGATTTCAAATCACCGTTGAAAATTTTTTCCAAATTTGGGTTTTGACTAATTATTTTATCAACCAAGGGCTTTAAATTGTCGGGATTGTATTTTTTATCTCTAATAATAGAAACCAAATTAAGTTCTTTATTTTTGTTTAGAGGATAAATAACTATATGACAGTTTTTACCCATCATCAGACTGATTTTTTCCTCATCTATATTTAGTTCAGATTTCGATTTTAGAATTGTTCTGATTGCGATAGCTTTTTTAAATTTTGGTTCATTTTTTTTCTTTTCAAAAAAAGTTCTAGTATTAGAAAAGATACCATCTGCAGCCACTACAATATCAACAAGATCATTTGTATTGTCATCAAATTTAATAAGCACTTTTCCTTTTAATTCTGAAACTTCTTTTATTTTTTTTCCAAACCGTAAGTGTTGGGTATAAACATCGTCTTTTAAAAATTCAATTAAAGTAGATCTTTGTAAGGTAGTATATTGAATCTTATTAGTGTTAAATTGCATTAAATCTAAATCACAAATTTTTTTATTTTGAATATTATAAAAATCAACTCCTTTTGGATGAAATATTTTATCATTATTTATTTTACTGAAACCAATTAAATTAAGTATATTTACACTATTAGTTGAGAGTTGAATTCCGTAACCTTCATCTAGAGATAGGCTTTCTTGTTTCTCATATAGCATGAAATCGTGTTCAGAGTTTTTTTTTATAAAATTCGCTAGAGTTAACCCTGCTATACCAGCACCAATTATTGCAAATTTTTTTTTCATTAAAATAAAGATGATACTTGTCTAAAAATTTTTTTTGTAAAACTTGGCACGAATTCTTTATTTTCTTTTAAAGAATACCAATTGTACGTTGGTGGAATTTTATTTGAAAATTTATAGTATAAGTTAATGTTTAATCTTAAGTTAGAGATTGAGTTTTTATAGTTTTTAAGAAATTTCCAGTTTTTATTTTTTGAAAAACTATTAGTTTCTTTTATTTCTGGTAGATTAAAGTTTTTCAAAAAGCTAATTTGACTTTTTTTAGTCAGTGCAATTTGTTTTTTTTTATTTATGTAACAAAAAATGTCAAAATTTCTATTTTTAATCATCTTGCTTTTAAAACCTGGAATTTTTTTGTTAGATTTAAAATACTTACAGGTTTTTTTCAAACAACATGTAAGACAATTTGGGTTTTTCGGTTTACATATTAATGCGCCAAATTCCATTAAAGCTTCAACAAAATCAGCATTTCGGCTCGTGGTAAATAGTTTTTTTTTATTTTTCTCAATAAATTTATTAAAATTTATTTTTGCTTCGTCTATATTTATAATTCTTGTAAAAACTCTCTTAACATTTCCATCTACGGCTATGGTAGGTCTATTATAGATTAATCCAAATAATGCATTGGCTGTATATTCTCCAACTCCTGGAAGTTTTTTAATTTCTAAAAGTGTCTTTGGAAGCTTTGATTTATATTTGATTACTAATTCTTTAGAGCATGCAAGCAAATTTCTTGCTCTTCTGTAATACCCAAGTCCTTCCCACATTTTTAAAATATCTTTCTCATTGCTTTTTGATAATGCCTTTAAGGTTTTATATTTTTTTGTGAAATTGATAAAATAAGGGATTACGGTTTTTACTTGTGTTTGTTGCAACATGAACTCACTTAAAAGTCTATAATACAGCTTTTTTGGTGATTTTTTGCCAACACGCCAAGGCAGGTCCCTTTTACTATTATCATACCATGCTAAAATTTTTTTTGGTAAAGTCGGATTAATATGCATAACAAAAATAATAATAAAACGCAGACGTTCATACAAGGTCTACGTCCTTTTTCAAGCTCAATTCCTAAGGAGTTAAAGAAATATTTGAAAAAGGGTGGTTACAACTATTCAAATATAGTTGATAATTGGACTAAAATGGTAAGTAATAAAATTTCTAATGCTTGTTATCCGATCACCGTCAAAATGGAGAAAGGAATGAAAGATGGAACTCTAGTTCTTAATGTTATTCATGGTAAGGAAATGGAAGTTGAATACGCAAAAAGCGAGATAATAGATAAAATTAATAGCTTCTTTGGATATAATTGTATTAAAAGTGTCAAATTAAAAATTATTCAAGAAAAAATAAAAATTAATTTTAAAGATAACTCAGAAATTAGAGATTTTAAAAGAATAAAAGAAAAAATGAAATTGGTAAAAGATAATCAACTTAAAAATTCTCTTAAAAACTTGTTAAAAGCTTATAATGAAAAAAATAATTAAATTTTTTTTTAATAGTTTATTTATCTGTTTAATTTTATTTAATACTCAGGTTGAAAGTAAGATATTAAGCATTGGAAAAGCCGAGGCGAAAGTGACAGTGAAAGTTTTTTCCTCACTTACCTGTCCTCATTGCGCAAGTTTTCATAATGAAGTTTTTAATCAACTAAAAAAGGATTTTATAGATAAAGGATTAGTAAGATTTGAACATTATGCTTTTCCATTAGACCTAGCAGCTTTAAATGCAGAGATTATTGTTAGATGTCATGTTGATAAAAATAAAAACTTTGAACTTTTAGAAAAAATGTATGAGAAACAAAAAATATGGGCGATTGGATCTGATATAAATAAGATAAATAAATCAATTAGAAAAATAGGGTTAGAATTAGATCTATCAAATAGTAATATGAATAAATGTTTGGAAAATGATGAAATACAGGATGATATTTTGAATCAAAGAATTGAAGCACAAAAAAAATATAATATTGACTCAACGCCCACTATACTCATCAATGAAAAAAAATATAATGGCAAGGTTGATTATGAACAGTTTAAAAAAGAAATTCAAAAAAGGTTTTAAATGAAATTTAAAAATTTAGAAATGAATGGTTTTAAATCTTTTTCTGAAAAGACTACAATCTTGTTTGAGAAAGGCTTAACAGGAATAGTTGGTCCGAATGGTTGCGGAAAATCAAACATAGTTGAGGCTCTTAGGTGGTGTATGGGAGAGAACTCTGCAAAAAGTATGCGAGGATCTGGAATGGAAGATGTAATTTTCTCTGGAACATCTAATTTACCCTCAAAAAATATTTCTGAAGTTTCTTTGTTATTAGATAATGAAGAGAAAAGTGGACCAGTTCAGTATAAAGAATTTGACGAAATTTCTATAAAAAGAAAAATTGAAAAAGATAAAGGTTCAAAATATTACATTAATGATAAAGAGGTAAGAGCAAGAGATGTTCAAACTTTTTTTGCAGACTTATCTACTGGAGCGCATTCACCTTCATTAATTAGTCAAGGTAGAATTGGACAATTAGTAATAGCAAAACCATTAGAAAGAAAATCTATTTTGGAAGAAGCTGCTGGGATTTCTGGTATTCACGCAAGGAGACATGAAGCTGAAAATAGATTAAATGCAGCTGAAAACAATCTTAAAAAAGCTGATGAATTGAAAAGACAACAGCAAAAGCAATTAGATAATTTAAAAAAACAAGCTGAGGAAGCATCAAGATACAAAGAAATTTCTAACGAAATAAAAAAAATAGAGGCAGGATTATATTTTTTAAAAATAAAAGAAATTGAAATTGAAAAGAAGAAAATTCAAGAGAAATTAAGTGAATTAGATGATGAAATTAGTGCAATTAACATCGATTATAATCATAATAATACTCTTCTAGATGAAGAAAATAAAAAACTTGCACCTTTAAGAGATAAAAAAATGGAAAGTGCTGCAACTCTTCAAAAGCTAAACTTAGATATAACTAATCTTGTTGAAGAAGAGGCTCGAGTTAAGTCGCTTCAAGACAAACTTGAGAAATCAATCAAAACAATTGACTCTGATTTAGAAAGAGAGAAAAGTATATCATTGGACGCTGATTTAAATGAAAAAAGAATTTCAAAAGAAAAAAATGATCTTTTAGACACAGAAAATAAATTGTTGGACGTTGAAACTAATTCGTCAAAAGAATTGCAAATATCTAAATCTAGACTTGATAAACTTCAAAGTAATCTAGATTCACTGCTTGACTCGATCGAAAGAGATATAGATCAAGATCAAAAACTATCAAAAGATACTTTTAAAGAGTTAAAAAATCTTGTCAAAAAAATTACCTTATCTCAAGAGGAATATGCTGAGAAATACGGAAGAAATAAATCCATACAGAGTGACTCCATTAAAAGAAAAGAAAGAATTAAAAATATCGATATTGAGTTAGAAAATTGGGGAAATTTAAAAACTAATTCTAAAAAAATGATTTCAGAATTAAATGATAGAAGAAACAAAATCCAATTAGAGATAGGTGAAAATCAAAAAAATCCAGAAAGAATTGCAACTTCTAAAGGTCAGAATTTACAAAATCTCAAAAATATTAAGAAAAGGAATGAAGAAATAGAAAATGAATTAATTCAAGCCGAAAAAAAATATGCTGCTATTAACGATAATTTAAAAGGTATTCAATTAAATTTATCAGAGCTAAAAGAAAACAAGGCTAGAAACGAAGCAACTATAGAAGGAATAGAAAATAGAAAAAAGGATTTATTATATTCTGTTAAAAATGAACTTAATATTGATGACGAGTTATCTATATTACCACAATCAGATTTAAGTGATTTTGAAATTAAAGATTATCCTAGCATAAAAGAACAGACTGAAAAAATTGATAAAACAAAAAAAAAGAGAGATTCATTAGGTTCCGTAAATTTAAGAGCGGATGAAGAAACAAAAAGATATGAGAATGAAATTAAAAAAATGGAGGATGATAGAGCAGATCTTTACTCAGCTATTATCAAATTAAAGGCTAGTATTGACGAGTTAAACCAAAAAGGAAGAGAGAGGCTTCTTGAGGCTTATACAAAAGTTAATAGAAAATTTAGTGATGTTTATACTAAATTATTTAATGGAGGTACTGCCAAAATTGAATTGGTTGACTCAGATGACCCTCTTGAAGCTGGTTTAGAAATGTTTGTTTCACCTCCAGGGAAAAGACTTCAATCCATAACTTTGCTCTCAGGTGGAGAACAAGCTCTGACAGCATTGTCACTTATATTCGCAGTTTTTTTAGTGAATCCATCTCCTATATGTGTTTTAGATGAAGTTGATGCTCCATTAGACGACGCCAATGTAACAAGATTTTGTAGTCTGCTTGACGATCTTACTAAGATTACGAACACTAAATTCATAATTATTACGCACCACGCTTTAACAATGTCAAAAATGGATCGACTTTATGGAGTTACAATGGCTGAACAAGGTGTAAGCCAGCTTGTGTCCGTTGATCTACAAAGAGCTGAGGAATTAGTTGCATAAAAAATAAAATGACATTTCCTGAAGACTTTAAAACTCGCCTAGAAATTGCAAAAACAAAGTTAAAAAAACAAATCCAAGATGACACCGAAAAAAAGGGCTCATTTATGGGCAGCGCTTTCAAATTAGGTACTGAATTAGTTGCGGCCGTAGCAGTTGGGACAATAATTGGGTTTATTTTAGATAGTTGGTTTGATACTAAACCATGGTTAATTATAATTTTCTTTTTTTTAGGAGCGGCCGCTGGCATGCTGAATGTGATACGAGCGGCTAAAAGGATGCAAAAAGAGGAGTAGAGGTTTTATATGGCAAGTAATCCAATGCAACAATTCACGGTCTACAAAATTGGACCTGAGATAAAAATTGGTGGTATAGATTTGTCCTTCACCAATGCAAGTTTATTTATGGTAATTAGCGCATCAGCCATTTTACTTCTTTTATTTTTGGGATCTAAAGAAAAAAAGATAGTTCCTAATAAAATCCAGCTAATTTCTGAAATATTTTATACTTTTGTTGCAAAAATGATAAGTGATACAGCTGGCACAAAAGCGAAGCCTTATTTTCCATTTATTTTTAGTTTATTTATGTTTGTTTTATTTTGTAACATGATTGGGATGCTTCCGTACTCATTTACAGTTACTAGCCATATAATTGTTACACTTATAATGGCATTGTTTATTTTCATAGCTGTTACAATTATAGGTTTTATTAAACATGGATTTAAGTATTTAAGTATTTTTGTGCCTAGTGGTGTACCTACAGTTTTGTTGCCTTTAATAACAATTATTGAAATCATTTCTTATTTAAGTAGGCCAGTTAGTTTATCAGTTCGTTTATTTGCCAATATGATGGCAGGTCACACAATGCTAAAAGTATTTGGAGGTTTTGTAGTTAGTTTAGGAATATTAGGTGGATGGTTACCACTTAGTTTTTCAGTTGCACTAACAGGATTGGAAATTTTAGTAGCATTTTTACAAGCTTATGTTTTTGCAATATTAACCTGCATCTATTTAAACGATGCATTAAATTTACACCATTAATAAAAAAAAGGAGGAAAAATGGAGTTAGAAGCGGCAAAAATGATTGGAGCGGGTCTCGCTGCGATCGCATTGGCTGGAGCTGGTGTAGGGATCGGAATAATTTTCGGAAACTACCTTTCTGGAGCAATGAGAAATCCTTCTGCAGCTCAAAAACAATTCCCTAATTTACTTTTGGGATTTGCTTTAGCAGAAGCAACAGGATTGTTTGGACTTGTAGTAGCTTTAATTATTTTATTTGCATTTTAGTAAATATAAATATGGTAAGAACTTTAAGTTTATTTTTAGCATTTAATGCTATCAACACTAACGTGTTCGCAGCTGAGGCTGGAATGCCTCAGCTGGATCCAACATATTGGGTATCCCAAGCGTTTTGGTTAATTTTAATTTTTTCAATACTTTACATTTCGATTTCAAGATTTTACTTGCCTAAGATTAAAAATAATCTTGATGATCGAGAAAATAAGATTAAAGAAGATTTAGAGAATGCAAATAAATTTAAGCAACAGTCCGAAACCAAAATAAAAGAATATGAGTTAATTATAGAAAATGCAAAAAAAGAGATAAATAAAATTCATTTTGATTCAAAAAATTTACTAGATAAAGATATTCAATCTAAAAAAGATGCCATGGAAAAGGAGATAGAAAAAGAAGTTGCAAAAGCACAAATAGACATTGTTGAACTAAAGAAAAACTCTATTATGTCTATTCAAAATATTTCTAAAAATATTGCATCAAATATTATTGAAAATATATCAGGTGATAAGTTAAATGAAAACAGTATTAAAGCGGCTGTTAAGGAGATATCAGAAAAAAATATTAGTAAACACTTATGACACTAGACGCAACATTTTGGGTTACAATTTCCTTTATAATTTTTTTAGGAATTTTAATTTATTTTAAGATACCTCAAAAAATAAAAGAAACTCTCGAGCAAAATATTTCTAATATAAGAAATCAAATTAATGAGGCGGAGCAGTTAAAAGAAGATGCTAAAAATATCTTAGCTGAACAAGAAAAAAAAATAAGTAATTCAAAAATTGAAGTTGGAGAACTTATAAATAAAGCGACTGAAGAAGCTGAAAAAAATGTAATTAAAACTAATGAGAATTTTCATAAATTTATGGAAAACAGAAAAAAAAGTGCTGAAGAGAGAATAAGACAACTAAAAAACCAAGCAGAAAAGGATATTAAAAATGCTGCGGTAAAAATAGCCATAAAGTCAGTTGAGAAATTGTTAAAAAACTCTCTAGATAAAAGCAAATTAGATAAAATTTACAGCTCTAGCATAGAAGAAACAAAATTAGCACTTAAGAAGAAATCTAGTTAGAATAGGCCATAAACATATGGCAAAAAAAACAACTGTTATTGGCTCAGGTTTTGGTGGACTGGCCGCTGCGCTTAGATTAAAAGCTAAAGGCCACAAAGTTACTCTAGTAGAAAAACATCCTGATCTAGGTGGTCGAGCAAGAGTTTTTAAAAAAGATCAGTTTATATACGACGGTGGTCCAACGGTAATCACTGCCCCATACCTATTTGAAGAATTATTTAAACTATTTAATAAGAATCTTTCTGATTACGTTGAAATAGTACCTTTAGATTTATGGTACAGATTTGTATTCAGTAACGGGGATACATTCGACTACAATGGTGATGATAAATCTATGGAGGAACAAGTTAAAAAATTTAACCCTACTGATTATGATGGATATAAAAATTTAGTCAATTTTACTAAAAAAATCTTCGACAAAGGTTTTACGGATTTATCTGACAAACCTTTTAATAATTTGGTATTTATGATTAAACAAATCCCATCTTTATTAAAATTAAAAAGTTATAAGTCAGTCTATAGTTTAGTTTCGAACTATATATCCAATGAAAAGTTAAGAAGAGTATTTAGTATGCACCCGCTTTTGGTAGGCGGAAATCCCTTCAGTACAACATCGATATATACATTAATTTTATTTTTAGAAAAAAAATGGGGCATTCACTACTCAATGGGAGGAACGGGAAGTGTTGTTAAGGCTTTAGAAAAACTCATGATTGAGGAAAATATCAAAATTATTAAAAACGCTGAAGTTACAGAAATTCTTACTAAAAACAAAAAGGTTAAAGGTGTCAAAATTAATAATTCAAAAATAATTAATAGTGACTTTATAATTTGTAACTCTGATCCCCCGAATGTTTATAACAACCTGATAAAATCAAAGGAAGATTATGATTTTCTATTTAAGCAAAAAATGAAAAGAATGGATTATTCAATGGGATTATTTGTTTATTATTTTGGCTCTAAAAAAAAATATAGAGATGTTGCCCATCATACAATTTACTTTGGTAAAGCCTATGAAAAACACCTTGATAAAATCTTTGAAAAGAAAATACTTTCTGATGACATTAGCTATTATTTGCATCGACCATCTGCAACAGATCCTAATATGGCTCCAGAAGGCCAAGATGCTTTTTATGTATTGGTTCCAGTACCAAATAATTTGTCTAAAGTTAATTGGACTAAGGAAGGTGATAAATTTAAAGATTTAGTTTTAGATAAAATGGATCAGACTGTTTTACCTGGTATTAAAGAGAATGTGGTGAGTGATTTTTATTTAACACCTGATTACTTCGAAATAGATCTGGCAACTCTATATGGATCTGGATTTTCAATTCAACCAAAATTTTCTCAGTCTGCTTATTTTAGATTTCATAATCAATCTGAAATATATAAAAACTTATACTTTGTTGGTGCGGGAACACATCCAGGTGCTGGAATGCCTGGGGTTCTTTCATCAGCAAAAGTTTTAGACAAATTATTTTAATGAAAAGTAATCTATTAAAAAAACATGCAAAATCTTTTTTTTGGGCAAGTTTTTTTCTGCCAAGTAATACTATGGTCAAATGCTCATCTTTATATAATTTCTGTAGAACCTTAGACGATATAGTTGATGATAACAATAATAATTTGAGTGTGAAGAGGGAAATTTTCTCAAAATTTAAAAAGGATTTTGAGAGTAAAAATATTAAAAATCAAGTAATTAAAGATATGTGGTCAATTATTGAAAGTGAAAGTATTTCTAAAAAAATAGTAATAGATTTGTTTGATGGAGTTCAAACCGACTTAAATGAAAAGGTGGTTATTGACTCAAAAAAAGATTTACTTGTTTATTCTTACAGAGTTGCTGGAACAGTTGGATTAATGATGTCAAAAATACTAAAAGTTAAGAATAAAGAGGCTTTAAAAGGTGCGATTGATCTTGGTATAGCTATGCAGCTTACCAATATAGCTCGAGATGTTTGTGAAGATAAAGCACGAAATAGACAATATGTTAAACACAATTTTTCATCAATTCAATCTATAATAGACGAATCTCAAGCGTTTTATGAAAAATCATTTAAATCTATAAGCGATATACCTTTAAAATCTAGATTTTCAGTTATTGTTGCAAGACGGATTTATAGAAAAATAGGTGACTACATTCTTAAACAAAATAACATAGATAATTATAATAAAGCCGGCAAAATCTATGTCCCGCTATTTGAAAAGGTAATTCAGACTTTTTTATCTATTGTTGACTTTATTAAGTTATTATTCATAAAAAATTTAAATTACGACAATCAATTAAATCATAATATTTTAGAACAAGAGATTAATTTGAATGAGAGAATTTGATTATATTATTGTTGGAGGTGGGTGCGCAGGTTTATCCTTGGCCTATGAGCTTGAAATAAACGATAAGTTGAAGGAGAAAACTTTAGCAATAATTGAAACCCGTGAAGAGTATAGAAGAGACAAAACTTGGTCATTTTGGAAAGTATTTGATCATAATTTTGAAGATTGTGTAATTAAAAGTTGGAATAATTTTACAATTAATACTGCTGAAAACTCTAATGAATTAACAAATGAAAAATTTCCTTATCAAAGTATCGATAGTGGAAAATTTTATAAAAAGATAAATTCTAAACTCTCAACAAATTCCAATATCAGTTTTTTCAGAAATCTAAACGAAGTAAATTCAGAAAATTCAATAATTTTTAATAGTATTTTTGAGAAAGAATTTGATAAATCTGAATTATGGCAACACTTTCAAGGCATCGAGATAGAGACACCTAAGAATATATTTGATGAGGAAATAATAAACTTAATGGATTTTAATTGTGATCAGAGACAAGATGTACATTTTTTCTACACACTGCCATTCAGTAAAAATAAAGCTTTGATTGAAACTACTTGGTTATCAAGTTTAGAAGACCAGAGCCTCAGAGATTATGACCTTCAGTTAGAAAATTATATTGAAAATAATCTGGGTATAAAAAACTATAAAATAAATTTTACTGAGAAAGGAGCTATACCACTCTTTTATCCATCATTAAGAAATAATAACAAAATAATTAATATTGGATCAGCTGGAGGAATGACTCGATTGAGTACAGGTTACACTTTTTTGAACATTCAAGAACATAGTCGTTATATTGTTAAAAAAATTGACAATATCAATGAAGCAAAAATATTCTCATTAGGAAAAAAATATCAATTTTTAGATAAAATATTTCTAAGAGTACTGGAAAAACATCCTGAAAGGATGCCTAAAATTTTTTTTAATATGTTTAAAACTTCTTCAAATACGATTATAAAATTTTTATCAAATAAAAGTAATATTATTGAAGACATAAATATTATTAGCAAAATGCCAAAATTAATTTTTTTAAAAGCATTGTTTAATTAATGGAAAATATTAACTTTAAGCACTCAATTATATTTTTTAATTTTTGTATTTTGATAAGCCCTCTTTATCTAATGCTCGATTTTGAACCAGTTATATTTTGCTTGTTTATAATTTTAATTTTAGGAATTTCTCATGGTGCATTAGATAATATCAAAGGAAAAAGGCTTTTAAAATTATTTGGATACAAACAAACTGTATCCTTTTATCTTGCCTATACATTAATTTCATCATTAATAATAATATTCTGGTGGATATTTCCTAATACAATTTTATTGCTATTTTTGATTACAGCCGCCTATCATTTTGGAAAAGAAGATACAGTATTTTTTTTTAGAAAAAAGTTTTTCATTTCTGAGTGTTTATTCTTCCTAAAAGGATCAACAGTGATTATGGCCCCATTATTATTTAAAAGAGAACAAACTAATGAAATATTCAGGACTCTAAATTTTAGAGTTTTTGAAGCAGGATTTTTTAGTAATGAATTTTTAATTGGAATGTTATGTCTTGGTTTTTTATCATCTATGTACATTTCAAAAAAAGAAAATACTAATCTAAAAAGTATCATGATTATGGACTTTTTTTCTTTAATCATACTAAATCTTTTTTTGTCACCTATTTTAGCTTTCACTCTTTATTTTTGTTTTCTTCACTCAATTAGGCATTCTATTACTCTTATTTTTGAGCTGGATAGATCTTTTAAGCCAGGATTTAAAAAATTTATTATGAAAGCTATCCCTTTAACTTTTGTGACTGCAGTAATATTTTTATTTGCGATATATTTTTTAAATAATTTTTATAAGCTTGATGAGGCTATTTATAAGGTAATATTTATTGGTTTGGCGTCACTTACTTTTCCGCATATATTATTAGAATATCTTTTAGAAAAAAAATGAAAAAAGAACTTAAAATTTATTTAGCTTCGCCAAGAGGATTTTGTGCTGGTGTTAAAAGAGCAATTGAAATAGTTGAAAAATCTATCAATAAATATGGAGCTCCGGTATATGTTCGTCATGAAATAGTACACAACAAGCAGGTTGTTGAAGAGTTAAAAGAAAAAGGTGCAATTTTCGTTGATGAATTATCTGACGTAGATGACGCTAGTAGACCTGTAATTTTTTCAGCTCATGGAGTTCCAAAGTCAGTCCCAGAGGAGGCTAAATTAAAAAATTTATCCTTTGTGGATGCAACTTGTCCATTAGTTTCAAAAGTTCACAGAGAGTCGGAACAATTAAATAAAAATGGTTTCGAAATATTATTAATTGGACACGAAAATCACCCTGAAGTTATTGGTACAATGGGTCAGCTTCCAAAAGGATCAATTAAACTAATTGAAACAATAAATGATGTTGAGCTTCTTAAAGAAAATGATTTTAAAAAACCTCTGGCATATATTACTCAAACAACCCTGTCTGTAGATGATACAGCTGAAATAATTAAGGCTCTTAAAACCAAGTTTCCAAAAATCAAAGGCCCTATAAAAGAGGATATATGTTATGCTACAACTAACAGACAATCCGCGGTTAAAGAGATAGCTTCCAAGTGTGATATGTTTTTTGTAGTAGGTAGTCGCAACTCGTCTAATTCTGTCCGATTAGTTGAGGTTGCAAAAAAGGCAGGTTGTAATAATTCTCATTTAATGCACTCTGAAAAAGAAATTCCTTTTAATGAAATAAATAATTCTAAAACTATTGGGATATCTTCTGGGGCGTCTGCACCAGAAAAACTTGTTCAAACTTTGTTAGACAGTTTAAGGAAAGATAGAAGTGTGTCTATTGAAGAAGTAATAGTTGCAGAAGAAAAGGTTGTGTTTAAATTACCGAAAGAGCTAAATTAAATGGCTGTCTACACAAAATTAAATCAAAAAAAGATTGAGGAAATTTTATCTAATTATAGTTTAGGTAAATTAGACTCATTTAAAGGAATTGAAGAAGGTATTGAAAATACAAACTATTTTTTATCGATTGATAAAAAAAAATTTATACTAACTATTTATGAAAAAAGAGTAAGATCTGCAGATCTTCCCTTTTTTTCTGATCTGATGTCATCCTTAAATAAAGCTAGCTTTAAATGTCCTGCTCCTATTTCTAATAATAATAATGAAACTGTTACAAATTTTGAGGGGAAAAAATTAATGGTCGTCTCATTTCTTGAGGGAAAGGCAAAACAAATTTTATCTCCAACCAATTGTAAATCAATTGGATCTGAAATAGCTAAAATGCATGAGCTTACAAAGAATTTAAAATTAAAACGACAAAATGACTTATCTGTAAATTCATGGAGAAAATTATTTAATTCAGTCAAAGATAAGTGTGAAAAGATACATAAAGATCTGCCAAGATTAATTGAGGAAAATCTTAATGATGTTGAAAAAAATTGGCCAAAAAATCTGCCAAGAGGGATAATCCATGCAGATTTATTCAATGACAATATTTTTTTTATTCAAGATAAATTTAGTGGTGTAATAGACTTTTATTTTTCATGTGAAGATTTTTTTGCTTTTGAAATTGCTATTTGCTTTAACGCTTTGTGTTTTGACGGTCTAAAAAGTAATTTAAGTTTTAACGTTACTAAAGCAAAGAATTTTATAGATGGATATACATCTGTAAGAAAATTATCTAACGAAGAATTAAGTAATATTAAGGTTTTATCTCAAGGTGCTGCTTTGAGATTCTTGCTAACTCGAGTATTCGATGCGTTAAATAAAGTAGAAGGAGCAATAGTTAAAATTAAAGATCCAATGGAGTATTTAAAAAGGTTAGAATTTCACAAAAATGCAAAAAATCATGAGGATTATTTCTTTTAATGAAATTAAAAATTTATACTGATGGTGCTTGCTCAGGTAATCCTGGGAAAGGAGGTTGGGCAGCTATCATATTGGATAACAATTCCAATCAATCAAGTATCTCGGGAAGTGAAAATAATACAACCAACAACAGGATGGAATTATTGGCTCCAATTATGGCGTTAAAAAAAATAAAAAGGAAATCAGAGATTACAATTTTAACGGACTCAAAATACGTGAAAGATGGAATAACTGATTGGATTAAAAAATGGAAAGTTAATAATTGGAAAAATTCAAACAAGAAACCAGTTAAAAATAAAGATCTTTGGATTAAATTAGACAATGCTTGTCAAAAACATAAAGTTATTTGGAAATGGGTTAAAGCTCACGCAGGCAACAAATATAATAATCTTGTTGATTATTTGGCAGTTTCGAAAACTAAATAGATTTTAAAAAGTTTTCAGCTGAAGATAATTCACAAGATGCTGTTTCTTTTTCTTCCTCTACTTTTTTAACTTCGCCATTTTCCACCAACATAGTGTAACGATTAGATCTAATTCCTAATCCTTTTTCGGATTTATCTACCTCTGCTCCGATGGCTTTTGTAAATTTGAGAAAAGGGTCGCCAGCCATGAAAATTTTAGTTCCCGCATTTTGATTTTCACCCCAAGCCTTCATAACATTGGGATCATTTACAGCAATACAAATAATTTTTGTAATTCCTTTTTTAGTAGCTAGTTCGTAATTTTTTATATACCCAGGAAGGTGAAGAGCTGAACAAGTTTTAGTAAAAGCTCCAGGCATACCTAAAATAATAGTCTTGTCTTTACAAAGATCCAATATATCAATTTTTTTTACATCGTTGTTTTGATCAAGATAAAATAATTCTGACCCTGGGAGTTTATCTCCTTTTTTTATTTTCATTGTATTTTTCCTAAAATATAATTTTTAACCTCTGAATTAGAATTGCCAATAATATCAAATTTTTCCTTTTTATCCATATTCAATTTTAAATGCTCAGGTGAGTCTAAATTTTTTCCTATAGCTTTTTTTATTGTATCATTAAACTTGTAAGGATGAGCTGTGCCAAGAACAATTATATCTCCTAAATTTTTAAATTTTTTGGCTGCTCCTACTCCAGTAGCAGTATGAGGGTCAATTATAAATTTGTGTTCCTTATATATTTCATCAATGATGCCCATTGTCTCTTCGTCTGTAACTTTTACTGCTTCAAAATCTTTTTTTATTTTATCGATTTCTTTTTTTTCCAAATTAAATAAACTTTTTGATGAAAGATCATTCATTAATAACCCTACCTTAATATCGCTTTCATCTAATATATAATAAAGCAGCCTCTCAAAATTACTGGCAACTTGTATATCCATACTTGGTGTGATGGTTGCTTTCACTAAGTCAGGTTTATATTCTCCTGTATTAATAACCCTTTGTAAAATATCATTTTTATTTGTAGCAACTATAAGTTTATTTATTGGTAAACCCATTTTTTTTGCTACGTATCCAGCATAGATATCTCCAAAATTTCCAGTTGGCACAGAAAAGCTAATATTGTTTTTTTTCAATTTAAAGAAAGAATAAAAATAATAAACAATCTGACAAACGATCCTTGCCCAATTGATAGAATTTACACCTGACATATTTATTTTTGCCCTAAAACTATCTGCATTAAAAAGTTCTTTTACAATTTTTTGACAATCATCAAATGATCCCTCTATAGCAATATTATAAATATTTGATCCACCAATTGTTGTCATAATTTTTCTTTGAATACTTGAAATCTTATTATGCGGATGTAGTACAAAAAGATTTATATTTTTTCTATTACTTAATGCAGCTATAGCCGCTGAACCAGTATCTCCTGATGTAGCTACTACGACATTTACAGTTTTATCTTTAGCGACCTCTAGATAGTCATACATATTTCCAATTACTTGCATTGCAATATCTTTAAAAGCTAAAGTGGGTCCATGATAAAGTTCAAGAAGATTTATATTTCCAATTTTTTTTACATTTACGACTTCTTTATCTTTAAAACTACTATAAGATTTTTGTATCAGTGAACTAAGTTCTTCTTTTTTAATTTCACCTGAACAGAAATTAAAGATAATTTCTGTAGCCAGTTCATTATAATTTAGTTGACTTAAATTATTAAGCTCATCTTGACTATACTTTTTTATTTCAGCAGGCAAAAATAATCCTCCGCCTGGTGCAAGTCCTCTTAAGAAAATATCTTTAAAACTAAATTCTAAAGATTTATCCCTAGTGCTTAAATAATTCATTTTTTTCTTCTAAAATATAAATAATAAAAAATTATTGAAATTGATATTGCATACCATGTTATAGCATATTTAAGGTGATTGTTTGGCACATCTATACTTATCTTTTTAGGTATAGGAGACTTAGCCTGATTATCTTCTAGAAAAATTACAAATTTGTTAAATTGCTCACCTGTAGCCTCTTTTAAATCTTCTAAATTTAATGAAAACCAAATATTATTTTTAATATCATTCTCAGGTTTAAATATACTTGGTTTATATATTTCTCTTAAAAGTCCAACTACCTCCTCGTCAGTTTCTGTATAAAAATTTATGCTTGGATTATCTTTTAATTCTTTATTAATCCAACCTCTATTAATCAAAACATTTTGATTCTTATCGGTTCTAAATGGAGTAACTACATCATATCCAGGTTTTCCACTATCATTCAAGCTGTAAAGATAAATTTGCTTATCAAAATTAAATTTTCCTTTAGCGGTTACTCTCTGATAATTTTTATTAATTGAATTAGAGTATTCTATTGGTTTAGAGTCTAATCCAAAAGTTATTTCGCTAATAAGCTCTAGCTTCCATTGCAATCTATAAAGTTGCCAAGTTCCTAAGGCGCAAAATATTGTTACAAATAGAATTACGAATAGTTGAAATAAGAATGCTCTTTTCAATTTGAGATTAACTTCCCCAAATATAGATCGCAGCAAATAAGAATAGCCAAACTACATCGACAAAATGCCAGTACCAGGCTGCCGCTTCAAATCCAAAATGGTGTTGAGGCGTTGAATGACCTCGCATTGATCGAAACAAACAAACTGCAAGAAAAATAGTTCCTACTATTACATGAAAACCATGAAAACCAGTCGACATATAAAATGTGGAACCATATATTCCGCCATCTAAAGTAAATGTTGCGTGATGATACTCATAAGCTTGAAAACAAGAAAATATAAATCCTAAAAATACTGTTGCGATCAAACCATTTACTAATCCTTTTCTGTCATTTTCTAACATTGCATGATGCGCCCAGGTGACTGTAGTTCCTGATAATAATAAAATTAGAGTGTTAATTAATGGAATATCCCAAGGATCAAAAGTTTTAATATCTGCTGGTGGCCAGATACCGCCAATAGAGTCTGGTGGAAATAAACTTGCATTAAAAAAAGCCCAAAACCATGCAACAAAAAACATTACTTCAGAGGCAATAAATAATGTCATACCGTACCTATGTCCGATTTGAACTACCGGAGTATGATGACCTTGATGTTCTGCCTCTTCTATAACATCCCTCCACCACATAAATGCTCCATAAACTACTAAAGCAAAGCCAATTAATAGCAACCAAAGGGCTTTTGAGTGAAAGTAATAAACTGCTCCAAAAGCTAAAACTAAAGTGGCGAATGAAACGTAGATCGGCCAAGGACTTGGATCAACTAAATGATAATCATGTTTTGGTTTTTCCGCTGACATTATGTATTACTCTTTTCGTAATAGCCTGATGAAAAGAAAGTAAAAGATAACGTTACATCAGACATATTTTTTGTTTTATTATCATCAACAACTTTAGGATCCAAGAAAAATGTTAGTACAAACTCTTTTTTTTCACCTGGTTGCAAGGTTTGTTTTTCAAAACAAAAACAGCCTATCTTGTTCAGATAAATACCAAATGGTGACGGAGACACATTAAATGTTGCCGACCCTGAAGAAATTTCATTACTAGGATTTTCAACGTTAAATTTAACTGTATGAACTTCGCCTGGTTTTAAGTTTAAAGTATTCATTTCAGGATAAAATTTCCAATCCAAAGAACTATTAATGTTTGTATCAAATCTCATTTTATAGTCTTGATTTACTATAATTTTTGGAATTTCTTTTTCAGTTGCGTTTTGAGTAGTTCCGCCAAATCCCGTTACTCTACAAAATAAATCATATAATGGAACGGCTGCGAAAGATAAACCTAACATAAGTAAAAATATTGATACCAAAGCGATAGGCGTTAGATTTTTTTTGCTAATATTCATTATATTTCTCTATTATAAATCCCAATATTGTAAAAAGTTAGCACAAATAAAAAAATCATAAACAAGATTAATATCAATGCAGTGATCAAATTTTTTTTCTTTTTATCCATCATATTATTTTAGAATATTATCAATTAATAAAATTAAAAAAATAAAAAATAAGTAAAAAATTGAGTAAATAAATATCTTTCTTGCAATTTTGTTTGAAGCCTTCGCTATTTTAGACCTATATAATTTAAAACATAAATAAATATAATACGTTGTCATTATTGAAGTTATAATTAGATAAATTGTGCTAGCAAAATTAAAAAAATACGGAGCTAAAACTGCTGGTGACATAATCAAAGCGTAAACAAGAATATTTAATTTTGTTGTTTTTGTTCCTGAAATTATAGGGAGCATTGGAATTTTAGCTTTTTTATAATCACTTGATTTATATAAACTTAATGCCCAAAAATGTGACGGTGTCCATAAGAATATAATCAAAAATAATATTAACGGTTCTACAGAAATATTTCCAGTTGCTATTGTCCATCCAATAACTGGTGGCAATGCTCCCGCAACACCACCTATAACAATATTTTGCGGAGTTTTCCTTTTTAACCAAATTGTATAAATGAAAAAATAAAAAGCAATTGTGGATGCTAATAAAATTGCAGAAATTAAGTTAGCTGAAAAATATATTATGCTTACTGACAAAGCTGATAAAATGATACCAAAATATAAAGCCTGATCCTTTTTAACTTTTCCAGTTGGGATTGGTCTTAAACAAGTCCTACTCATTAAAGCATCTACATCTGATTCATACCACATATTAAGTGTTCCAGCAGCTCCAGAACCTATAGCTACCGCTAATAGAGAAATACAAGCAGATGTAAATTCTATATTATTTGGTGCTATTAATAAGCCAACCATACAAGTGAATAGAACAAGAGACATTACTCTAGGTTTCATTAAATTAAAAAATGAACTTAGGTCTAATGCTAAACCAAGTTTAGAGTTTCTAGCTTTTATACTTATCTGGCTCAATTTACTTTACTTTAGGTAGCTCTTCAAAAGTATGGAATGGTGGCGGTGATGACACTGTCCATTCTAGAGTCGTTGCTCCCTCTCCCCATGGATTTTGTTCCGCTTTTTTCTTTTTCATAAAAGCGTACAATAGATTTAATAAAAATACCGCTAAACCGATGATAGATATATATGAGCCAATGGAAGAAATATAATTCCAGCCAGCAAACGCATCTGGATAATCAGCGTATCTTCTTGGCATTCCTGCTAATCCTAAGAAATGTTGCGGAAAGAATATTAGGTTTACTCCTATGAAAGTTAACCAAAAATGCAGTTTTCCAAGAAATTCTGAGTATTCATAACCTGTCATTTTGCTAAACCAATAATAAAATCCTGCAAAGATCGCGTATACAGCACCCATCGATAGTACATAATGAAAATGCGCTACAACATAATAAGTATCATGAAGTGCGGTATCAACACCAGCGTTTGCCAAGACGACTCCAGTTACACCTCCTAAAGTGAATAAAAAAATAAAACCAATTGCCCAAAGCATTGGGGTCTGAAAGCTTATTGAGCCACCCCACATAGTTGCTATCCATGAAAAAATCTTAATACCAGTTGGGACTGCAATAATCATTGTCGCTGCTAAAAAATAGGCCTTTGTATCTGTGTCTAAACCCACTGTATACATGTGGTGAGCCCATACGACAAAACCTACAACTCCAATAGCTACCATGGCATAAGCCATTCCTAAATAACCAAACACAGGCTTCCTTGAAAAAGTTGAAACAATATGGCTTATCATTCCAAAACCCGGCAAAATTAGTATGTAAACTTCAGGGTGTCCAAAAAACCAAAATAAGTGTTGGAACAAAACTGGATCTCCACCTGTTTGTGCCTCAAAGAATGCAGTTCCGAAATTTCTATCTGTTAAAAGCATTGTTATAGCTCCTGCTAACACTGGTAAAGATAATAAAAGTAAAAATGCTGTCACTAGAATTGACCATGAGAATAAGGGCATTTTGTGTAAAGTCATACCAGGAGTTCTCATATTTAAAATTGTCGTGATAAAATTTATTGCTCCCAAGATTGACGAAGCACCAGCTACGTGCAAGCTTAAAATCGCTAAGTCCATTGCAGGACCTGGCTGACCAGTTTTTGATGATAACGGTGGGTAAATTGTCCAGCCTCCTCCAACTCCTTTTGCTCCTGGAGGACCATCCACAAAAATCGATACTAGTAATAAGATAAGTGCGACTGGTAATAGCCAAAAAGAAATATTATTCATCCTTGGGAATGCCATATCTGGAGCACCAATCATAATTGGAACAAACCAATTACCAAAACCTCCAATCATCGCTGGCATTACCATAAAGAAAATCATGATCAGACCGTGACCAGTTACTAATACATTATATAAATGATAATCACCTCCAAGAATTCCGTCTCCTGGATGCATTAATTCCATTCTCATTAAGACTGAAAAAGCAGATCCAATTAAACCAGCAATAATTGCAAAGATAAGATACATCGTACCAATATCTTTGTGATTTGTTGAATAAGCCCATCTCTTCCAACCAGTTGGGTTATGATGATGTTCGTGTTCTGCAGTAGTTGCTGACATTAATTTATCTCCTTAATTTTTTTTGCTATTTTAATATTATTATTAATCTCTTGTTTAGCAAATTTTACTTTAGCCTCTGTCAACCATTTTTTATATTCATCTTCAGAGACAACTTTAACTGTGATTGGCATAAAGGCATGTTTAATTCCACATAATTCAGAACACTGACCGTAGAAAGTTCCAGTGCGGTCTGCTTTAAACCATGTCTCGTTTATTCTTCCTGGAATTGCATCTCTTTTAACTCCAAAAGATGGGAGCGCCCATGCATGCAATACATCATTTGCAGTTATCATAACTTTTATAACTTTATTCACTGGTACGTAAACCGCGTTGTCAACCGCTAATAATCTTGGTTGATTTTCTTTTAGATCTTTCTCATCGATCATATAAGAATCAAAAATGATATTTTCATCTGGGTATTCATATCCCCAATACCATTGATACCCTATAGCTTTAATAGTTACATCTGCTTTAGGAATTTCATCTTGTGAATATAAAACTTTAAATGAAGGTACTGCCATTACGATCAAAATTAAACAAGGGACCAATGTCCAAATAACCTCGATTAAGGTGTTATGACTTGTTGTTGATGGAACTTGATTCTTAGATGCCCTGTATCTTACACAGACATATAAAAGTAAAAATAAAACAAAAGCAGTGATAGCGGTAATTATTGGCACGAGCATGTAGTCGTGAAACCAAACAATGTCATCCATACTTTTTGAAGCTGATTTTTGGAAACCTAATTGCCAATCCTTAGGCTCATTAGCAAAAAGCGCTGTTGGCCAAGTGAAGAAAAGTGTATAAGCAATTTTTTTAATCATGAGTTTTTATACAGCTTTTAGACAATTTCACAATTTCAATTAATGCGACAATTAATGAAAGTTATTGATAAAATTTACTAATGAAATCGCGCTTATTACAGCCGTATCAGACCTTAGAATGTTTCTAGATAACGTAAAAGGTTTTACTGCTCTATTTTGAAGTATTAACTCACGTTCAGATGTAGAAAAATCGCCCTCGGGCCCAATTAGTATACAACAGGAATTAACGTTTTTAAGATCTTCAGCTTTTAATTTTTCTTTTGAATTAACATCCGCAAATAAAATTTTTGAGTTTTTATCAAAAGTTTGTAAAAAATCTTTTAATTTAATTACATCTATAATTTCTGGAGGTATAAGTTGATTAGATTGTTCAGTCGCCTCAATAACTATTTTTTTTGCTCTATCAAGATTTAATTCTTTAACTTCTGTTCTTTCTGAAACAATTGGAATAATTTTACTTATTCCAAGCTCTGTAGCTTTTTGTAAAATATTATCCATTGGATTTTTTTTTACTAAGCAAATAGCTAACTCTGTTTTTGATAACTTATTAACTTTTTTAATTTTTTCTAAAAACCTAACTTCAACTCTATCTTTGTTTAAAAAAATTATTTCACTTTTCCATTCCCCATATTTATTAAAGAAATTTAATTTTGAGCCCCTTTTAAGTCGCATAACGTTTACAATATAATGAGTGTGCTCTTTACTTAACAAACTTGTATTATTTTCTAGTATACTGTCTGGATGATATAATCTAATATTCATTAGTGTCTATAATATAAACAAATATTGAAGATATAAAGGAGCTTTAATGAAAAAAGGTAAAAGAGCTGGAGAATCCCCAATAGGCATTGATGTGTTAGAAGGAAAATCTTATTTTTGGTGCACTTGTGGAATTAGTTCTAAGCAACCTTTTTGTGACGGTTCACATAAAGGAACTGAATTTGCACCTGTAAAATATTTAGCTGATCAATCTAAAAAAGTTTTTTTCTGCTCGTGTAAACAAACAAATGATCAACCATTATGTGATGGTTCGCATAACTTTTAGTTAATGATAAAAACAAAAGCAATAGTGTTTGACGCTTACGGTACATTGTTCGATGTAAATTCAGCTGCTGAAAAATGTAAGGATAAAATTGGAGCAAAGTGGGAAACATTTGCAAATTTTTGGAGAACTACTCAGCTTGAATATACTTGGCTTAGAAGTTTAATGAAAAGGCATAAAAATTTTTGGGATATTACTGAGGACAGTTTAGATAAATCAATGAAAGTATTCAATGTTAACAAAAATATGAAAAATGAGTTGCTGAGTCTTTACAAAATTCTATCTCCTTATCCTGAAGTAAGAGGAGTCTTGGAAGATTTAAAAAAGAAAAACTTCAAACTTGCAATACTTTCTAACGGGACCCCTGATCTTCTAAATGAATTAGTTGAAAATAATAAATTAAATAATCTTTTTGATGATCTTTTTTCTATTGAAGCAGTGAAAATTTATAAACCTGACCCAAGCGTTTATGAACTGCCTATTAAAAAATATAGAATTAAATCTGGAGAAATTACTTTTTTAAGTGCGAATACATGGGATGTTTCAGGAGGTGGAAACTTTGGATATAATTCCATCTGGGTTAATAGGAATAGCTCAGTTTTCGATATCCTCGATTTTCAACCCAAAAATGAAATCAACAATTTAACGCAGCTACTTGATAAAGTTTAAAGTTTCATTATAAATATTTATATGTCTCAAATTGAAGTAAAAAAAATTATTAAAGCCTTAAACGCCTCAGATGGTGCAGGAGTAAAATTAAAAAGAAGCATAGGAACTCCTGAAGCAGATTATATCGACCCATTCTTAATGCTTGACGAATTTGGTTCGGAAAATAAAGATGATTATGTCGCTGGCTTTCCTCCACATCCACATAGAGGAATAGAAACAGTAACTTATATGTTAAACGGAGAGTTTGAGCATCAAGATAGCACCGGTGCTAAAGGCATTATGGCTTCTGGGGACGTGCAATGGATGAAAACTGGGAGAGGAATTATTCATTCCGAAATGCCTGCTATGAAAGAAGGTAAGTTATTAGGTTTTCAACTTTGGATAAACATGCCAGCTCAAATGAAAAAGAATAAGCCAGAATACCTTTATATTAAAGGAAACGAACTTGGTGAACACAAAGATAGAGATAAAATTGTAAAAGTAATTGCAGGTAAATACAAAAAAGCAGAAGGGCCAGAAAAAAATCATAACGTTGACCCAATTTATTTTCATGTAATTTTAAATGAGGAAAAAGAATTTGATTGCGATGTGCCTTCAGGACACAATTCTTTCATATATCTATTGAAAGGAGAATTAAAAATAGGAGAAAAAGACCACAATAAAACAACTGATTCAAACTTAATATTATTACAGCGAGGCACCAAATTAAAAATTAAAGCAAGCAAGAAGTCTGAGTTTTTATTTATAGCTGGTAAGCCAATTGGTGAACCTATTGCAAGGGGTGGACCATTTGTGATGAATACAAAAGCTGAAATACTTGAGGCTATTCAAGATTATAATAACGGAACATTTGCTAAATATTAAAAGTTAAAGTACGTTTCCGTTAAATGCCTAAATCAATTGTAATTAAAAAAAGTGGAGGTCCTGATGTATTGGAACTTCAAGATGTTAATGTTGGTTCTCCGGGACCAGATGAAATTAAAGTTACTAATCACGCGATTGGTCTAAATTATATTGATACTTACCATAGATCTGGTTTGTACCCCATTAAGTTACCAAGCGGAATTGGTTTAGAAGCTGCTGGAAAAGTTGATGAAGTTGGTTCAAATGTTACTGAATTTAATAAGGGTGATAACATTGCTTACGCCTCGACTCCTTTAGGAGCTTATGCACAACAAAGAATTATTCCAGCAAAAATAGCTGTTAAAGTTCCTGATGGAATTTCACATGAGCTGGCTGCAACCCTAATGACAAAAGGTTTAACTACAAATTATTTGCTTACCAAAACTTATAAACTAAAAGCTGGTGAAACAGTGCTTTTTCACGCAGCAGCTGGAGGAGTCGGTCAAATTTTTGCTCAGTGGGCTAATAGTATTGGAGCAAAAGTCATTGGTACGGTTGGCTCTGATAATAAAATTAAAATAGCTGAGGAGAATGGTTACTCTCACGTTATTAATTATACAAAAAATGATTTTGCCAAAGAAGTTATGAAAATTACCAACAACAAAGGGATACCTGCAGTTTTTGATGGGGTAGGAAAAAAAACATTTCATGGATCACTAGAATGTCTTTCAATCAGGGGTATGATGATTAGTTTTGGAAATGCATCTGGACCTTTAGATCCTGTTAATGTTCCAAAAGAAATCCAACCAAAAGGTTTATACTTAACAAGACCTTCAATAGGTCAATATTTTACTAATAGAAAAGAGCTTCAAGCTGGAGCTGATCAAATTTTTGAAAAAGTAAAATTTGGAAAAATAAAAATTAGAATTTCAAAAAAATATAAACTTGCAGAAGCTTGTGATGCGCATGCAGATCTAGAAGCAAGAAAATTAATTGGACCAGCAATTTTAATCCCTTAATGTTAAAAAAAATTATTTCTCCTTGTATAAGTATTTGTAAAACTGATCCAATAACCGGCTTCTGCTATGGGTGTGCAAGAACTAACGAAGAAAAAAAACAGTGGAAAGATGAAAATGTAAGTGAGGAATGGAAATTAGAAAATATTAAGAAAATTAAATCGCGAATGAAGGGTTGGCAATTAAGCACTTTTGAGGATTCCTATAATTATAAATTAAAGCAAGGAATTTCACTTTTTAAAAAAAAACTTTTAGAGGGATAATTTATAAATCTTTTTTCATAGAATCCATATCACTAAGGTGATATTTTAATGCTTCATTAGACATTCTAACTTCTTGTAAAAATAAGAAGATTGAAATTATCATGCATACGCAGCACAACGCAAAACTTGACCTAGCAAAAAATGTTAAATCCAAATATAAAAGTAATACTGTAAGCATATTAAAAAGAAATCCAAAAGATGAAAAACCCATTACATATTTAAGATAATTAGTTCTTTTATTTAAAACATGAAGTTGTTTTTCTAATTCTGGTGGAACTTTTTCTTCGAAAGTAAATTTGTCATGAAGCTGACGGATTAACGCGCTAAGAGTATGGAAACGATTGCTATACATAGTCATCATTAAAGGAATTGCTGGGAACATTAATGCAGCGACTGTGTAATCAATATCCATACCGAATCAAATTGATTATGAAGATAGTGTTTGATATTTACAAGTAATATTTGATGAACCATTTAAAAATTTTCATAGAATTAACAAGGTTAAACAAACCAATTGGTTTTATGCTTTTATTTTGGCCATGTTCATGGGGATTGGCTTATGCTTATAGTTTAAACAAAGATATAAACTCTTTCGTTCATTTTTTGTTGTTATTTTTTCTGGGTTCAGTTTTAATGAGAAGTGCTGGATGTATTTTTAATGATATTGTTGATAGGGATTTTGATAAAAAGGTAAACAGAACTAAAACCAGACCAATAGCATCAGGAAAAATATCTATACAACAATCCATTGTATACGTAATAGCACTTTGTGTTTTAGCATTAATTATTTTAATTCAATTCAATAATTTAACTATAATTCTTGGGTTCGGCTCAATGTTTTTGGCTTTTTCGTACCCATTTATGAAAAGAATAACATACTGGCCTCAATTATTTTTAGGTCTCACTTTTAATTGGGGAATAATAATGGCTTGGTGTGCAATGGGATTTCAATTGTCTTATGATATTATTTTACTCTACATATCAGCCATATTTTGGACATTGGGTTATGACACCATTTACGGAGCTCAAGATATGTCGGATGATGAAATAATTGGTTTAAAATCTACTTCTATTAAATTTAAAGATAAAATGAAATTATTTGTAACTACATGCTATTTAATAAGTGCATTATCACTTGTCTGGTTAAATTTTGAAAAACTAGGTGTCAATATTTCAACACTTATTTTAATTATCTTTTTTTTAAGTTTAATTTATCAATTATTTAATTTTGAGCAAAAAAAACCATCAAGTTGTTTAGAAACCTTTAAAATGAATAACTTTTCTGGCTTTATTTTGTTTTTATCATTAACCTTAATTTAAATTATGGAATTTGAAGAGTTAAAAATTATTTTGAGAAGACTTTATAATGATTATGTAAAGTTTCATTTAAAAACTATCCTATTTTGTTTATTTCTATCAATTTTAGTAGCTGGCTCTACCTCTGCTACTGCATGGTTATTAGATCCGGCTGTAAAAAAAATATTTGTTGAAAAAGATCAAACTTTAGCTTGGCTGATTCCTATTGCGATTGTTTTAGCTTTTTCTACTAAAGGTGTTTCTTTATATTTTGCAAGATTAAATATTCTTAAAGTTGGAAATATTGTTTCAGGTGAAATTCAAAAAAAAATAGCAAGATCTATATTATTTTCTGATATTCAAACTTTAGATTCGAGACACTCAGGAAAATATATTTCAAATATGATGTTCGATGCCGGCCAGGTACATAATCTAGTAAGTACTGCTGTGCTAAATATTATGAAAGACTCTTTTTCAATTATTTTTTTAGTTGGTGTCATGTTTTACCAAAATTGGAAATTAGCTTTATTTGCGATGATAATGATTCCATTAGCTGCAGGATTTGCAAAAAATCTTGGTCAAAAGGTAGGAAAAGCTACTAAACAAGCTAGTGAAATTTCTGGAAAACTTGTAACTTTTTTGACTGATATTTTTAGAGCATCAAAAATGATTAGAGTTTATCAAAAAGAGGAAGTTGAGGAAAAAAATTCAGATGAAGTTATTTCTCAGCTAGTAAATAAAAATATTAGGTTGGCCGCTTTAATTATAAGAGCTGCACCAATTATGGAGACACTAACAGGGATAATGATTGCAGGTTTTATATTTTATTCTGGTAAATTGATTAATTCAGGAGAGCTTGAAGTTAACAATTTTTTTTCTTTTCTGGCCGCTATGATGCTTGCTTACCAGCCGATAAGATCTCTAGCGACAATAAATATGGCTATTTATCAAGGTGCAACTGCTTCAAAAAGAATTTTTAATGTTATTGATAAACCTATTCATATTAAAAATTTCGATAATTTTCCTTATTTAAATCTAAGCAAATGTAATTTGGAATTTAATAACGTTAATTTTAAATATGATAATACTAATGAAAAGGCCATAAAGAACATCAATATGAAAATTGAGGGAGGTAAAATCTCAGCTTTAGTAGGACAAAGTGGAGCGGGAAAAAGTACTATAATAAATTTAATTCCAAGGTTTTATGATCCTCAGACTGGGGATATCAAAATAGACGGGCAAGATATTAGAAAAGTCAAATTGAAATCTCTTAGAAAACAAATGGCTTTAGTAAGCCAAGATATTTTTCTATTTGATGATACGATAAAAAATAATATTGCATATGCAAACCCTGAAGCCTCTCAGAAAGAAATAGAAAAAGCATGTGAATTTTCTGCTGCAGACGAATTTATAAATAAATTACCTGATAAATTTGAGAGTTACGTTGGAGAGAACGGAGTTAAGCTTTCAGGTGGACAAAAGCAGAGAATATCAATTGCACGAGCAATAATTAAAAACTCACCAATTATTTTGTTGGATGAAGCGACTTCATCACTTGATGCAGAGTCAGAAAGAATTGTTCAAAATGCTATTAATAATTTAATTAAAAATAAAACTACAATAGTAATTGCACACAGATTATCAACTATTCACAATGCAGACAAAATATTTGTTTTTAAAAGCGGAAGTATAGTAGACTCTGGTAATCACGACTACCTTTTAAAAAATTGTGAGGAATATAACTCTCTATATAAAAAACAACTCCAATAATAATGATATTCTTATATAGGGTTGTTACTAATTTTCTTTATCCGATTTTGATATTTTTAATCTATTTAAGAAAAATTAAAGGTAAAGAACATCAATACAGATATAAAGAAAAAATATTTGCGAAAAATTTTAATGTTTTAAAAATTTCTAATTCTAAGCTTATATGGTTTCATGCAGCAAGTATTGGAGAGCTAAAAAGCATTATACCAGTATTAGAGGAATTAAATAAAAGAAAAGAAAATTTAGAGTTTTTAATTACAACTGTAACTTTAAGTTCAAGCATTATAGCAAAGGAAGAATTGAAAAAAATTAAGAATGCAAAACATAGATTTTTCCCAATAGATGTAAATTTCATCATAAAAAAATTTATTTCATTGTGGAAACCTGATGCAATTTTTTTAGTTGATTCTGAAATTTGGCCAAATTTAATACTTTGCGCTAAAGAAAAAAAAATACCACTTGGTTTGCTTAATGCCAGAATTACTAATAAATCTTTTAAAAAATGGAAGTTAATTGATCAATTTGCAGTGAAAATCTTTAGTGCTTTTGATATTTGTATTTCATCAAATTTAGAAACTTCAAAATACTTAGAAAGTTTCAAAGCAAAGAATATCATCAATTCTGGAAATCTAAAATTAGTTGGAAAAATTTCAAAAGATAAAATTGAAAATAATAATGAAAATTTACTTAGTAAAAAAAAATTTTGGTTTGCTGCAAGCACTCACGAAGGAGAGGAAAAAATACTCCTTAAAGCACATTTAGAAATCAAAAAAAAATTTAGCGAAATTTTAACAATAATTGCGCCAAGACATATAAATAGATCTGATGATATAAAAAAATTGTGCGATAAGTTTCAAATAAAAAGCCAAATATTAAAGAAAAATGATTTGATCGATAGTGAAAAAGAAGTAATAATAATTAACTCTTTTGGAGTTCTATCGGAATATTTTAAATACGCTAAGAGCGTATTTATAGGAAAGTCTTTAGTAAAAAGTTTACATCAAAACTCTGGCCAGAATCCGATTGATGCAGCCAAACTAGGTTGCAAAATATACCACGGTCCTTACGTTTATAATTTCCAGGAAATTTATGAGATGTTAGCACAAAATAAAATTTCACAATTAGTTAATAATTCAAACGAATTGACTATTAAATTATTATTTGATTTTAAAAATTTTGCATATGAGAAAAAAAATAATTCTTCATTTTTGGATATCTTAGGTCAACAAACTTTAGACAATAATATGAAAAGCATAAATAATTTTTTATTCAATGAAAATAATTAAACCAAAATTTTGGGATACTGAAAAAAGTTTCTTTGTGAAAGTACTAATACCACTTACTTTTATTACCAAATTATTTATCTTTTTAAAAAAAAATATTACAAAAAAATATAATTTTAAATTGCAAGTAATATGTATTGGTAACATTTATATAGGGGGGACTGGTAAAACTCCAACGTCACTTTTAATAGCAAATGAACTTACAAATAAAGGAAAAAAAGTAGCAATTATTAGAAAATTCTATAAAAACCACTCTGATGAACATTTGTTAATTAAAAAATATTTCAATAATTTAATTTTAAATAAAAATAGAGTTAAAGGTATAATTAATGCTCAAAAACACGGATACGAGTTTGCAGTATTAGATGATGGATTTCAAGACTATAGAATAAAGAGTAATTTAAACATTCTGTGTTTTAATGCAAATCAGCAATTTGGAAATGGTTTAATTTTTCCCGCAGGACCTTTGAGAGAAGACTTAAAAGCACTCAAAAATGCTCAAATAGTAATTATAAATGGAAAAAAAAATAAAGATTTTGAGCAACAAATCGTAAAAGAAAATAAAGACATAGATATATATTATTCAAAATACCATCCTGTAAACTTAGAAGAATTTAAAAATAAAAAGTTAATTGCGTTAGCAGGAATAGGAAACCCTGAAAATTTTTTTAGTATTCTTAAAGAGAATAATCTAAATGTAATTAAAAAATTGATTTATCCAGACCATTACAAATTTAAAAATTCAGAAATCTCAGAAATTATTAGAAAATCTAAGCAAGAAAAGTGTCAAATTATAATGACAGAAAAAGATTATTATAAAATAGTTGATTATAATATTCCAAATATTAAATTCCTTAAAGTTAGTTTAAAAATTGAAAAACAAGAGGAATTAGTAAAGAAGATCTTAAAATTAAATGATAAAATTTTTTAAATATTTATTTCAATCTTTTTTTGTTTATTCTTTTTTTATAATTGGCAGGATAATTGGTTTAAATTTAAGTAGAAAATTTTTCTCTTATTTTTTTTCAAAAATTGCCCCTTTTTTGAAATCCAGAAAAATAATTGAGGACAATATTCACAATTTTTCTAAAAATATTTCTACAGAGAACAAAGAAAAAATTATCTCCAACATGTGGGAAAACTATGGGATGACTTTTATTGAGTATATTTTTTTAAATTCTTTTAGGAATAACAATTCACATATCAATATTGAAGGAAAAGAAAACTTAATCGAAATAATTAACAATAACAAACCAGCTGTTTTTATCTCAGGTCATTTTGCAAATTATGAGCTTATGTCTATGGAAATGACCAAGATGAATATCAAGCTTGCTACAATATATAGACCTCTCAATAATTATTTCTTAAATCCTTTTATGGAATATTTAAGAAAGAAGTATATTTGTAAAAATCAAATAAAAAAGGGTATCAATGGTGTTAGGGAGGCCATTGAGTATATTAAGAAAAATCATTGTATTGCTTTAATGATTGATCAAAGAGTAAGTGAGGGTGAAAGAATAGATTTATTTAATAAGCCTGCTTTAACAACAACATTACCTGCTCAACTAGCGATTAAATATAAATTACCAGTAATCCCCGTTTTTATTAAAAGGCTAAATGATAATAAATTTAAAATAAAATTTTTAGAGGAAATAAACTATTCAAATTATAAAAATACAGTTGAAATGAGTAAAAGATTAAATGAAGTGCTTGAAGAGATGATTGTTGATAATCCTTATCAGTGGATTTGGACTCACAATAGATGGAAGTAACCTTGTAGTCATTTTCCTAAATTTTTATATCTTTCATTTGCCTCTTTAGCTGAAAAGTAAGCTTCTTGTAATTCGACATTCCAATAATTAAGATCTTTTAGTAAGATTTCTTTTCCTGAAATCGCACACAATACATAATCCCCATTTTCAACAATATCAAAAGAGTTGTGTTTAAATATAAGTTTGGCTTTTTTTTTAATCATCAATAAACTATACAATATATTATTTAACATGAACATTGGATTAATAGGTAGTGGTGGTCGAGAACATGCTTTGTGTCAGAAAATTTTTGAGTCAAAATTAGCAAATAAAATTATATGTTATCCTGGTAATGCAGGTACATCAGCAATCGCAAAAAATATTAATCTTGATATTCTAGATTTTAAGATTCTATTGAAATCAATAAAAACTCAAAAAATTGACCTAGTAGTCGTAGGACCTGAAGAACCTTTGGTAAAAGGTTTAGTAGATTTTCTTATAAAAAATAAAGTCAAGGTATTTGGTCCAAATAAATATGCTTCTAAACTTGAGGGATCAAAGGCATTTATGAAGAGATTATGTAAACTAAATAATATTCCTACAGCGAAGTTCACAGTATGTAAAAATGAAAAACATGTAAAAAAATTTTTAGAGAAAACTAACTTACCATTAGTTGTTAAAGCAGATGGCCTTGCTGCTGGAAAAGGTGTTACAATTTGCAAAACAAAAAAACATGTTTTAAATATCTCAAAAGAAATATTTAAAGGAAAGTTCAAATCATCAAAAAAACTTGTTTTAGAAGAATTCTTGGATGGAGAAGAAGCAAGTTATTTTTTAGTAGTTGATAAATATAGTTTTAGATATTTTGGTTCAGCTCAAGACCACAAACGCTTGAAAGAAAAGGATAAAGGGCCAAACACCGGTGGTATGGGTGCTTATTCTCCTGCACCAATTATTAACAGGAAGCTTGAAAAAAAAATCATAAATAAGATCGTAAGGCCGACGTTGAATGCATTAAGTAATAAAAAAAAACACTACAAAGGTTTTTTATATGTTGGATTGATGATTAAAAATAATGAGCCTTATTTAATAGAATATAATGTTAGGATGGGTGACCCTGAATGTCAGGTAATTTTACCGCGATTAAAAACAGATATAGTCAAAATTTTTTTAAACGCAGTTAATAATAGACTTAAAAAAATTAATATTAAATGGAAAAAACAAAAATGTATGACTGTGGTTCTATGTTCAAAAGGCTATCCTAGTAATTATAAAAAGAATATTCAAATTAATAATCTAAATAAGATTAAAATAAATAAAAATAATTTTGTTTTCCACGCCGGAACCAAAATTGAAAGCAAAAAAATTATCTCTATTGGAGGTCGTGTTCTAAATTTTACCTCACTGGGCAACAACTATAGAATAATGAGAATGAATATAATTAAATCTATAAAAAAATTAAATTGGATCTATGGGGTATTTAGAAAAGACATAGGTTGGAAAGTAATTAAAAAATGAGAATAATTAGTGGAAAACTGAAAGGACATTCAATAAATTTTATCAAATCACTTAAAACAAGACCTCTCAAGGACTCAGTAAAAGAAAATATATTTAATATGATGGATCATAACAAAGATTTGGATGTGGAAATTAAATTAGCAAACGTTTTAGATCTTTATTCTGGATTTGGGTCCTTTGGGTTAGAATGTATATCGAGAGGAGCAAAAAGAGTAACTTTTGTTGAAGAAGACCATAATGTGATAAAAACTTTAAAAAGTAATTTATCAAAGTTATCAATAAAAAGTGAAGCCAAAATTATTCAAAGTAAAGTTGAGGAACTAAATTTTAATAATAAAGAAAAATACCAGATTTTTTTTTTAGATCCTCCATATAAAGATGCTAGTTTTTTAAAAAATCTAAATAAAATAAAAGATTTCAAAATTTTTGATAAATATCATTTAGTGGTCATTCATAGAGAAAAAGATTCAAACGATTTACTCCAAAATTTAATCCATATAAAAAAAGAGAAGATTTATGGTCGTTCAAAAATTATATTTGGGGAATTCAAGTGAGAATTTTTTTTGTAAATTTTTTTACTTGTTCGACTGCTGGTTGGTCAAAAGGATTTATATTGATTAGTTTGCCAATTAAAACTGTTTCTAAGATATAGTAGGAAAACAATTCTCCCAACGTTTGTTCATCATTTTTTTTAATTATTGTTTCCCTAAAGGGAATATTATTCTTTTTGAAAGCTGTAATTAAAGCATTTTTTTGAGCAATTTTAATTTTTAAAAGAGTTTTATTTTTTAAATATTTCATTGAATTTGAAAGAACCTTCGTGTCAATTTTAAGTTTTGATTTTTCTTCCAAGCTAAAAATATGAAAGATTTTATCTTTTGGCCCTTCTAAGTATAGTTGAAGGAGACTATGATGATCCTTAGGAGTGTTTGAAATAGTAGGTAGAAATCCCATTTTTTTTTTACCTAGACTTTCAGCAAGCAACTGTTGACACCAGTAAAGGAACTTCTCAAGTTTAGGAGCATAGTTTAAAAAGATTAAATTATTATATCTTTTCTGTGAAATCATATTGGCTAATTTTATAGAGCTCTCTTTTAGAAAAGTAATATTATTTTTTTTTAAATATTTTTTTGAATTAATTCTTAATTTATAGATATTTAAGCCTAAAAGATAGGCTGGAACCAATCCAACTTCGGATAAAACAGAATACCTGCCCCCGACAAAACTTTTGTGTTTAATAAAACAGAGATTATATTTTTTTGATAGATTATATAAACTATTATTTTTTTTATCGGAAATTAAAATTATATTTTTTGAATTTTTTTTTATCACCCCAAGAGACAAGAAATTGACAAGTGTTTCTATAGTGTTACCTGATTTTGATATTACAAGAAAAAGCGATCTATTCATAAATATTTTTTTTTTTAATTTTAAAATTTTAACTTCATCGATATCATCTAAAAAATATACTTCTTTTTTAATCTTATCGCTTAAAAAATTAAAAATTGCTTCACTTCCTAGAATTGACCCGCCCATTCCAATAATGACTATTGTTTTAAATTTTTTAAATTTTTTAAGGTCTTTCAAATTGAAATTGAATCTTTCGCTTAAAACATGTAGAGAATTTTTTTTCTTGTCTAACGTTTTTAAAATGTTTTTATAAATTTGATCAAATTTACGAGAAAATTTTTTCTGATTATCTTGCTTTAAGTAATCTGAGCTAATCGAATTTTTGTTGATAATATTATAGTTTTTCACTTACGAATTTTTTCTATTATGGACTCTTCTGTGCTTGTGGAGCTTTTTGCTCTTGATTTTGACTCATTGTTCACATTAAGTATTTTTTTAATATTTTCCTCTTCGCTTTGTTTTTTTTCACTTAAAGTTCCTGGTTCAGGTATTTCTTTATAATCTGGAGGTAGAACTAATGGCTCTTTTTTTTCTACTAAAAACTCATCAGTAGTTTTCACTTTTTCATTCCTTAAAACTTGGCCTGCTTCTTTCATTGAGGAACAGGATACAAAAAGAAAGTAAATTAAAAATACTAAAAAAAATTTTTTCATAATTTAAACTTCTTTTATTAGTATACCTCTAATTAAATAAATTAATATTCCTAATGTTATGAATATATCTGCTAGATTAAAAGTAAACCAGTGAAAGTTTTCTAGATGTAAATCAATAAAATCAGGCACAGCTTTATAAACCATTCTATCGTAAAAATTTCCTAAAGCGCCTCCACAAATCATTGAGAAAGCTATTTTATCAATTTTTGTGGAAGTCAAACAAATGAATAATAAAATAAATATCACTAAACCTATTATTATAGTTATGAAATTATAAATATTTTCAGTTTTGAAACTCAATAATCCAAAACCTATGCCGGTATTCCAAACTAAATCGAAATTAACAAATTCATTTAGATAAAATATACTTTCATTAAAATTATTTAATATAAAAATTTTAGTATATCTATCTAGAAAAAAAACTATTAAAATAATTAATAAAGAATAAATATTATTTTTTAAAATTATTTTGTTTTTAATTTCTTTAAGATTAATCAAAATGTTGACTTTCTATTTTATTGGACAACTTTCTCTTTGACATTTTTTCTCTAAAATTTTCCAACATCTTTCACATTTTTGTCCTTTGGCTTTTTTCACTTCGATTTTTGTATCATCATTATTTGACAATTCTTTTTGCGCTTTTGAAACAATAAAATAATCCTCCAAATCTAATTTATCGAGAAGCTTAAATTTTTCTTTATTTAATGTTAGTTTAATGTCAGCCTCTAAACTTGATCCGATCTCTTTAATTGCTCTTTTTTCTTCTATTGCAATATTTGCCTCTTGCTTAATTTTTAATAGATTTGACCATTTTTCATTTAATTTATTATTCTCCCAATTAGTTGGGATTTTTACAAAATTGTTTTCATGGATGCTTTCACTTTCATTTTTATTTAATAAACTATAGATTTCCTCAGTAGTGAACACCAAAATTGGAGCAAACCACTTTAATAAACTTTCTAAAATTATGTTAAGAACAATCACACAGCCTTTTCTTTTTTTAGATTTAAGGCTATCACAGTAAAGAACGTCTTTTCTAATATCGAAATAAAAAGAAGACAGGTCTAATGTGCAAAAATTCAATAATTCTTTATATAGTTTATGAAAATTATAATTTTTTAAATTTTCATTAACTGACTTGTTTATTAAAAATAATTTATGCAAAATAAATTGCTCTAATTCTTCAAGTTCATCAAGTTTAATTTCTTCAAAGTTTTGTTTGTCAAAATTATCTTTTAAGTTTCCAAGCATAAATCTAAAAGTATTTCTAATTTTTCTGTAAGATTCTGCATGTTGTATTAAAATATTTTTATCTATTCTCAAATCCTCCGCATAATCAGATGCTGAAGCCCAGACCCTAAGAATGTCTGCGCCATAATTCTTTAATATATCTTCTGGGGATATGACATTACCCATTGATTTTGACATTTTCATACCTTTACCGTCCACAACAAAACCGTGTGAAAGAATACTTTTAAATGGTGCTTTGCCCCTAGTTCCACAGGACTCTAACAAGGAAGAATGAAACCATCCCCTGTGCTGATCAGATCCCTCTAAATACATATCTGCGGGCCATTTCAAATCTTTTCTTTTTTCTAAAACAAAACTGTGTGTTGAGCCGCTATCGAACCAAACTTCAACGATGTCTTCAAGTTTTTCATAATCTTTAGCATCATAATCATCCCCCAGAAAAGTTTGTGAGTCATCGGTAAACCAACAATCAGAGCCTTCTTTTTCATAAATAGACGCAATTCTATCAATTACTTTTTGATCTCTTAGAGGTTCCCTTGTTTTTTTATTTATGAAAATTGGTAATGGTACTCCCCATACCCTTTGCCTTGAAACACACCAATCTGGCCTTCCTTCAATCATTGACAAAAGCCTGTCCTTACCTTTGTTTGGGTAAAAAATAGTTTCATTAATTGCTTTAACAGCTTTATCTCGAAGTTTATTTTTTTGCATAGAGATAAACCATTGAGGTGTCGCTCTATAAATTAATGGAGCCTTAGATCTCCATGAATGAGGATAACTATGATTGAGTTTATCGCTTTTGAGTAGTTGTTTTTGTTCCTTAAGTTTATCTATTACAATCGGGTCAGCCTTAAATATGTGTATATTTGTAAAATAAGGCACCTCTTTTGTATAAACACCAGAATTATCAACCGTATAAAGTGATGGTATGTTATTTTTTAAACATAAATTAAAATCATCCGGACCATGGCTTGGAGCACAATGGACAATTCCAGTACCTTGATCCAAATTAACGAATTGAGCATCTAACATTGGAACATTATAGTCGAAATCAAGTTTGACGAATGGATGACTACACACAGTTCCTTCAAATTCAGAGCCTTTAAAAGTTTTTAATTCCTTATAATTTTTAATTTCGCACTCTTTAGTAATTGACTCAATTAAATTTTTTGCAACTACGATTTTCTTGTTTTTAAAATGCTCAAGCTGGTCTATTTCCAAAACAGCGTATTCAATGCTACTGTTAAAGGCTAATGCTTTGTTTGCAGGTATAGTCCAGGGTGTAGTAGTCCAAATTATAATGCTTGAGTCTTTAAGAAAATCTTTGTCGGTATTCTTAACTTTAAATGCAACATAAATTGTATTTGAAGTATGATCTAAATATTCGACTTCTGCATCAGCTAAAGCAGTTTTTTCAACAGTTGACCAAAGAACTGGTTTAAATCCTTGATACAAACTTCCATCTAAAAGGAATTTACCTAACTCTCTTACAATTTGAGCCTCAGCCTCGTAACTCATTGTAGAATAATAATTTTCAAAATCTCCAACTACCCCTAATCGCTTAAATTCTTTAATGTGAACTTCGATCCAACTTTTTGCGAATTCTCTGCACTCTTGCCTAAAATCTTTAATGGGCACTTCGTCTTTATTTTTTTTCTTTTTTTTGTATTGTTCTTCTATCTTCCATTCTATTGGGAGCCCATGACAATCCCAACCTGGAACGTAAACAGAGTCTTTTCCATCCATCTGATGAAAACGAGTAATCATATCTTTCAAAATTTTGTTTAATGCAGTACCCATATGTATATGTCCATTCGCATAAGGTGGCCCATCATGAAGAACAAATTTCTCTTTTCCTTTTGAATTTCTTCTTAGCTTTTCAAAGATTTTATTTTTCTCCCATTTCTTCAAAATTTCGGGTTCTTTAAGTGGTAAACTAGCTTTCATTGAAAAAGCTGTCTTCGGAAGTTGTAAAGTATCTTTTGACATTATTTTTTTGCCTGTTTTATATCAACTTTGATTTGTTCTTTTAAATGTTTAAAATTCCTAAATTTTTTTTCTGATCTTATAAATTTTTTAAATTCAATACTAATCACTTTATTATATAAGTTTTTATTCATTCCAAAGATATTTGTCTCTAATAATAAATTTTGTCCATTAAATGTTGGTCTATAACCTATATTTGCAATACCGTTTTTATAAAAATTCTTAATTTTAACTTTTACAGAGTAGACGCCAAGCTTAGGGACAACATAATCACTTAATTTTAAATTACATGTTGGAAAACCAATTTCACGTCCTCTTCTCTGTCCCTTAATAACTTTACCATTAATACACCAATTACGATTAAGTAATTTATTTACCTCTTTAATTTTACCTAATCTTATTTTCTTTCTTAAAAACGTGGAAGAAATTATCTTATTACCTTTTTTGTAAGGTTTAGTAATGATATTTTTAAAGTTATATTTTTTCTCAAATTTTTTAAGCATTTTTATATTTCCTTGCCGTTTAAAACCAAACTTGAAATTTTTACTTACATACAAATATTTACATTTTAATTTCTTAAAAATTATCTTTTTTATAAAATCTTCAGCTGATTGTGACGAAAAAATTTTGTTAAATTTTATAATTATTAAGAAATCTAATCTAAATTTTTTGAATTGTGTTTTTTTTTGATCTAAAGAATTTATTCTATGATTTTTAATTTTATTATTAAAAAACATTACTGGGACAGGCTCGAAAGTCATAACACCAAAGGGTATCTTTTTTTTTTTGGCCTTTTGTTTTGCTTCTTTGATAACTTTTTGATGGCCTAAGTGTAGCCCATCAAAGTTACCTATAGCAATTACTCCATTACAATGTTTTTTATCTAAATTTGGATCATTATAAATTTTCATTTTACCATTTTAATTCTTTTTGAAAAAAATTTGCTTTTACATTATATTTTTCCAAAAGTTTATTTAGTTCAGAAGAGTTACTGAATTCATTTCTGTGTACCCCTTCAGATATAAATATACAGTCTATTTTTAAATTATTTGCTCCTTTAATATCTGTCCTTAAATTATCGCCAATGGCTAAAACTTTTTCATTGGAACTAAAACACATATTATAAACTTCTCTGTGGGGTTTACCAAAATAAATTACTTTTCCTCCGAGATCCTCAAAAACTTTAGCTACTGAACCCGCACATAATTCTTCAACGTTACCCCTATGAACTATTAAATCTGGATTGGTACAAATTAATTTTTTTGAAACATGGTTTAATAAAAATTTTTTATAATAGTTCAAATCATTACCGTGGTCATCAAACAATCCAGTGCATAAAATAAAATCACAACTCTTAAGATCAGTTCTATTATCTTTTACCTTTTCAAATACTGAAATATCTCTAGATGGCCCAAGATGATAAAATGTCCTTCCAAATTTTTTTTGGTTTATTGCGTGCATTGCTGCTTCACCTGAGGTCATCACATGCTCAAGATATTTTTTATCCATTTTCATTTTAAGTAAAAAATTAATTACTTTCGCGCTCGGTCTAGGTGCATTAGATAAAAATACTATTTTTTTCGAATTTTTTTTCAGTTTATCTACTGCTTCTAAAGCTTTGGAGTTAAGAGTAAATCCATTATGCATTACCCCCCATAAGTCTATGATAAATGTGTCGTAGTTTTCGAATATATCTGCTAAGTGATTTAGTTCTTTCAATGTGCTATTTCTCCTTTTAACACTAATTAATACAGTATTTAATGGTTTTTTTAATGATTTTTGCCTCTTGAAATATGTTTAAAACATACCATATCAGCATTACACAAAATTTATAGGAGAAAATATATATGAAATTTAGACCTTTACACGATCGTGTACTTATTAAAGTGCTGGACAGTGAGGAAAAAACTGCTGGAGGAATTATTATACCGGATACTGCTAAAGAGAAACCTCAAGAGGGTGAAGTTGTAGCTGTAGGTCCAGGCGCCAAAAACGAAGACGGTAAAGTTTCTGCCATGGACGTAAAAGTTGGGGATATAGTTCTTTTCGGAAAATGGTCAGGAACTGAAGTCAAAATTGACGGTAAAGAATACAGCATTATGAAAGAGTCAGATATAATGGGTATTTCAAAAAGTAAAAAATAACACTTATAGGAGAACAAAATGGCAAAAATAATTAAATTTGATACAGAAGCTAGATCAAAGATGCTTACAGGAGTTAATACTCTAGCCAACGCTGTGAAAGTAACACTGGGTCCAAAAGGACGTAATGTTGTGATGGACAAATCTTACGGTGCTCCTAGAACTACTAAAGATGGTGTTTCAGTAGCAAAAGAAATTGAACTTGAAGACAAATTTGAAAATATGGGCGCTCAAATGGTCAAAGAGGTTGCGAGTAAAACAAATGATAATGCTGGCGATGGAACTACCACCGCAACTATTTTAACTCAAGCGATAGTTAATGAAGGGCTTAAATACGTCACAGCTGGGATGAACCCAATGGATATCAAAAGAGGTATAGACAAAGCAGTTGAACAAGTAATTGATAAATTAAAGACATCATCCAAAAAAGTTAAAGCCAATGAAGAAGTTGCTCAAGTTGGAACAATTTCTGCAAATGGTGAGAAATCGATTGGTGATATGATTTCAAAAGCAATGCAAAAAGTTGGAAATGAGGGTGTAATAACAGTTGAGGAAGCAAAGGGAGTTGAAACTGAACTGGATGTTGTTGAAGGTATGCAATTTGATAGAGGATACCTTTCTCCTTATTTCGTGACAAATACAGAAAAAATGACAACTGAGCTTGAAAACCCTTTAGTTCTTTTGGTTGAGAAAAAATTAACAAATTTACAACCAATGGTGCCATTGTTAGAGTCTGTAGTTCAAGCTAACAGACCATTGATGATTATTTCTGAAGATGTTGAAGGCGAAGCTTTAGCAACTTTAGTAGTAAACAAATTAAGAGGTGGTCTAAAAGTCGTGGCTGTTAAAGCTCCTGGTTTTGGTGATAGAAGAAAAGCGATGTTAGAAGATATTGCTATTCTAACTGGCGGACAAGTAATCTCTGAAGATCTTGGAATTAAATTAGAGAACGTAAAAATTGGAGACTTAGGTTCTTGTAAAAAAGTTAAAATCGATAAAGAGAACAGTACTATTGTAGCCGGTGAAGGTAAAAAATCTGATATTGAAGCTAGATGTAATCAAATTAGATCTGAGATCAATGAAACAACATCTGACTACGATAAAGAGAAACTTCAAGAAAGATTAGCTAAACTTGCTGGTGGTGTTGCTGTGATTAAGGTTGGCGGTGCTACAGAAGTTGAAGTTAAAGAAAGAAAAGATAGAGTTGAAGATGCACTTAATGCAACAAGAGCTGCTGTTGAAGAAGGAGTAGTAATTGGCGGTGGTTGTGCATTACTTTACGCTGCACAAGATTTAGACGGAGTTAAAGTTAAAGGTGATGACCAAAAAGCTGGTGTCGAGATAGTTAAAAAAGCTCTTCAATCTCCAATCAGACAAATTACTGCTAATGCAGGTGTCGATGGTTCAGTAGTTGTTGGTAAACTTTTAGAAGGTAAAAAAACTTCTCAAGGTTACGACGCTCAAAATGAGGATTATGTAGATATGTTTGCCAAAGGTATTATTGATCCAACTAAAGTTGTAAGATCAGCATTACAAGACGCTGCTTCAATAGCTGGACTATTAATTACAACAGAAGCAATGATCGCAGACAAACCTGAGGAAAAAGATGCTAGTCCTGCTATGCCTCCAATGGGTGGCGGCATGGGTGGAATGGGCGGCATGGGTGGAATGGGAATGTAACTTCACCTACACAAAAGATTTTAAAAAAGGCTGCAGTTTCGCAGCCTTTTTTTTTGCAATAAATAAACATGCTCTAGAGCTAAGTATCAATCCATCTTTAAGAATTCTCAGATTATTATCAGCCAAAGTTTTCCCTGTAGATGTAATATCAGTAATTATTTCTGAAGAGCCAATAAAAGGATATGTTTCTGTAGCCCCGAGACTGGGTATCAATTTATATTGAGTTACTCCTTTGGATATTAAAAAATCGTTAGTTAAATTTGGATATTTAGTCGCTACTCTCAATCTAAAGTTTCTTTTAGATCTAATGTCAAATGATACCTCTTCAAGATCAGCAACTGTCTGCACATCTATCCAATCATCTGGCACAGCAATAACTAAGTTCGCGTTTCCATAATCAAGTTTTTTTTGGATATTAATTTTACTTTGTAAATTTTTTTTTGACTCTTTTAAAAGATCTAGACCAGATATGCCAATATCTAAGGTTCCGTCTCCTAATCTTTGGATAATTTCTTTAGCGTGCAGAAATATAACTTTAACGTTGGGTTTATTTTCAATAGTGCCAAAATAATTTCTTTCTTTTTCACTTTGTATAATTTTTAACCCGTTATTATTAAAAAAAGATATTGATTTTTCTTTTAATCGCCCTTTACTTGGCAAACCTATAGCTATTATATCTTTCATATATTTTTTAGGTTAATTGCAGCACCAACAGCCGGTATATTTTTTTTTGCTCCAAGACTTTTAAGTAAATCATCGTAGCGGCCTCCCCTCGCAATTTCTTTCTTTCCTGAAAATACTTCAAACACAATTCCAGTATAATACTCTACTTCTCTACCAAAATTTGTAACAAAATTTATATCTTGATTAAGTTTTTTTAAGTTTTGAATAGATTTAAAATTTTTAAATATATTATCTTTAAGTTTATTCTTTTTTACGAAATTTGATAGTTCATCATCTAGCTTTGAAAGTTTACAATTAATTTTTAAAAAACTTTTGATAATTTTTACAATTATTTTTCCATTTATAAACGATCTTGGGTCTTTAATTTTTTTATCAAATCTTTTTAAAATTTCTGATATTGGCCTTCCAGCAATTACTTCTCCTTGATCAAATTTTTTCATTTCATAAAATCTTTTTTTGTCTGCATCAAAGGTTTCTGCTTCGATATCTGTATTTTTTTCTAATCTCTTTAAAAGTTCATCAAAATATTTTGGTCTCCAAAAGTGTCTTATTAATCTAAGCTTCCATCTTTCAGGTATCTCTAGAGAATTAATCAAGCTTTTAAATAAACTTATATCGCCTACTTTAATTTTAATTTTTTTCATTTTAATTTTTTTTGCTGAACTTAAAATTGTACCAATAACTTTAAAATCATCTTTAATCAGGTTTTTTGAACCTAGAATTTCAATACCTAATTGATTATTAATAAAGTTTGCTCCTTTAACACCTGTTCTTCTATAAGCTTGCCCAGAGTAATAAATTTTTGAGTCGGATTTATTTTGTAAATAGCTTATACATGATGCAACTGTTAAGTCTGGTCTTAGGCACATGGTTTTTCCATCTTCTCTATCAAAAGTAAGAATTGAGCTCCTAAATTTTTCTCCAGATCTTTCTATAATATAATCTGAATCTAAAAGAACATCAGGCTCAGATAAAACAAATCCATTGCTCTTAAAAGTTTTAATTATTACTTCAGATAATTTTTTTGATTTCATTAACTATTTCTTTAATTTCAATTGATTTTTCTTCACCTGAGCTTAAGTTCCTCAGAGTCAGCTTGCCTGATTTAATTTCATTCTCACCATATAAAATAACTGCTGGAGATTTTATTTTGTTTGCATACTCCATTTGTTTTTTTAGTTTACTTTCTCCAGGATAAATTTCAGTGCTAACTTCAGCTTTTCTTAGTATCGATTGTATATTTATATAATCTTTCATGAAATTTTTATCGAAAACACAAATCACGACTGGTTTAGATTGTTTTACTTTAAATTCTTTTTTTTGCATCAAAGCATAAACTAAACGATCTAAACCGATTGATATTCCTGTAGCGGGGGCATCATAATTGCCAAAATTATTTACCAAATTATCATATCTTCCACCGCCTCCTATGGATCCAAATTGAATTACTTGCCCTTTGTTGTTTGTAACATCAAATTTTAAATCTACTTCAAAAATTGCGCCTGTGTAATACTCTAATCCTCGAATAATTGATGGATCGAATTCAAAATTATTGAAATTATAATCCCCGAAAATTTTCAATATTTCTACTAAATCTTCTGTTTCAGGTGAATTTTTCTTAAGTGTTTCCTCTATTATTTTAATATCCTCAAACTTTAAATTTGCTCCTTTTGTGAAATCACCTGATTTATCTCTTCTTCCCTTACCTAATAATTCTTTTACACCATCCCAACCAAGTCTATCGATTTTATCAAGGGCTCTAAGGGAGGTAAGCTTTTGTTGACTATCGCTTATATTTAACTTTTTAAATAATTCTTCAGTGATTTTTCTTGATGAGATTTTGATTGTATACTCTGACTTCATAAGACCACATTTTTCTAGAATTTCTGAAATCATGACACACAATTCGGCGTCTGCTTGTAAACTTTTTGTTCCAACAAAATCTGCATCGAATTGTAAGAATTCTCTAAACCTACCAGGTCCTGGCTTTTCATTTCTCCAAACAGTGCCAAGTTGATATCTTTTAAATGGTTTAGGAATTTCTAAATAATTTTTTGCGACGTACCTGGACAGAGGTGCTGTAAGATCGTATCTTAAGGAAAGCCATTTGTTTTCATCTTTGAACGAAAAAACGCCTTCATCTGGTCTTTCTTTATCTGGTAAAAATTTTCCAATACTATCCGAATACTCAAAACTTGGAGTTTCAAGATATTGAAAACCATACTTAATCATAACTTCTTTAATTTTAGAAATTATAAAATCACGTACGATTAATTCTTTTTCTTGTCTATCTACAAACCCTAATGGAAGTTCTTTAGAAGGTTTGTTATTTTTTTCTTTTGTCATTTTTTGGTACAGCAGGGTGGATTCGAACCACCGACCCCTAGTTCCACAAACTAGTGCTCTAACCAACTGAGCTACTGCTGCATCCCTTTTATTTTTATCTTAATTTTGGTTAAATTTATATATTTTTGATTATAAGCTAAGCAATAGCCTAGCGTGCATTCTGTGAGAATGTGCTCTAAATGTTGAAGTGATTCTTTTTTTTATAATCATTATCTCTATGTAGAAAATAATTGTGACTTTTTCAAGATGAAATTAGCGGGACAAAAAAATAGTTTAAGACTAGAATTAATGTCCCGATAATCAGTGATTTTTGGAAATTTAGATTAAGATGTTTTCTGCAGTTTTACTGCTGAAGGACCTTTTTCTGTGCTCTCCACTTCAAACGTTAACTCATCACCCTCGTTTAAATACTTTAAACCAGCTTCTCTTACTGCAGAAGAATGGACGAACACGTCTTTTTCTTTGTCTTCTCTTTCAATGAAACCATATCCTTTAGTGCCATTGAACCACTTTACTTTGCCTTTTAGTGTACTCATATTTACTTTTTTCCTTATTATTATTTACTTCAACTAACCTAAAGTTAGTCTTGGTCATTCTTAAATAGATTTGCTGAATAAAAGTCAATAGAAGAATAACATTATTTGGCAGAATTGTTTTTATGCAACAATATTACGATAAAATGGCAATTAAACTTGCTAATATCACCAATCCAAAACCTATATAAACAAATTTATTTTTATTAAAATGTGTTTTTACTTTATTTAAGCTATTATCTTTATAACTTAACCCCCCGGTTCCAATATTAGATGATTTGCTAAAGCCATAATCTCTTCCAATCTGAAGGAATTTAGATTTTCTGTGGTCATAAATTTCCTCTCTTGAAAAACTTTCAAAATTTTTTAAATTTTTAATTATTGAATGTTTTATATCAGATGCAATGCTTTCTGGATCTCGATGAGCTCCGCCCAATGGCTCTGGTATGATTTCGTCAATTATTTTCATTTTCAATAAATCTTTTGCGGTCAGTTTCATAGCCTCAGCTGCCTGTAGAGATTTACTTGGATCTCTCCAAAGAATTGAAGCACATCCTTCAGGTGAAATTACAGAGTAAATAGAGTTTTCCAACATTATAACTTTATTAGAGGAAGCTAAAGCTATTGCACCTCCTGAACCTCCTTCACCAATAATAATAGATATGTTAGGCACATTTAATGACATACAGCTCTCTATTGAGTTGGCAATTGCAGATGCCTGCCCACGTTGTTCTGCTCCTATCCCAGGGTATGCGCCTGGAGTATCTATGAAACTTATCACAGGAATATTAAATCTATCTGCAAGCTTCATAAGTCTAATACATTTTCTGTAACCTTCTGGTCTCATCATTCCAAAGTTTCTCTCTATTCTGCTATTTAAATCCTCTCCTTTATCTTGGCCAATGATTAAAACTGATTTATTATCTATTAGTCCAAACCCAGCAATTACAGACTTATCATCTCCAAAGTATCTATCTCCAGAAAGTAAAGTAAATTTAGAAAAAATTTTTTTTATATAATAATTTGCTTTAGGTCTATCTTCATGTCTAGCTACCTGTGTTTTTTGCCAGCTATTAAGATTCGAATAAATTTCTTCAAGTTTTTTATTTATTTCTTGTTGGGTGGTTTTAATTTTACTTGTGTCGACTTCAGAAATCCCTTCTGAACCAAAAGGGCTTTTTAACCCGTCTACTTCTTGCTCTAATGCTTTAATTTCTTTTTCAAAATCTAAATAATTTTTCATATATAATGATACAATTATAATAGTATTATTATAATATAAAATATTGTAAAGATCGGTTCGATATGAATATGATGTATAAAAATGGCTTAAAAGTAAGTTCAGCTATGTTTGAATTTATTAATAATGAGGCAATTCCAGGCACTAACATAGATGCCGAATCATTTTGGAGCCAATTTTCAGAAACGGTTCATAATTTATCACCAATTAACAAAGCTTTAATTAAAAAGAGAGAAAACATACAAACAAAATTGGACGAATGGCATAAATCTAATAAAGAAAAAGATTTCAATAAATTTGAATATATAAATTTTTTGAAATCGATTGGCTATTTAGTTGATGAACAGGCTGACTTCAAAATAGAAACTTCTGGAGTTGATAGTGAAATATCATCTATTGCTGGACCACAACTTGTAGTTCCAGTAGATAATGCAAGATATGCTCTTAATGCTGCTAACGCACGTTGGGGTAGTTTGTACGATGCATTGTATGGAACTGATGTAATAGCTGGAAAAATAGGTAAAGACTGGGATCAAACAAGAGCAGAAAAAGTTATAGATTTTGTTAGAAATTTTTTAGACGAAAAAATACCTTTATCTAAAATTAGTTGGAAAGATATTTTAAAAATTCAAATAGAAGGAAATAAATTAGCTTTTTTTTCAGGGTCAGATAAAACTCATCTAAAAAATGACGATCAATTTCAAGGGTTTAATGGAAACAAAGACAATCCAAGTTCAATTTTACTTCAAAATAATAATCTACATATCGATATTTTATTTGACCCCAATACAACTGTTGGAAAAATTGACAAAGCTTTTATTTCTGACGTGGTTGTTGAGTCCGCTTTATCGACTATAGTCGACAATGAAGACTCTGTCGCAGCAGTGGACGCAGAGGACAAAGTAAAATGTTATCAAAATTGGTTGGGTCTTATGAAGGGTAATCTAACGTCTACTTTTGAAAAAAATGGAAAAAAAGTTATAAGAAAATTAAATCCAGATAGAATTTATACTGGAAAAGACGGAAAAAAAATTTATCTACACGGAAGAGCTTTATTATTAAATAGAAATGTAGGTCATTTAATGACAAACCCATCTATAATATTAAAAGATGGTTCAGAAATACCGGAAGGTATTATGGATGCATTCGTATCTTCTCTTTGTGCTTTGCACGATTTCAAAAGAAAGAAAAATTCAAGAACTGGTTCTGTTTACATAGTCAAACCAAAAATGCATGGTCCAGAGGAAGTTGCATTTACAAATACCTTATTTGAAAAAGTTGAAGAAACTCTGGGCATGAAAAAAAATTCAATTAAAGTTGGAATCATGGATGAGGAAAGACGGACTACAGTGAATTTAAAAGAGTGTATTAGACAAGTTAAAAAAAGAATTGTTTTTATAAATACAGGTTTCCTAGATAGAACTGGTGATGAAATGCATACTTCCTTTGAGGCTGGTCCAATGATCTTCAAAGGTGAAATGAAGAAATCAACATGGTTAAATACCTACGAAAATTGGAATGTAGACATAGGTTTAAAGTGTGGTTTTTCAGGTAAAGCCCAAATAGGTAAAGGAATGTGGGCAATGCCAGATCAAATGGCAAATATGATGGAGCAAAAAATTGGTCATCCAAAATCTGGGGCAAACTGTGCTTGGGTTCCTTCCCCAACCGCAGCTACTTTGCACTCTCTTCACTACCATAAAATTAATGTATTTGATGAACAAAAAAAAATTGAAACTAGAGATAAAGCAAAAGTAGAGGATATTTTAGAAATACCTAAGGCAGATAGACCTAATTGGTCAATTGAAGATATTACTCGTGAATTAGAAAATAATGCGCAAGGAATTTTGGGTTATGTTGTAAGGTGGATTGATCAAGGTGTAGGCTGTTCAAAAGTTCCTGATATTAATAATGTAGGGCTCATGGAAGATAGAGCAACTCTTCGGATATCATCCCAGCATATTGCTAATTGGCTACATCACGAAATTTGTAATAAGGAGCAAGTGATGGAAATAATGAAAAAAATGGCACGAACTGTTGATAAACAAAATGAAAATGATCCAAATTATAAAAAAATGTCCGATGATTTTGATAAATCAATAGCATTTTCAGCTGCTTGTGATCTTGTTTTTAAAGGTAGAGTTCAGCCTTCCGGATACACAGAACCTTTACTTCACCAAAAAAGATTAGAAAAAAAAGTTTTAAATTAACTTTCTGTTACCGGAACTCTGTTTTTAAATGCCGATAGTAGGGTTCCATCATCTAGTTGTTCTATTTCCCCGCCAATTGGAAGACCTTGGGCTAATTTAGTAATTTTAATTTTATCATTTTTAATAATATCTTCAATATAATGGGCTGTTGTTTGTCCCTCAACAGTTGCGCTAGTCGCTATAATGACCTCTTTGAGATTATTCTTTTTTATTCTCTTCACTAACGATTGGATAAGTAAATTTTTTTGTTCATAATTCTCATTTGAGTTCAGTGTGCCACCTAATATATGATAATAACCTTTATAAATATTAGCTGAGTCAATAACCCACATATCTGCCAAATTTTCCACAACGCAAATTTTATCGTATGAATTATCTTTAGAACAAATACAAACCTTATCTATTATTTTTAAATTTCCACAATCTGAGCATCGAACAACTTTTTTATAAACTTGAGCTAAAGACTTAGCCAATGGTTTGACCATACTATCTTTGTTATTTATTAGTTTAAGAATTATTCTTTTTGCTGATTTAGGTCCAAGGCCTGGTAATTTTGAGAATTGTTTAATAAGCTCGTTTATTTCAGGAATATCGTTGTCCATTAAAAGGGTAATTTAAAATCGAATGGTAAATTTAATCCACCAGTTACTTTGGATAATTCTTCTGCTGATTTCTTTTTTAAATTTTCTTTAGCATTATTGTAAGCAGCGATTATTAAATCATTAATAATATCTTGTTTTTCTTTACGTGCCTCTTCAGAAATCTCGATTGATTTAAGTTCATAATCTCCTGTCAAGACAACTTTTACAAGATTACCACCTGACATACCCTCAACCTCTATTTTTTTAATTTGATCTTGAGCCTCTTTCATTTTTTCTTGCATTGCTTTTGCTTTAGAAAGCATATCTGAAAAATTATTCATTTATTCTCCTTCTTTAAAATCTTCAACATCTAACAACTTTGCGTCAGGAAAATTTTTTTTAATATCTTGATAAATTTGGCTATTTTCAAAATTTTCAATTAAACTACTTTTACTCTCTAAGCTTTTTTCATATATACTTTTAGCATCTGAATTTTTACTTAAGGAAATTATCCATCTTTCACCGGTCCATTGAAGCAGTTTTTCAGTTAAGTTTTTAATAAAATTCTTATTTAGTCTCTCATTAAAACTTATATTTATTGAGCCTTTATTAAAACTAACTAATTTAACGTTTCTTTCTAAATCATACTTTAACTCTATTTCTTTTTCATCACTCGCAAGCTTTATTAAGTCTTGAAAGCTGGTAATTTCAATTTTAGATGTTTTTACCTCTTTTGCTAAATTTTTTATTGGAGTTGTCTTTAATTGATCGGTGCTCTTTAATTGACTCTTTGTTTTGTTTGGTAAATCATTTTCAGAATTATCGTTATCGATTTTCCTCCCAGCAAAATTTTCTTTATTATCATTTAGATTAGAATTTTTAATTGTAATTTCCTTATTTTCATCGATATTTTTTAAATGAACTAGTTGCATTATAAACATTTCTAATGTCAAATTTTCGTTTCCGACTATTCTTAAGTCATCTATTGTTTTAAGAGTGAGTTGCCAAAATAAACCAATATCGTTCATGTCTATATTTTTTGCGTGTTGTTCAATCATATGGAGTTCTGCCTCGGAAACAGCTATATCGTTTTCCAAAGATCCTAAGTTTATTTTTCTCCCGAACAAATATAAAACCTCTAAAATATCATTCAAAAAGTTTTTTGCGTCTAAACCGTCATTTATTAGTTCTTTTAAAATAATTAATGACTCTTTTTCTTTACCATTTAAAACTTCTTTTAATAAAGAGATTACTTTACTTTTATCTGCTAAACCTAACATTTCTCTAACATCTTGTTCCTCTACAGTTTTATTTTGGTTAATAGACTGGGATACTAAAGCTCTATCAAGTAAAGAAATAGAGTCTCTAACTGAGCCTTCTGAAGATCTAGCTATTAATTTAATGGCTCCTTCTGAAATTTTTCCTTTTTCTTTTAAAGTAATATTTTTTAGGTGGTTCATGAGTTGCTCTATACTTACCCTTTTTAAATCAAATCTTTGACATCTAGATAAAATTGTAACTGGAATTTTCCTTACTTCGGTAGTCGCGAGAATGAACTTTAAGCTTGGCGGTGGTTCCTCTAAAGTTTTTAATAATCCATTAAATGCTTGTTTTGATAACATGTGAACTTCATCAATGATATAAATCTTATAATTTGCATTAGTTGGGCTGTATTTTGAATTTTCAATCAATTCTCTTACATCATCTATCCCTGTTTTGGATGCTGCATCCATTTCCAAAATATCTATATGATTTGAATTAATAATTTCTTTACATGTTGCACAGAAGTTTTCTGGAGAGCATTTTACTTTTGAGTCTTTATTTTTTTCACAATTTAAAGCTTTGGCGATTAATCTTGCCGTAGTAGTTTTACCAACACCCCGAATGCCTGTTAAAAGGTAAGCATTGGGTGTTTTACCTAATTTAATTGCATTGGTAATTGTTTGAACAATTATCTCCTGACCAATTAGATCTTCAAAATTCTGAGGTCTGTATTTAAGTGCTAAAATTTTATTACTCATTTTAAAAGAGGCAGGCAACAACCTGAATAATTTTCATTACGGCTGCTTCTTTTCAGACCTGACCGGGTTTATGAAACATCCACCTGATGCCAACCTCAATATGAGTATATCAAGATCAATTTGAATACTACAACAGTAGAATCAAATTTTGTGGACTATTTTTGCCTAAATGGTGAGGCCTCATAAACTCCCAAAATGTCTAAAGTTTCTGTGTGGAAGCCAAGTTCCTCTAAAGCTTTTTTTACTTCAGGTTGCTCTAAATGACCCTCAAGATCCAAATAAAAGTTTGCTTGTTCAAAAGTGTTCTTTACTGAAAAACTTTCGAGTTTAGTTAAGTTTACTTGATTAGTAGCAAAACCACCTAAACACTTATAAAGAGCCGATGGCTCACTTTTTACTCTAAATATACAACTTGTTATAAATTTTTTATTATTAACATATTCTGGTTGTTCAATATTTTTATCCATTATCAAGAAACGAGTTACATTGCCTTTTTCGTCTTCGATATTTTTTTCTAAGATTTTTAAATTATAAATTTTTGCTGAAAGTTCTGATGCAATAGCTGCAATTGATTTATCTTCTCCCTCTGCAAGATCTTTAGCAGAGCCTGCTGTATCAGCTGATATAATCGGTTTTAATTTTTTTTTGATTATTAAATTTTGACATTGACCTATTGCTTGCGCATGACTTCTGACAAATTTGATGTCGCTCATATTAGCCTCGGGTTTACATAGTAAATTATGCTCTACTGTTTGAAAATGCTCTCCATGAATTTGTAATTTATATTTCGGAAGCAGATAGTGTATGTCAGCAACTCTTCCTGCAAGAGAATTTTCTATAGGAATAACTATTTTGCAATCAGGGTCATTATGAGCTTCTCTAAAAGTTTCTTCAAAAGTAGCGCAAGTTTTTATTTCTGGGTCTTTATAAAGATTTTCTGCAGCTATGTGTGAGTAAGCTCCAAGTTCGCCTTGAATAGCAATTTTGTTTTTACTCATTTGACTCCATTATTTTTTTAATTTCACTCAAATCCCTCTCGGTGTCCACACCTAGAGGTAATGAACTGACATAACCAACATGAATAGACATTCCATTTTCCATTGCTCTTAATTGTTCTAATTTCCTTTCGATTTCAAGTTTTGATCTTTTAAGACCTACATAACGCAATAGAGCTTTATTAGTAAAGGCATAAATACCTACATGATGATACACTTGAAAATCTCCTGTATTATTTCGTCTTACAAAATCTAAGGCTTTAACAAACATGCCTTTTTTCAATTTTTCTTTTACCATTACTTTCACTATATTTTCATCCTCTAACTCTGAATCCGAGCTTAATTTACTTGCTAACGTTCCTATTTCACATTTGCCTTTGTTCATATAGTCAACCAATTGATTTATAGTTTCTGGCAAAATATTTGGCATATCACCTTGCAAATTAATAATTATATCTGGATCGCTATTCAAATTTTTTTTAAAAACCTCAAACACTCTATCAGTTCCAGTTTCATGTTTTTCAGCTGTTAAAATCGCATTACCACCAAATTTTTTTACGGTATCAATTATTTTTTTGTCTGGGGTTGCTACATAAACTTCTCCTACATTTGATTTTAAAGCTGAGTCGTAAACATGAAGAATCATCTCCCTGTTATTTATAAGTTTAAGGGGTTTATTAGGTAATCGCGTAGCGTCTAATCTTGAGGGTATTATTATTACAGTTTTATTCATAATTATGCGTCCTAGAGACGCAAAAAAATTTGGTAATTTTAAGTTTTTTTTTTAAAACTCGTGTTATACGTTTAATAAGTATTTACCAAAATTATGGATAGTTTTGAATTAAATAAAATAATAGCCGCAGTCCTTCTAACAGCTCTAATTGTTATTGGTATTGGAAAATTCACAGACATATTATTCCACGTAGAGAAACCCGAACAAACGGCCTATAAAGTTGAAGGATTAGAAGTTGCTTCAACTAGTGGGACGACTGAGTCAACTGAAAAGGCTCCTGAAATAGTAGATATAAAAGCCTTATTGGCTATGGGAGACTTGGCTCACGGAGAGAAAGTTTTTAAAAAATGTAGCGCTTGTCATATGATTGCAGCTGGAGGAAAAAACATGATAGGTCCAAATTTGTGGAATGTGATTGGAAGAACGGCCGGTTCAGTTAGTGATTATAAATATTCAAAAGCAATGGTTGCCTACGCGAAAGAATGGTCTTTTGAAGAAATGAATAGTTACTTAATTAAACCGCAAGCATATATTAAAGGAACTAAAATGGCATTTGCAGGTCTTAGAAAAGAAAAAGATAGAGCGTCAGTTATTTTATATATGAATTCAAAAGGTGATAATCCAAAACCTTTACCTTAGTCCAGACACCACTTAATAATACTTTTTTGAGCATGTACTCTATTTAGTGCTTGTCTCCAAACAACTGATTGCTTTCCATCTATTACCTCATTTGTAACTTCTTCTCCTCTTCCTACTGGAAGGCAGTGCATAAAAACAGCATCTGAATTTGCTTTGCTCATTAATTTCTTATTTACCTGGTAAGGTTTTAAAGTTTTCTTTTTAGTAACTTTATTTACTTTATCATTCATTGAAACCCATTTGTCAGTCATTACACAATCAGCGCCTGTAGCCGCTTCTAAAGGTTTTGAAGTAATTATTAATTTTACTTTCTCTTTTTTCGCTAGATTCAATATACTCTTATTTGGAGAATATTTTTTTGGACAACCAATATTAAGTTTAAAATTAAATTTCCCTGCAGCTTCTATCAAGGAATTTGACATATTATTATTACCATCTCCAATCCAAGAAACAGTTTTGCCCTCGATAGAACCGTTGCTTTCCTCATAAGTAAGAATGTCGGACATTATCTGACATGGATGGCTCAAATCTGAAAGGCCATTAATAATAGGGACATCTAAATGCTTTCCGAATTCCTCTAAATTTTTGTGAGATGAAGTTCTCAACATAACAATATCAACATACTCCGATAGAACTTTAGCTGTATCTTTTAAAGTTTCCTCTCCCTTGCCGTAATGTATGCCATCTGGATTTAAAATAATTGATGATCCACCTAATTGTTTAACAGCGATATCAAATGACATTCTTGTTCTTGTTGAGGGTTTTTCAAAAATCATAGCCATCGACTTACCTTCAAAGGGCTTATCTTCATCAGGTGCAGATTTATTTAATCCAGATCTATTTTGCTTTCTCTTCTTTGCTTCTTCAATAATCGCTCTAAGCTCTACTGAAGAACAGTCAGAGATATTTATAAAATTTTTCATTCAAAATTTTTTGCAAACTTTCTCTATTATTTTTAAACCTAAGTTTATCTCGCTCTTTGTTACATTCAAAGGAGGCAAAAGTCTGACAACATTTTCAGCAGCTCTTACTGTCAATAAATTATTATCTAAAAGTTTTTGAATAAATTTAGCTTGATTTACGTGAAGACAAAGTCCAATAAGTAATCCTTTGCCTCTAACTTCTTTAATAATCTTAGGATACTTATTTTTAATTTTATCAAGTTGATTTATAAAATATTTTCCATTTTTACTTACATTATTTAAAAAACCTTTTTTAAACATCACATCCATAACTGCGTTTCCAGCGCTCATTGCTAAAGGATTCCCTCCAAACGTTGAGCCATGAGTTCCAGGCTTCATGCCTGATGCTACTTTTTTATTTACTAAAACTGCACCTATTGGAAAGCCGCCACCGATACCTTTTGCTATTGGGACAATATCAGGTTTTATTTTTGCATATTCAAAAGCAAAAAATTTGCCACTTCTTCCGATGCCGCATTGAACTTCATCAAGAATTAATAAAATTTTTTTCTTATTACATAGTTTTCTTAAGCCTTTGAGGCAAAAATCTGGAATAACTTTAATGCCCCCTTCTCCCATAATTGTCTCAACCATAATAGCGGCAGTTCTGCTGGTTATCGCTTTTTCTAAACCTTTGTGATCACCAAAGTTAAAGTGATCAAAACCATCTACTTTAGGTTTAAAACCTTCAATAGCTTTTTTGCTGTTACTAGCAAAAATAGCTGCGATAGTTCTTCCATGGAAACTATTATTAATACAGAGAACTCTATTTTTTCTTGGTTGACCTTTTGAATAAAAATATCTTCTAGCAAATTTAATAGCAGCTTCTGTCGCTTCGGCACCAGAATTTTGAAAAGTTACGTAATCAGCAAATGTTTTTTGGGCTAATCTTTTTGCTAATCTCTCTTGCTCAGGAATAGTGAAAACGTTTGAAACATGCCATAATTTTTTAGATTGTTTATTAATAGATCTAATTAAGTAGTCATTAGCATGACCAAGACAATTTACAGCAATTCCTTGAACGAAATCTAAATATTTCTTTCCATTCGTTGTGTATAAGAAACTTCCTTTTCCCTTAAAAAAAGAGATTTTCTTTCTATTGTAAGTATTTAAAATTTTACTCATGATTTTATTTTATAACCTTTTTTATACAATAAATAACAAACAAGCCAGCTCACAAAGCTTAAAGCAGTTAAATATACCAAGCCAACAGAGATTGAACCGTCTGAAGTGCCAATAAAACTATATCTAAAACCATCAATCATATAAAAAAAAGGATTAACTTTACTTACCGCTTGCAAAAAGTCAGGAAGTCTCTCTATTGAATAAAAAGTGCCTGATAAGAAAGATAATGGAACTATTACAAAATTAGTAACTGTTGCCATATGATCGAATTTTTCGGCCCATAGTCCAGCAATTATTCCTATATTTCCTAAAATAAAAGAAGAAAGTAAGGTGAATGCTATAAGCGTTAAATAATTTTTAATTTCAATATCAATTATTAAATGAAATACAATAATCGAAACTATTCCGATTACGACGCTTCTTGTTACAGCTGCAAGTGAAACTGAGATGGTAACTTCTCCAGCAGATAAGGGAGCAAATAATAAATCAACTATAGTTCCATCAATTTTCTTAATCATAAAAGATGAAGAAGAATGAGAAAAAGATTGTTGAATTACTTGCATAGAAATCAACCCTGGCGCTAAAAAAGTAATAAAAGGTACACCAAGAACATCTCCTCTATCAGCACCAATGGCTAAAGATAAAACAAGTAAAAAGAGTAAAGATGAAATTAGCGGGGAAAAAATAGTTTGTATCCACACAATTAAGAATCTTAGAACTTCTTTTTTATATAAAGTCCATGTTCCGTACCAATTAACTAATCCAAATCTTCTTTTTCCAATTTTATATTTTTTCGAAATTTCAACCATTGATAGTCTTATAACCTGTTATTAAAAAAACTGTGCAAAACTAAATCTACTCACAGCTTTGATGTGTTTTAATGTTTTAAACCCCAATATTATGCCCTAAGTTTTTAATAATTACTAAATATTGTAATTATATACTATGAGTTGGACAGAAGAAAAAGTCGCTAAATTAAAAGAACTCTGGTCAAAAGGGCATACTGCAAGTCAGATAGCCGAAGCATTAGGTGACACTACTAGAAATGCAGTAATCGGAAAAGCTCATAGATTAAATTTAGAAGCTAGAGCCCCTTCTAAGCAATCTAATTCGCCTAGAACCAATGATAATAAGCAGATTAGAAGAGGACCAGCGCCCACATCAAGAAAAGCTAAATTTCAATCAATTTTATTAGATAAAAACTTCGAGCCAGAAAACCCTAAATCTCTTGAAGAACTTACAGATGAAACGTGCAAGTGGCCTATAGGTCATCCAAATGAGGAGAAATTCTATTTTTGCGGTAGAAAACCTGAAGGAGATTTTCCTTATTGCAAACTTCATGTTTTGTATGCCTTTCAACCTAAAAATCAAAAAGACGATGATCTTGGTGATGAGATACCAGAATTTATCGAGAAAAAAGTTAAAGCCTCGTCTGGTTAACAAAACTTTAACATTACAATCATATAATTGATTATGAAGTTTATTAAAAAATACCTTAAATGGTTAAGTACTTTTTTAGTTCTTACAGGTATTTTATTAACAAATTTGAATATGTATCCAGTAAATATAATGTTTCATGGAGCGGGAGTTGTTGGTTGGACTATTGCAGGTTTTATTTCTAAGGATAAAGCAATATTAACCAATTTTGGGTTACAGATTCCATTATTTATTATTGGTTTTTATCAAATTTTGGTTCCGTAAGTTCGGGACACTTCAATACATTTTTAATGAGTAAAATAAAAACAATATTATTTGTTTGTACTGGAAACTCTGCGAGAAGCATAATAGCGGAAAGTATTGTAAACAATAATTTCCGAAATCAATTCATCGCATTTAGCGCTGGAAGTAATCCTTCAGGGAAAATCAATCCCTACATTAAAGAGTATCTTGAAGGAAAAAAATTTAATTTAGCCACGTATTATTCGAAAAATTTTGATGAATTTTTAAAAAATGATATTGATATTGATTACGTGATTACAGTTTGTAATAACGCCAATAAAGAAGTTTGTCCTGTATGGCCCAAAAAAAAGACCATTACGCACTGGGACATCGCGGACCCTGTTGAAAAAATTAAAAAAACTAAAAATAAAGATAAAATAAATTTAATAGCTGAAGAAACTTATAATATAATTAATGAAAAAATTAAACATTGGGTAAAAAATGAAAAGTAAAAAGATATTTATTGGTGAATTTATAGGAAGTTGTTTTTTAGTCATGATTATTGTTGGTTCAGGTATTATGGCTCAAAATCTAACTGATGATATCGCTGTAATGTTAATAGCGAATACTTTAGCTACAGGTGCAGGATTATTTGTTCTGATTACTTCAATCGGTGATATCTCCGGCGCACATTTCAATCCTGTCGTTACTTTAGCAATGTATTTTACCAACAAGATTAAAAAAAATTTAATTATCACTTATATCTCTGCTCAAATCTTAGGTTGTATGTTAGGAGTAATGTTAGCAAATTTTATGTTTGATCTTCCTTTGTTGCAGCTTTCACAGAAGATTAGACCTGGAATAAATATTTTTACAGCTGAGATCATTGCAACTTTTGGATTAATTTTTGTGATATTTGGATCTTTAAAGAGTGGCAAACTTGCGGTCGCTTCATCAGTAGCTACTTTTATAACAGCGGGGTATTGGTTTACCTCTTCAACTTCTTTTGCAAATCCAGCGGTAGCAATCGCAAGAACTTTTACAGACACATTTACTGGAATTAATTACTTAAATACTCCTAGCTATATCATTGCTGAGATGCTTGGTGGAATATTGGCTGTCTATTTAATCAGAAAAATTATTTTGTAATTGGAGGCCAGCCCAAGGAAATATTGATACCTTGGGCTGATGGGCTAATTAATTAACAACACAGTTGGGAGACTGTTAATCAGTAAATAATATATAAATGCTAAAAAAATATTTAAATTAAGTTAAAGATTTATTAATTTTCAAGAATAAATGATATTGGAGTCGACATTCATCTCTCTTGCCAGGTTTTTAAGTCTTTTAGTTACTTGTTTTGAGACAATATCGCTATGATTGTTAGGTATTTTCAAAAAAATAGTCTTATTTCTTTTATAAATTTTAAATTCATCTAACAACAAAGAAGACATGCTAGTGAGTGACTCTGCTAATCTTAAAGCAGATCCCACTTGCTTTGAGGATAAAATTTCGTTGTTATTTAATAAGGATAAAAACTGATAATTCGGATTATATTTTAAGCCACAATGTCTCCAAAAACTTGCTGATGCAACTTTTACTCTATCTCTATGTTCTAGTTTTAGTAATGGAGTATTTAACACTTCCATAAAAACTAATTCTGCTTTTTGAAAAGCTCCTAGGCCCCAATCCATTTTACTTAAGATGCAAGCCAAGGTTAGTAATCTTCGATTAAAATATTCGTTGCCTTCAAATAATGGTGAAATAAAATTAAAATATTTCTCAAAACTCTTTCCATAGTCCCCTTTTTTAAAAGATATACCGTCAGTTTTTAATTTGAAAATTTCATCCTCGCTCATTCCTTGGTTTATAATTGTATTCATATGTCCCTCTCTCAGTCCACTGATTGAGCAAATAACTTTTGAGGGGCTTGCTGCTTCAATTATTTCGTTTAGTATTATAGAGCTAAAAGGTAAATAGGGAGTTCTAGATTTAGTAATATATTCCATTGATTTCAAAGATGATTTATTAAATTTTGAAATTCTATTTAAGTATTTTACTGCTACATCTTTTGAGAGTTTATATTGGTGCAAAATATGTAATGGGTGTTTTTCTTTAAAGAGATGATATTTAAATAATGATCTCCAAGTCCCTCCTACCAAATAAATATTTTTAAATTTCTTTTTAGAAAGCCATTTTTCATCTCTTAAAAGTTTTCTAACATATTTTCCCAAATTTCTTTTTTTTATAATAGGATTATTTTCAAGTCTTAATACTCCAAGAGGTAAAGAGGTTGTCTCAAAAATTTGATTTTTAGAAACTCTGGCAAGTTCTAAACTTCCACCTCCTAAATCTGCAACTAATCCATCAACTTCATCAAATCCTACCATTACACCATTTGCTGATGTTCTTGCTTCTTCCTCGCCAGATAATACTAGTGGTTTTTTATTAAATATTTTTTCAATTTCTCTTAAAAATTCACTTGCATCAGTGGCCTCTCTAAAAGCTGCTGTTGCAATAATTTCTAAATCTTGAACGTCTGAAATATCTAAAATTTCTTTAAATCTATTTAGAACTTTTAAAGAACCTTTAATTCCATCGGGATTTAGTTTTTTAGATTTATCTAAATTTTTTCCAAGTTTGCAAACTGCTTTTTCATTAAAGACTGGGATTGGAGAAATTTTAAAATTATCGTATATGAGCATTCTTACTGAATTTGATCCAAGATCTATTATGGCTTGCTTAGACTTTTTATTAGACTGAAATTTAAAAAGATTTTTTAATTCTGGTTTCATTTTACTAATCTTAAATTTTGAGGTTTAGCTCTTAAAATTGACTTACCACGACCTGATAAACTTGGGTTCTTCATGAAATAGGAATGTGCGGAAAAGCCTTTTTCTTGTTCTTTATGATAGTTTCCCAAACTATCTAAATACCATGTTTCTGATTTATCTTTAAAGTTAGCTAACATAATTTGATCTAAAATTTGCTCATGCACAGTATTGTTTTCTATCGGAATTATAATTTCAATTCTTCTATCTAAATTTCTAGGCATTAAATCTGCAGATGAAATATATACCTGATTCTCTCGAGAGGGCATAGAGCTACCATTTGCAAAACAATAAATTCTTGAGTGTTCTAAAAATCTGCCAATAAGGCTTTTTACTTTTATATTTTCAGATTGACCTTTAATTCCAGGTCTTAAGCAACACACTCCTCTTACTGATAAATTTATTTTTACTCCTGCGTTCGAAGCTTCATAAAATTTCTTAATAATTCCAGGGTCTACAAGAGAATTCATTTTTGCCCATATTTCTGCAGGTTTTCCTTTACTTACATTTACAATTTCATTTTCAATTTTTTCTTCAAAAAAATTCCTGCTATTTAATGGAGACATAAAAATTTTATTCAATTTTTTTGGTTTTGCATAACCAGTTACATAATTGAAAAATTTTTCGACATCTTTGGCCAAGTCTTGATTAGAGCTAAACAGTGATAAGTCAGTATAAATTTTTGCGTTAATTGGATGATAGTTTCCTGTACCTAAGTGAACATAGCTTCGCGTTTTAGCTCCTTCTTTTCTTAAAACTAAACTTGCCTTCGCATGCGTTTTATATTTTGCGAATCCGTAAACAATTTGAACGCCAGCTTTCTCTAGTTTCCTAGATAATTCAATATTAGCTTCCTCATCAAATCGAGCTTTTATTTCTATTACGGCTGTAACAACTTTTCCGTTTTCTGCTGCTCTACTTAGTGCTTTTACGATAGGAGAGTCAGGTGTGGTTCGATACAAAGTTTGTTTGATACCGATAACTTTGGGATCTTTTGCTGCAGCTTCTAAAAATTGAATTACTACATCAAAAGTTTCAAAAGGGTGGTGTACAACAAAATCTTTACTTCTTATAGCTGAAAAAAATTTATCATCAAATTCCTTCAATCTTTCAACTTCTCTAGGATTAAACTTTTTAAATCTCAGCTTTGGATCTTTCTTTTTACAAATTTCATCTATATCTTGTATTCCAATCAATCCTTCAACCTCATAAATATGGTCTTCATCCATTTTAAATTTTTTTGAAATAAAATTTAAAAGTTTTTTGTTTGAATTAGTGATTACTTCGAGTTTAACTACGTTTCCCCTTCTTCTTTTCTTAATTGCTTTTTCAAAATATCTCACAAGATCAGCAGCTTCATCATCTATTTCAATTTCGCTGTCTCTAATTATTTTAAACTGCAAACTTGCCTCGATATTATGGTCTGGAAATATTTCATTAGCAAATTTACAAATTACGTCATCAATTGTGACAAATTCATTTATTGTTTCAGAATTGTTTAGAGATACAAATTTTGGAAGTGCTCTTGGTATAACTATAATTGCATTTAGTTCTCTTTTTTTTTTTATTCTAGTCATTCTTAGTAAAATTGCTTGGCCTTTATTTGGTATAAAAGGAAAGGGATGTGATGGGTCAATGGCAGTAGGTGTTATTATAGGATAAATTGTTTCCTGAAAATAATCTCTTAGATACATAAGATCCTTCTTATTTAGTTCTGACATTTTTCGAATGAAAATTTTTTCTTTCGATAGCTCTTTTTTCAACTCTAGGAATGCTTCGTTTTGCTTCTTTAATAGATCTTTAGTTTTTAATACGACCCTATTCAATTGATCCTCTGCAGTTAATCCATCTGCGCTTAATTCGTCAAAACCATCTTTAATTTGATTAAAAAGTCCAGCGACTCTTACCATAAAAAATTCATCTAAATTTGTACCTGCGATTGATAAAAATTTTACTCTTTCAAATAGAGGATTTGTTTTATCTTTTGATTCTTCCAAAACACGATCATTAAACTGAAGCCAAGATAATTCTCTGTTTATGAGTTGATTGCTAATATTAGCGTTTTCTGAAAATGATGCTTTCGACATATTTAAATGTTAAATTAAAAATATGTTTAAATTATATGCGATGAGACATGCTAAATCTAGTTGGGATTTTCCAAATTTAGATGATCATGACAGGCCATTGAATAAAAGAGGGGTAAATTCAGCAAAATTAATTTGTGAATTTTTTATTAAAAAGAAATTAAAATTTGATTTAGTTTATTGCTCATCCTCTAAAAGGACAATTCAAACATTAAATATATTGTCAGAAAAAATCAGTTTTAAGAAAATTATTAAAAAAAAAGCGCTTTATCATGCTAGTGAGGATGAAATTATTCATATCTTAAAACAAACAGTTGATAATTATAAAACTTTACTTTTAATCAATCATGAACCTTCAATTAGTGAACTCATAAATCGAATCTGTCTTAAAGAAAACTCTGAACAATTTGAAAATTTAAAAAGAAAATTTCCTACTGCAGCCGTTGCTGAAATAAGTTTTAATTTCAATGATTGGGAAAAGTTATCAAAAGTTAAAGGAAAATTAATATCATTTATAAAGCCAAAAGATCTTCAAACATCTAAGGAATAGCCAGCAGATCTTACTGTTCTGATAAGATCTTTCTTGCCATCAATATTTATTGCTTTTCTTAGTCTTCTTATATGAACATCTATAGTTCTGGACTCAACATAAATATCATCTCCCCATACAGAATTTAGAAGTTGCTCACGCGAATATACTCTTTTTGGATTCTTTATTAAAAAATCAATTAGTTTAAATTCGGTTGGGCCGACTATAACTTGTTTATCTGCTCTATAAACTCTTCGTTGAACTCTATCTACTTTAAGATCCTCAAATACTACAACATCAGCGGCAACACTTGGTTTAGATCTCTTTAATAAAGCGTTAATTCTTGCAATAAGTTCTTTTTGGCTGAATGGCTTAGTTACATAGTCATCAGCTCCTGTTTCAAATCCTTTAAGTTTGTCTTCTTCCTCATCTTTGGCTGTTAACATAATGATTGGGATATTTTTGTGAAGATTGCTTCTTTTCAAATTTTTACAGACTTCAACACCTGAAATATCTGGCAACATCCAATCTAATAAAATTAAATCAGGATTTTTTTCCTTTATATTTCTAATAGCGTCTTCTCCATTGACTGCATAATCAACTTTGTGACCCTCTTTTTCTAAATTGTATTTAAGTAAAGTTACGATGGGCATTTCATCTTCAACAATGAATAAATTTGCCCTCATTATCCTTTTGGTCGGTCTCCCTCTAAATAATCTCCTGTAATCAGAAAATAAACTTGCTCTGCAATATTGGTTGCATGATCTCCAATCCTCTCAATATTTTTAAGCATGAAAAGTAGTTGGGTTACTTTTTGTATATCGTTTTTATTTTTTTCTAAATGCTTTACTGCAGCTTCCATATTAGAATTAGTCATTTGATCTATTTCTTCATCAGAATTCCAAACATTTTCTGCTGTATCTTTAGCTCTATGTAAATACGAATTTAAAACTGCATTGACTTGTTTTGATGCTTTTAAACCAGCTATTTCGAAATTTTTAGTAATATCATTAGGTAAATCAGTTCCAATTTTAGTTAATCGTTTTGAGATGTTTTTTGCTAAATCACCAATTCTCTCTAAGTCTGAAGAAACTTTTAAGGCAACAACTGTTTCTCTTAAATCTATTGCCATAGGTTGCCTTAAGACAATCAAATTTACAACTTGCTCTTCTATATTTATTTCATACTTATCAGTCAATTCGTCATCTTTGATAGATTTTTCTGCTAAACTAATGTCTTTTTTAACTAAAGATTGAATAGTGTTTTCAAGCTGTTTCTCAACTCCAGTTCCCATTTTCACTATTGTATCTTTTAATAACTGAAGTTGCTCTTCGTAAGATTTTACAATGTGCGGTTTTTCACTCATTAACCAAACCTTCCTGTAATATAATCCTGAGTTTGCTGATTATCAGGATTTTTAAATATTTTATCTGTTGGTCCAAATTCTATAAGTTTTCCCAAATGAAAGAAACCTGTTTTTTGAGATACCCTAGCTGCTTGTGACATTGAGTGGGTAACTATCACAATTGTGACCTCTTTTTTAAGATCATCTATAAGTTCTTCAATTTGAGCTGTTGCTATTGGGTCAAGCGCTGAACATGGTTCGTCCATAAGAATCACTTCTGGACTTACAGATATAGCTCTAGCAATACATAGTCGTTGCTGTTGACCTCCTGATAAACCAGTTCCGATTTCATCAAGTCTATCTTTAACTTCGTTCCACAAGGCAGCTTTTTTCAAACTTGTTTCAACTATTTGATCCATTTCTTCTTTGCTCTGTGCAATACCGTGAATAGTAGGACCATAAGCTACATTTTCATAAATTGTTTTAGGGAATGGATTGGGTTTTTGAAAAACCATACCAACGTTCTCCCTAAGTCTCACAACATCTAACTTTCTTGAATTCAGTTCTAGGTTGTCCATTTTAATACTGCCTTCAACTCTACAAATTTCTATGACGTCGTTCATCCTGTTCAAGCATCTTAAGAAAGTAGACTTTCCACACCCGGATGGTCCAATTAAAGCTGTAACTTCTTTTTCTGCTATATCTATAGAGACATCAAATAATGCCTGTTTGGATCCGTAATAAACATTTACATTTTCCGCTTTTATTTTACTCATTTAACTCCATTTCTTTTCAAATTTGTGTCTAACGATTTGAGCTGTCAAGTTCATTAAAATTAAAAAAGCTAGAAGCACCATAATACATGCAGATACTTTTTCAACAAAACCCCTCTCAGCACTTTCTGACCATATATATATCTGAACTGGTAAACTTGCAGCAGGATCAACTGGCGTACCAGGTATTGTATTCACAAAAGCAACCATTCCTATTAAAATTAAAGGGGCTGTTTCCCCTAAAGCTTGAGCCAAGCCAATTATCGTTCCAGATAAAGTTCCAGGCATTGATAGTGGCACAGTATGATGCATGGTTGTTTGCATATTACTTGCACCCATCGCTAAAGCAGCTTCTCTTATACTTGGGGGAACAGCTTTTAAAGAAGCTCTTGCAGCAATAATTATTGTTGGTAATGTCATAAGAGACAAAGTAATTCCTCCAACAAGTGGTGTCGATCTTGGTAAATTAAAAACTGCTAATAAAACACCAAGACCTAGCAAACCAAATACTATCGATGGAACAGCTGCCAAATTGTTAATGTTTACTTCTATAAAATCTGTAAATTTATTTTTTGGTGCAAACTCCTCGAGATAAATTGCAGCTAGCACTGCAACAGGAAATGAAAACGCTAAACATACTAGTATACTAAAAACTGTTCCCATAAACGAGCTAGCTATACCTGCTAGTTCTGCCTCTCTTGAATCAGGACTTGTAAAAAAACTAATGTTAAACTCTAATAAAATATCTCCTCTTTCATTAAGCATATCGTAAATCTGCAACTGGTAATCATTTACTCTTCTATTCTCCTCAGGAATATCTCTTGGATAATTTCCCTTATGAACTTGATCAACATCATCAGAAGCTGTTAATTTTATGGGCACTATTTTACCTAGATAGTCTGGATTTTTTAAAAGTAGATCTTTAACCTCTGCCTCATATTTATACGAAACCATTTGTATCAATTGACGATCCTCTTCTTCAGGAAGTCCAGGATCTAATGAGGTCATAGCTTTGTAAGCAACATCATAATAGTCTGCATTTTCTAAATCATCTTTTGATGGGCTTTCTGCATCGATTAAAAGTAATTCTTTATCATAATGAACTTCTGTTACTATCCAAGTTTTTTGGAAAGCTGAGTAACCTTTTGAAAATATCTGAAACATAAAAACTGCTAAAAAGCTTAAAGCTAATCCTATAGCTATTTTGCCATACCATTGAAATCTTCTTTCAGCGTTATATCTTTTTTTTAATAAATTTTTCTTAAAACTATTCATATTTTTCCCTATATTTTTTAACAACTGAAAGAGCGATTACATTTAAGAATAAAGTTACTATAAATAAAGATATTCCTAATGCAAAAGCTGATTGAGTTTTTGGATCTCCAAATTGTTGGTCTCCAATTAAAATTACTACAATTTGCGCTGTAATGGTAGAAGTTGACTCAAGTGGATTCATTGTAAGATTAGCCGCTAGTCCTGAGGCCATTACAACAATCATTGTTTCTCCTACCGCTCTCGATACTGCTAAAAGTATCGAACCTACGATACCAGGTAGGGCTGCTGGAAAAATTACTTTTTTTACAGTTTCAGATTTTGTTGCGCCCATTGCGTAACTCCCATCTCTTAAATTTTGAGGTACTGCCGTCATAACGTCATCGCTTAGACTTGAAATAAAAGGAATTATCATTACTCCCATAACTGCTCCTGCAGCTAAAGCGCTCTCCGCTGAAACTTCTAAACCCATAGCGTTACCAATTTCTTTAACAAAAGGACCGACGGTTAAAGCTGCAAAAAAACCATATACCACTGTTGGAATACCAGCTAAAATCTCAATAATAGGTTTCGCATATTTTCTTATGCCTCTTCCAGCATACTCAGATAGATATATCCCACTCAGCAAACCTATGGGGATGGCAACACACATTGCAATAAAAGCAATAAAAAAAGTTCCAGCAAATAAAGGCACAGCTCCGAAAGCATCCTTCATTAATTCAGGATCTGGTTGGCCATCTCTTACAAAAGTTTTAGCAGGATACCAATGAGTTCCGAATATAAAGTCAAAGATTTTTACTGCTTGAAAAAACCTAATCGCTTCGAATAAAAGTGAAAAAACTATTCCGATTGTAACTAAAACTGCGCCTAATGATGCAACAAATAACACCCATTTAAGAAAAATTTCTACTGGTTCTCTCATTCGATCATTTTTCTGAACAGATCTATACGCAAAACTCAGAGAGAAAATTAAAATTGCTAAAATAATTGCTACTTTAGCGCTGTTAGCTATTCCTTTTAATTGAATGTACTTATTAGCAGACTCATCTAGAAAATTAGTAATATTTCCCGTGTAAGTTCCTGCGGCTAATGCTTTAACCTTTGTGTAAATAAGCTGAAGTTCATTTTTAGTTAAGTTCTGATCAGTGTAATCTTGTAAAATAAATGTTTTAACTATTGATGGTTCAAAAACTGACCAAAGAGCAAAAATTATTAATGCTGGTGCAGCACACCAAGCAGCTAAATAATATCCATAAAATTTTGGTAATGCCGTAAGTCTTTGTGATGATTGAATAACTAGAGCTTTTTTTCTACCGAAATAATAACTTGTGAAAGCTAAGAGAATAATAAAAGTTACAAGTATTAAATTCATATTGAGCTTCCAGAGATAAAAAGGGGGTAAAATACCCCCTTTTTGTTTAATTGATACTACTACTTCTTAGCAGGCATGTTAACTAACTTCGTAGCGTTAGTTCTAGATGTTTTGTATAACTTGCCATCTAGAGGTACTAGCCCGATATCAGTTAAATAACCTTTATTACCCATAGCTTTTTTACTTGTGAACTCTTTTACGAATTCATGTAAGCCAGGTACAACGCCCACGTGAGCTTTTTTCACATAGAAGAATAAAGGTCTTGCAACTGCGTAACTGTAATCTTGAATCGAAGATAGACTTGGTTGACCACCTTCAATGCTTGCAGCTTGCAATTTATCTTTTGCAGCTAAGAAATAACTGAAACCAAAGAAACCGAACATTTCTTTGTCCGCAGCTAATTTTTGAATAATAAGTGAGTCGTTCTCACCAACTTCAATTACCGCACCATCTTCTCTTAACGCTTTATATTTAGCGCCAGCTTTTTTAGAAGCATCATCGATACCTTTTTTCATTACTAATGAATTCCAAGCATCTCTTGTTCCTGATGTTCCTGGAGGCACCATAACTTTGATAGGGTAGTTTGGTAATGATGGGTCGATATCACTCCAATTTTTATATGGATTTGGTACTAACGCACCATCTTTAGCAACTTCTTTTGCTAATGCTGCCCATAATTGTTTTTTTGTAAAGTTTACTGGTTTAGCATCTTTAGAATAAGCTAACGTTATTCCGTCGTTACCAACTGTAATCTCTACGATTTCTTCAACACCATTTTTTTGACATAGCGCATACTCTTTAGCCTTCATAGCTCTAGATGCATTTGTTATGTCTGGGTGCTCTGTACCAACTCCAGCACAGAATAATTTAGCTCCACCACCTGTTCCTGTTGACTCGATTACTGGTGTTTTAAATTTACCAGACGAACCAAATCTTTCAGCAACGATTGTTGCATAAGGGAATACAGTTGAAGAACCTACGATTTTAATCTGATCTCTAGCTTGAGCAGAAGTTACAACTAACATTGCAACTAATGAAGCTAAAGCGATTGATAGTTTTTTCATTGTTTATCCTTTCATTTATTAATTAATTAACAAACATTGGATTCATAAAATTAAGAGGATTCTTAATTATTACAGATATGTTACAAATTTATTAAAATGATAACTTTTTAGTTGAACTTTCTAGTTATCTCGATTTGTTGATAATCAGAGGCTAAAGACCCTCCGCAACTAAAAGGTCTTACTTTATTTTTAACTGCGTAGGATTGAGTTGGCTTTAATGTAACTTCTAGTTGTACAAAGTTAACTAATTTTTGTGTAAAACTTTTATCATATCTCCAAGCATTCCATTGTGTTGGAGCGGTGAATACTTCACTTAAATAAGATGCAGCTTTTGAGTGAATCATATTGCTCTCGTTTTGTCCTTTTAAAAGATTATTTTTAACTTTTTCAAAAATTTTTCTACATTTAATTGAGTCCACCATGTACGAGTTAGCATTTAAATGAGTGCTCATCGGTGCTGACACAATTAATTGAATTCCATCGTCTCTTCTAGAAAATAAAGCTTCAGTATAAATTGTAGATACATTTTTATTATCTACTTCAAGAACTAAATCGTTTTTAGCTTGCTTAAGATCGTTTTTTAATCTTAAAAGTCCTAGATCAAAAACTGTAAGAGGTTGAGAACGTAAAGTTTTCTCTATTAAATTTACATCTGCTTTAACAGTTGTAAAAATTAAACTAAATAAAACCAGACTTATATAATTCATTATTCTAGTCATACTAGAATTTTAACTATTTCGTTGTCTATCTCAAGACAAAATATAATTAAACTTTAATATTTGCTAAAATTTAGAAAAATGAACCTTTATTTCAGTGCCACTTTGAGCTTCACTTTTTATTTCTAACTCACCTCTATGCTGATTAACAATGTGCTTCACGATCGCCATTCCAAGTCCAGTGCCACCAACTTTTTTACTTTTAGCAGCATCAACTCTAAAAAATCTTTCTGTTATTCTAGGAATTTGTTCAGTTGGAATTCCAATACCATTATCTTTAATGGACACGGTATAAGAGTCTCCTATAACTTTTCCGTTACCTTGCCCACAATTAATTTCAATCTTTTTATTTTTATCTGAATATTTTATACTATTTTCAATAATATTTGAAAAAACTTCAATTAATTTTTCATGATCGCCTTTTATAAAGAAATCATCTTTTATATTATTTTTAAATTCAAAAGGTTTTAAATTTTTTTGATGGATATCTTCAACGTTATTTAAAATTTCTTTTAAATTTACTTTATCTTGAGGCTGTATATGTTCCTCTAACTCAATTTTACTTAGTGAAAGTAAATCTTTAATTAAGCTTTCCATCCTATCAGCTTGCTCAAGCATTATCGGTATGAATTTTTTTTGTGCTTCTAAATCATCTTTCGCATGTCCGCTTATAGTTTCTAGAAATCCTTTAATAGAAACCAAAGGCGTTTTAAGTTCATGGCTTACATTGGCTACAAAATCAGATTTGAACCTTTGCGCTTTTATAATATCAGTTAAATCTTTTAGAAATAAAACAACTGAGTCAGGATCATTGACATATGAGGTCGGTCCAGAGAATAGATGAACTTTAAAGAACTGAAATGAGGGAGAGGATAATTCTAAATCCATAGTAATTGTCTCTTTTTTTAAAAGCACTAAATCAATATTTTGGAGTAAATCAGGAACTCTCAATAAAGTAGCCACGTGCTTATTTAAATTATTTTCTCCAAATTTTTTTTTTGCACTACTATTAAAAAATTTGATATTTTTAAATTTATCTACAATTAAAATTAGATCATCGATTTGATTTATAATCTTTACTTGCTCATTAGTTTTTTCAATATTTTCATTGGTGATGTCTTCTATTCCCTCTTCATTATTACTTGGTTTGTTCTCTCTCTTAATATCGGATCTTGCCTCCATACCTGCTACAATTGATTTTCTGGATACTACAATTACTACGATCACAATTATTCCAGCAAGAGAGTAAAATAATAATTCCATGATTTGATTATACTTTAAAGATATAGACTAAAGAAATATTTTTTAGCGGTTTGATACCGCACTATTTAAAAAGATTTTTGCGCAATTTTCCCAGGTATATTTTTTTGCATGCTCAATGCAAGCGCTTCTATCTGACTTAAGAGCTTCAAGTGCTGCTTTTTTAAGATCGTTGTTTAACGAGCCAATGTTTGTACCGTTGAAAATATCTTTTGGTCCTGCTACTGGGTAAGCAGCTACTGGCAATCCACATTTTAAAGCTTCTATAATTACAATTCCAAAAGTATCTGTTTTGCTCGGGAAAACAAAAACATCAGAAGAAGCAAAGTAACTTGCAAGCTCACCATTTGTTCTCTCTCCTTTAAATATTGCTTCAGGGTATTCTTTTTTAAGTTTATCTAAATCAGGTCCTTTACCAACAACTAGTTTCGTGCCTTCTAACTCTAAATCCAGAAATGCTCTGATGTTCTTCTCAATAGATACCCTACCCACATAAAGATAAATTGGTCTTTTATACTCTAAATTAATCTTTTTAGGCTTTTGAAATGCCCCGTGGTTTGCCCCTCTGGTCCAAACAACCATCTTATCCTTATCAAAACCAATTTCTTGAAGTTCATCTTTCATTGATTGAGTTGTTACTAAAATTTTTTCCGCCTTTGAATGAAATCCTTTAAGGAACTTTTGAGCAAGCTTAATTGGCAAATAAGGATAGTATAGCTTCAAATATTTATCAAATTGAGTATGGTAAGACGTGGTAAACTTAAGCTTATTTTTTACACAATATCTTTTTGCAAATATTCCTATCGGGCCTTCTGTAGCTATGTGAATTATGTCAGCATCGGCTTTAGAAATTAATCTACCTACTCTAGGCCAAACATTAAGAGAAAGTTTTATTTCATTATATTTTGGCATTGGCACAGTAAAAAATTGATTAGGTTCAATATATTCAACCTGATGTCCAATTTTTTTTAATTCATCGCCAAGATTTTTTAAAGTTCTACAAACACCATTCACTTGCGGATACCAGGCATCAGTAACGATTAAAATTTTCATTTATTTACTACTTTTAGATATGGCTCGTAATCGACAACATCACCTCTGATTTTGTCCCAGTCAATAACTTCCATGCGACCATCGAAATGTTCTACCAAGAAAGTTGCACCTTCTACCCAATCACCACAATTTAAATATCTCACACCATCTAAGACTTGATCGGCAGAATGATGAATATGACCACAAATTATACCATCAACATTTTTTCTTTTAGCATAAGTTGCTAAAGTTTTTTCATAATCGCCTATATATTTTACAGCGTTCTTTACTTTGTGTTTTAAATATTTTGCTAAAGACCAATTACCCTTTTTAAATAATCTTCTAAAAAAATTGATAACAACATTAAACTCAAGTAAAAAACTATAAGCAATAGCTCCTACTTTTGATAACCATGGAGCATATTTCATCACTCCATCCCAGGCATCACCATGAACAACAATATACTTTTTATTATCTGAGCTTACATGTATGGCTCTATTTACAACTTCAATATCGCCAAAATGTAATGGTAAAAATTTTCTGAAGACATCATCATGATTTCCAACAATATATTTTACTTTTGTTCCATGTCTTGCTTTTCTTAATGTTTTTTGAATCACATCATTATGTTCTTGAGGCCAGTAAAATTTTGTTTTTAAAGCCCAAACATCAATGATATCACCAACAAGATATAAATTCTCTGACCTTGAATGTTTGTAAAATTCTAATAATTTATTTGCTGCACTTTTTCTATGCCCAAGGTGCAAGTCGGAAATAAAGATGCTTTTGTAATTTAAAATCTTTCCCTTAGATTTAGTTTGAATTGTTTCCATATTTTTTATAAAACGAATCTCTAGTACAAGTAGAATCATAAATATGTTACAGAATTGTTAAAATATGAATAAAAAATTGAATTTTGCGGTGATATTTAACGCAAATGCAGCAGGTGGTAGAAAACTTAAATTAATTAACAAGGTCATTAATCTTTTAGAAAAAAATCATATTGTAGATCTTTTTAAAACCGAAAGCGAAGATCATGCAAGGAATGTATTTAAAGAATTGTCTAATAAAAAATTTGATCGGTTAGTATTTGCTGGCGGTGACGGGAGCGTATGTTTTGGTATTAATGAAATGTTTAAAAGTGATAATCTAAAAGACAAATTAGTTGGATACATACCTGCTGGCACTGCAAATATTTTACAAATAGAAACTCAAATTAAGAAAAAGGCGGAGGAGATTTACAACGTCCTAGTATCAGATAATCATAAGAAAATTTCATTAGCAAAAATAAATGATAAGTACTTTTTCTTGATGGCTGGTGTAGGTTTTGACTCTCGAATTGTTGAGTCCATAAATACTAATATTAAAAAGTATCTTGGAAAAGTAATTTTCGCTTTAAAAGGTTTTCAGCATTTTTTATTTTTAAAAAATAATAAAATGGAGGTTAAGGTAGATAATGAAAAAATTATGGCTGATTGGATTTTATGTACTAATTCAAAATACTATGCTGGTCCCCATTCTATAACTAATGATACCAATATATTTGAAAACAGGATAGTGGCTTACATATTTAAAGACCTGACCAGAATAAAATTACTTTATTATGTTTGGTTAATTTTAACCAAAGGCGACTTAACTCCTGCAAAAAGTGTAATTAAAAAAGAATTGAACAGATTAAAAATAAATGGTGTAAACAATAAAGTTCTATCACAAGTTGATGGTGAAAATTGTGGTTACGTAAACAGTCTTGAAATCCAAAAAACAGACAGATTTATAAATTTATTAGTTCCGTAGGATTTTCTAAATTTTTTCAACTTTTAGTTTAAAAGATTTTTCTTAATTTCATTTGAAAAATTTTTTAGATTATTTTAGATTTTTCTTTTTTGGAGGAACAATATGAAAAAAAAGTTAAAAAAAAACGAAAAGAAAAAGAAAAAAATATTAAAATCAATCGATAAGCTTAAAAATAGGATAAGCACTAAACAAAAAAAACTATCAAAGATTGATCTAAAGATAGCTAGTATCGAGAAAAAAATCGCTGAAAAAAGAGCTAACAAAAATAAAGAACCTATCACAGCATCTTTAAATAATTAGTTATAAAGTAATTAAATGCCCCTGATTTAAAAACATCAGGGGTTTACTTTAATTTACCAAAAAGGTTTAAAAGTATAACTCCTGAAACAATTAAAATTAATCCAACAGTACCATAAAGATTAGGAGTTTGATTGTATTTAAATATTCCAAATAATGTAACTGCAGTTATCGTTAATGCTCCGTAAGTGGCATAAGTAAATCCTACAGGTATTATAGTCATTGCTCTAGATAAACAAAAAATACAAACAACAATACTTGTGATGCAAAAAATTGTTGGTGTGAGCTTGGTAAAACTTTCTGTGGTTTTGAGAAAACCGTTAGTGGCAATACCTGTTATGATTGCAAGAATTAAATAAATATATCCACTAAACAAACTTATACTTTTCATTGTGCTTTAGCGAACTGGCCTCCATCTTTATATCTCCATAACCATTTTTTCATCTCTTCTTCAACATCTGTTGGGTCTATATCAAGATCTTTAAGTGTTAAATGATTATTGGAAACAACATTATCTGCTTCAGACAAAATTTCACATTGGTCTCTAGTTAAAATCGGAGGTAAAGGCAGTAAATCAGTTATACTACTCTGTATTTTTGCAATTGGCATTGGCATTTCAACAACAAATCTTTTTTTATTAATAGTTGATAAAATTGACTTAACCATATCTCCAAAACTAATTATTTTTGGTCCTCCAATCTCATAGATTTTACTTTCGTTATTTTTAATTTCAATCGCTTTTAAAATAGAGCTTACAACATCTGAAACTAAAATTGGTTGAAACTTATAATTTTTGCCTACAACTGGAATTATAGGCAATATACTTAATTTCGAAAATAGATTAGTAAAATTATCTTCCGGACCGCATACTACACTTGGTCTTATGATTACTGTTTTTTTAAAATTCTCTAATGCTTTTTGTTCGCCAAGGTATTTTGATTTTTGATATAGAGATTTTGATTTATCATTAGCTCCTATAGCGCTGACGTGAATAAATTTTTTTACATCTGATTCTGAGCAAATCTTAGCAACCGCTTCAGGAATTTTTGAATGAATATTATAAAATTTTTGTTTTCTATTCTCAAAGAGAATGCCAATTAAATTCACAACAACATCTGAATTTTTAATAGCTTCTTTTAAATCTGAAAAATTATTAGGATTCCAATCTAAAAGTTCGATAGCACCTGGTGTAGCCTGAGTCTTTAAATAACCTTTTTGAAAGGCTTTTCTTGTAGTAATAATACATCTATAGTTTTTCTTGGTCAAATTTCGAACAAGATATCTTCCTATAAAACCCCCACCACCTAAGATTGTGCAAATTTGGTTTTTCATGGTATTTAAACTTATATATGAAAATAACTAAGATTAAAGAGGACATAACAACAGAAATAGCCAGTTCATTTAAGAATAGTATTGCAATTGATACTGAGGCAACTGGTTTACAAATTCCAGAAAGAGACAAGCTTAGCCTCATACAAATATGTGACGAAAAACAAAATGTTTATATTATTCAACCTAATAAGAATAATTACAAAGCTCCAAATTTAGTTTCAGTTTTGGAAAATGAAAAAATTTTAAAAATTGGACATTACTTACGATTTGATAAAAATGCTTTAGAATATTTTTTAAAATGTAAAATAAAAAATTTTTTCGATACTAAAATTGCCTCTAAAATTGTTAGAACCTACACAGATGCACATGGCTTAAAAAATTTAGTTCAGGAATTTTGTAATAAATCAATTGACAAAAGATTTGGTAGTAGTGATTGGAATAAGGATATTAATGAATTAACTGACAAACAGTTAGAGTATGCTGCTAATGATGTAATTTATTTACATAAAATTAAATTAGAGTTAGAAAAAATGCTTATAAGAGAAAAAAGATTCGACCTTTTCAAAAACTGTGTTGAATTTTTAAACACAAGAGTTGAATTAGATCAGAAGGGTTTTAAAGAGGATATTTTTGAACATTAATGAATAAGAAAAGTTACATATCTTTTGCAAAAAAAACAGCCTCACTACAAATTAATGAATTAAAAAAAATAAAAAAAGTTTTTAACAATTCCTTTGTTGAAGCAATAGAATTGATTTCAAATACTAAAGGGAAAGTAATTTTTTCTGGGGTTGGAAAAAATTCGTTTATTTGCAAAAAAGCAGCAGCGACTTTTTCAAGTGTGGGAATTCCAAGTTTTTTTGTTGACCCTACTGGAGCTTCACATGGGGATATGGGACAAATTGACAAAAAAGATATTTTAATTGTAATTTCAAATTCTGGGAATACTTCTGAGCTTTCAAATATTCTTAAATTTGCAAACCGTTTTAGAATTAAGATTATCGGGATTGCATCTAATCAAAATAGTATGTTGTTGAAAGCAAGTGATATTAAAATTTTAATTCCTAAATTAAAAGAATCAGATCCAAATAACATTGTGCCAACTTCCTCGACATCTTTTGCAATGCTGTTGTGTGATTGTTTTGCAACTACATTGGTGAAGAAGAAAAAATTTACTAAAGAAAATTTTCGTCTTTTTCATAAGGGAGGGATATTAGGTGAAACGCTAAAGTTGGCTAAAGATATTATGGTTAAGGGTAATAAGATGCCGGTAATAAGTATTGATAAAAATTTTAAAGAGGCCCTTAAAATTATGAACCAAAAGAAACTTGGAATTATAGTAATCTTAAAAAATAAATTTATTAAAGGACTTTTAACGGATGGTGATTTGAGAAGAGAGCTAAAAAATTTTTCAGGTAATAAAAATTTGAAACAATTTGCTACAAAAAAACCTTTAGTTGTAAATGAAAATATGTCTGCCTCAAAAGCTTTAGCTATAATGAATGAAAGGAAAATAACCAGCTTACTTGTGGTTTCTGACAAAGATTACAAAAAACAAAATAAAATTTTAAGAGGAATAATTCATATTCATTTTTTATTGAAAAATGAAATAGCTTGATGATTGATAGAAAAAAAAAATTAAGAATAATTCAATTAGTATTACTAACCTTGGGTTTATTAATTATATTTCTTACATATGTACAAAATCAAAGAAGTCTTGAAGATGAAATCGTTTCGTCAGAGATACAAAATAAAATCAAAAAACAGTTAGAAAATCAATCTGACGAGGCTGATTCTTTTTATAATATTGAATATACTGGTTTAGACCTTGCAGGGAACAGATATATTTTAAAATCCGAAGAGGCCTCGAGCAATAGAGAAAATCAAGAAATAGTAAATATGAAATTTGTAGAAGCAAAATTTTATTTCAAAGACGATACTATGCTTCAAGTAAAATCAGATTTTGGAATATATAATAATAAGACTTTAGATATGAATTTTAAAGGCAATGTAATTGCATCATACGAAGGTAGCCAACTTTTTGCACAAAAAGCTGAATATTCAAATTCAAAGGGTTACTTAATTATTTCTGATAAAGTAAAAATTAATGATAAAAGAGGAACTATGGTTGCAGATAAACTCTTATTTGATATAAAAAAACAAACTTTGAATATTGCTTCAGGTAATGATGATAAGATAAATGCAAATTTAAACTTAAAATGAAAAAGGGCTTTAGAATTTTAAAATTTAAAAAAGATAAACCAATATTTGAGGTTAAAGACGTAAGTAAATCATTTGACGGACGGCCAATTTTAAAAAAGTTATCATTAAAAGTATTTCCTGGTGAATGCGTTGGTGTCTTAGGTCCAAATGGTTGTGGTAAAACCACTTTATTCTCTATGTGTATAGGTGAACAGAATGTAGATGGCGGAAAAATTTTTTTAAATAGCAAATCTATTGATCAAGTTCCAATTCATTTAAGATCTAAAGAGGGATTAGGTTATCTTCCTCAAAAAAGAAGTGTATTTAATATGTCTGTTTACGATAATATTTTAGGTATTGCTCAAATTTCTATCAACGGTATAGAAAATCAAAAAAATATTACTGAAAAACTTTTAGACGAATTTAACTTGCAACATTTAAGAACATTAAATGCGTCAGTTTTATCAGGCGGTGAAATAAGAAGATTAATGATGGCTAGAATTATGATAAATAAACCAAAAATAGTTTTACTCGATGAACCATTAGCTGCTCTTGATCCTCTGGTGATACAAGATATTCAAAAATATATTTTAAGAATCCAGTCAAGTGGCACAGCTATTTTAGTTACTGATCATAATGTGAAGAATTTATTTGATATAACTGATAGAAGTTACGTGCTCGGTGAAAATACAGTAATTGCTGAGGGTACGTCTAGAGAACTGCTAAAATCATCAAAAGCTATCGAACATTATTTTGGTTCTCAATTTTCCTAAAAGTTAATGTCGCCAAACCGTTATAATTTATTAATAAAGAATAAGATTTCTCCGTTCAAAAAAAATATAAATGTAGACTCTGATAAATCAATTTCGATAAGAAGCTTTTTAATCAGTTCAATAAGTCAAAATATTTCCTCAGTGCAGAACGCCCTAATGTCCGATGACGTGAAATCAACTATTAAATGTTTACGTGAATTAGGGGTAAAAATTTTAAAGCGAAAAGATAATAGCTTTCTGATTTACGGTAAAGGTTTAGGTTCCTTATGTGCAAAAAAAAATTCATCATTAAATTTTGGTAATTCTGGAACTTTAGCAAGATTATTGATTGGAATATTGTCAACTACTCCAAATATACATATTAAAGTTAGAGGCGATCATTCCTTAAATAAAAGGAGTATGAAGAAACTAATTTATTTAATGTCAAAATTTGGAGCATCATTCTATCCAAAAAATAAGTTTAAATTTCCTTTAAAGATTGTTTCAACCAATATGCCTATTGGAATAAATTATAATTCTGGAGTTAGCGCCCAACTAAAATCTGCCGTTATCTTAGCTGCATTAAATAGTTTTGGTAACACTGAGATATATGAAAAAGAGGAAAGCAGAAATCATACTGAAAATATGTTATTAAAAAATTTTCAGGCAATAAAAATAGTAAAAAATGAAAAAAAAATTATAAAAGTTTTCGGTAAAAAATACCTTAACCCAATTAATATAAAAGTGCCTGGAGATGTTTCATCGTCTGCATTTTTCACTGCTTTGACATTGCTTAATAATGATTCATCCATTAAAATTAGGAATGTAGGTTTAAACTCTACACGAATAGGTTTTTATAAACTTATAAAAAAACACAACGCAAGAATACAATTTCGTAATTTAAAGAAAAAAAATAATGAAACAACGGGAGATATATTAATAAGAAGCAGTAAGCTTTCCCCGTTAAAAGCAAATAAAAGCTTTTATCCAAGTACTGCCGATGAATTTCCGATCCTATTTGTGATGGCTGCGCTTACAAAAGGTGTATCTATATTTAAAGGTATTGGAGATTTAGTTAATAAAGAAAGTAACAGAATTACCGAAATGCAAAAAATTTTAAAACAAATTGGTATTAAAAGTGTATCTTCAAATGGACAATTAAAAATTTTTGGCAAAGGAATGATAAACGCTTATGGTAAAAAAATAAGAGTGCCTAACCTTGGTGATCATCGCATATGTATGTCAGCTTTCGTTTTAGCTGCTTTGACTGGAGCAAATGCACATATTAAAAACTTTGAGACAGTAAATACTTCTTCTCCATCTTTTTTAAAGATTATGAAATTTCTAGGAGCAAAATTTGAGATTAAAAAATAAATTTTTACAAATTTCTTGTGATGGAGGTGCTGCGACTGGAAAGTCTACCGGGGCAAAAATGATTTCAAGAAAATACAAATTGAAATTTCTCTCCTCAGGGCTGCTTTATAGATACGCAAGTTTTTTAATACTTAAATATAATCCAAAAAACAAGATCAGATTTATCGATTTGAAATTTAAAACCTTAAGATATCAAAACCTACAAAAAATTAATCTACATACTCAAAAGATCTCGGCTCATAGCGCTTTAATAGCCAAAAATTCCAAAATAAGAGAGATATTAAAGAATTTTCAAACTGCTTTTTCAAAAAAAAATAAAAATTGTTGTATTGAAGGGAGAGACATTTCAACAAAAATACTTCCAAATTCAGATGTAAAATTTTTTTTTAAATGCAATCTTGAAATAGCCTCGGTCAGGAGACATAAAGAATTGAAAAAAATAAATCCAAAAATTAATCTTAAAGAGGTAAAAAAAGCCCTAAGAATAAGAAATATTTTAGATACTAAAAGGAAAAACTCCCCTTTACTTAAACATAGAGATTCGATAGAAATCGACACCGGTAAATTAGATAAACAAGCTATGTTGAAAAAAATGTCAAAATACGTTGAAAAGGTGTTAAAAAAAAAATATGCCAACTGAGCAAGAACTAAAAGGCATTAGTACCTCCCAAAAAGAATTTCAAAATCTTTTAGAAAAAGACTTCAAAGACCGAAAGCTTAAAGAAAACGAAATAATAAAGGCAACAGTTACAGAAATTACAAAAAATTTTATTGTAGTTGATTGTAAAGCTAAGATGGAAGGCATGATTCCAGTAGACGAATTTAATAACGATGATGAACTAGCTAAACTTAAAGTGGGATCAAAAATTGATGTTTATCTAGAGAGAATTGAGAGTTTTAAAGGTGAAATTATTATTTCAAGAGAAAAAGCGAGAAAAATGAAGACGTGGAAAAAAATGGAAAAAGTTTTTGAAACGAAAGAAGAAATGACAGGTTATATTACTGGAAAAGTAAAGGGAGGTTTTATTGCGACTGTGGAAGGTTTACCATGTTTCATGCCATCTTCACAAATAGATGTGAGACCTTTAAAAAAAGTTGATCATCTAATGAATACTCCAATCAAAGTTATAGCTACCAGAATAGATAAAAATAGGGGTAATGTCTGTGTTTCTAGAAGAGCAGTTCTGGAAAAGAGTAAAAATGCAGAAATTACTGAAGCTCTTAAGAATATTAACGAAGGAGATATTGTTAATAATGCAATTGTAAAGGCTACAACAGACTGGGGAATATTTTTAGATATTAATGGAGTTGATGCGCTTCTGCACGTTTCAGATTTAAGTCATGGAAGAGTTAAAAAGCCCTCTGACTTAGTGACTATAGGACAAAAATTAAAGGTAAAAATTACAAAAGTTGATGGAAAGACTAATCGTGTCTCTGCATCGATAAAAGCCCTAACTGAAGATCCTTTCGAAAACATTGAAAAGAAATACAAGGTTGGAGAAATTTATGAGGGTGTTGTTACTAAAATTATGGATTATGGATGTTTTGTAAAAATTGAGGAAGGTATAGAAGGATTAATACACAATTCTGAATTGGATTGGACAAATAGAAATATCAAGCCAAATAAGGTGCTTTCTGTTTCACAAAATATTAAATTTAAAATTGTGAATATTGATAAAGAATCTAAAAGAATTTCATTATCATACAAAGCTACATTAGAAAATCCTTGGGAAAAAATAAAAGATAAAATTGGTCAAAAAGTAAAAGTAAAAATTATTAATATTACTGATAAAGCAATATTTGCAGAATTAACAGACGTTGGATTAGCCGGTATGCTTCATTATAAAGAAATTTCATATGAAGAAAATATTGAGGATTTAAAAAAATTTAAGAAAAATGATACTTTAGAGGTGAAAATTCTAGAAATTAAAGATGACAAAATAAGATTTTCGAAAAGATCTTTAGATAAAGATCCTCTTGATTGGTTTAAAGAAAATAAAAAGAAGGTTGGAAGTATAATAACTACAAGAATCCATGAGGTATTGAAAACTGGAGTAAAAGTTTCAATTGATAAGGATAAAAAACTGGTAGTGACTATTAGAAAGTCCGACTTAGCAAAAGACGCCGCGGACGCTCGTCCAGAAGTTTTTTCCCCCGGAAACGCACTCGATGCTAAAGTCACTGAATTAGATCTCAAAGCAAGAAAAATTAAGTTGAGTGTCAAAGCAGCCCAAATAGATGAGGAAAAGTCTTTAATTGCTAAATTTGGAGAAGGTGCTACTAAATCTGGAGCTACGCTTAAAGGTATATTTGAAAAAGCAATTGGGAAAAAAGAAAAAAAAGAAAAATAATTGTCGAGAGCTGAACTCATCAAACAACTTAAAATCAAAAATCCTGAACTGAATACTTATGATTTAGAAGAAGTTTTCGAATTTTTTTGTGAAAATTTAGCTTGGTCTCTTCAAAATAATCTGAAAGTTGAAATACGAGGTTTTGGCTCTTTTTTTATAAAAAATATAAAAGAAAAACATTCTGCTCGTAATCCAAAAACAGGAGAAATAATTTATGTTCCAGAAAAAAATAAGGTAAGATTTAGACCAAGTAAGAAACTAAGAAAACTAATTAATAAATGAAAAAACCAAAAATATTTGTTGCTCTTGATACAACCAACATAAAAAAAATTAGTCATATAATTAATGAGTTAAAAAGAACAAAAATAAATTTTGGTTACAAATTCGGTTTAGAATTTTTAAATTCCTTAAATGGAAGAAAATTTGTTGCTAAAACTAAAAATCAAATAACATTTGGAGATTATAAATTGGCAGATATACCTAATACTTGTGCCTCTGCAATCAAGTCTGTTAAAGATTTGAAATTCAATTATATTACTATTCACATAAGTGCAGGATACAATGCTATTAAAGCAGCTAAAAAAGTTGCAGGATCTACAAAGTTAGTTGGGGTAACTATACTTACTTCATTAAATGATAAATCCTTAAAAGAAATTGGATTTAATAAAAGTGTTAAAAAAATAGTTTATACTCAAGCAAAGCTAGCGGCTAAAGCTAAGTTAGATGCAATTGTTTGTAGCCCTCAAGAAATTAACATTGTCAAAAAAGTGTTTAAAAAAGAAATTATTACACCAGGAATACGCCTGACTGGTCATAGTTCAGACGATCAAAAAAGAGTAATGACGCCTAAACAAGCTTTCCAAAATGGAGCAACAACTTTGGTAATGGGACGAAGTTTAATTAAGGGGAACCTTAAGAAAAACATTCAAAAACTCATAAAAGAATTAAAATAATATGAAAGTTAAAATTTGTGGCCTTAATCCAGCCCGAGATGTGCAACTTTGTATTAACCTCGGAGTAAATTTCTTAGGTTTTGTATTCTATGATAAGTCCCCTAGGCATATTAGTTTTGATGATATCCAAATATTAAAAAAATATAATAAAAAAAACTCGTCATTTGTAGCCGTAACTGTAGATCCAGATGATGATTTTATTAAAAATCAGGTAATTGGAAATTTCGACTATATTCAACTTCATGGGTCTGAAACAAATGAAAGAGTAAAGGAAATCAAATCAATGGGGCTAAAAATAATTAAAACAATCAAAATAAAAGTCGAGACTGACATAGAATATTATAAAAAATTTGAAAATGCTGATATTATTTTATTTGATACACCTGGTATGGAGAGATCAATCCAGTTTCCGGAGAATTTAATCTCAAAACTTCCAAAAGGTGAAAAATATGCTTTAGCAGGATCAATTTCAGAAAATAATCTTGAAAATATTGCTAATTTAGGAGTAAACTTTTGTGATTTATCGAGTAGCTTAGAATTAAACGCTCAAATAGGATACAAAGATCATCAAAAAATAAAAAAATTTATAAAGAAAATAAATGAGCTTAAAAATTAAAAAAGGAATACCTTTAATTGATCAACACGATAAAAATGGTATGTGGGGTGGTAAATTTGGAGGAAATTTTGTTCCAGAAACACTTAAAAAACCGATTGAAGATTTGGAAAAGCTATTTTCAAAACTTAGAAAAGATAAAAGTTTTATCAAAGAAAGAGACTATTATTTTGAAAACTATGTAGGAACTCCAACGCCTTTAATTAAATTGGATAATTTGACTGATCATCTAGGTGGAGCGCAGCTATGGGCTAAAGTCGTTTCTGAAAATCCTGGGACTGCGCATAAGGTATATGCTTGTATTGTTCACTGTTTAATTGCAAAGCGAGCAGGAAAACGCTACGTGTGCACAGATACCGGTGCTGGGATGCAAGGTAAGAATTTAGCAATGGTGGCAAAAAAATTTGGTTTGAGGGCTAAGATTTTTATGGGTGTACGAGACTTGGTGCGCCAAAAAAAAAATGTAGATGTAATGAAAAAATATGGAGCTGAAGTTGTGCCTGTGACTTCTGGAAGTCAAACACTAGTTGATGCTGTAAGTGAATCTATGAGATATTGGGTTGCAAATTGCCAGGACGTGCACATGGTAATTGGCTCAACAGTTGGTCCGTCAATCTTTGTAAAAATTTCGGGGTACAGCACTTCTCAAATTTCTAGAGAATTAAAAGTGCAATTAATAGAGGAATTTGGAAAGATCCCTAATAAACTTAAATTGATAAATTGTGTGGGTGGAGGTTCTAGTGCCTACGGGTTCTGGAGTGAATTTATAGATTATGATAAAAAGCATGTGAGTCTCATCGGGGTAGAAGCTGGTGGTTCGAAAAAAAGCAAACTTCATGCTGCTCCTTTAAGTAATAATTCTAAACTTGGTGTACTTCATGGAGCTAAAGCTTATTGTATTCAAGATAATGATGGTCAGATTGGTGAAACAGAAAGTCTATCAAGCGGACTTGATTATCCATCAGTGAGTCCTTTACATTGTTTTTTAAAAGACACAGGTAGAGCTGAATATACTTCAGCAACTGATGAGGAGGCATTAAACGCTTATAGACTTGTTTCAAAGTTGGAGAATATATCTCCTTCTCTTGAGCCAAGTCATGCCTTTGCAACTGCAATTTCTCTTGCACCTAAACTCAATAAAGATACTGTTTTATGCATAGACAGCTGCGGTCACTCGCTAAAAGACTCTGATATTATAAAAGAAAAACTTGGTTTTTATACAGAATGAAATCTGAAATTCAATTAACTTTTGAGAACTGTAAAAGAGAGAATAGACCAGCATTGTTAACTTATACTGTTGCTTCAGATCCTAATAAAAAAAAGAGTCTTCAAATTATAAATTCAATCGCAAAATATGCTGATATTATTGAATTAGGTTTTCCACATTCAACACCTGTAGGAGATGGTGGACAAATTCAAACTAGCTCAAATAGAGCAATTAAAAATGGTTTTAAAATGAGGGATTCATTTCAAATAGCGAACAAATTTAAAAAAAACTATAAAAACAAACCAATAATTTTAATGGGCTATTACAATATGATTTATCAGTATGGTGAAAATAGATTCCTAAAAGATTGTAAAAAATCAGGTGTCTCTGGAATTATTTGTGTGGATTTGCCTTGGCCAGAAAATAAAGATTTTGCAAAAAAATGTAAAAAGAAATCAATAAATTTTATTCAACTTTTAGCACCTACAACAACAAAAGACAGAGTCAAGAAAATTATAAAAGACTCGCATGATATGGTTTATTATATATCAATGCTTTCAACAACTGGCGGTAAACTTAAAGTTTCACCTAAAAAAATCTTAGAAAGCTATAAAAAAATTAAAAGAGTCAATCCCAAAAAAAACCTGGTTATTGGTTTCGGCATCACTGATAAGACTATAAAGTCTCTAAAATCTGCAGATGGCCTAGTTGTAGGTAGTTTATTGTGTAAAACTATTACTAATTCACTCAGAATGAGACATAATCCTGTCAAAAAGATTGAGCAAATTGTATATAATTTACAAAAAAAAGTTTTATGAATTGGATTACAAAATTTATCAAACCAAAAATTAAATCTCTTTTTGAGAAGAAATCCTCAAAAGAAGAAAATACACTTTGGACTAACTGTACTTGTGGAAAATTAATTTTAAAAGAAGATTTATTAAGTAATTATCATTGTTGTCCTAAATGCGGAACTCATCATAAAATTAGCTGTGAAGAAAGGTTTAAATTAACTTTTGATAATGGGGAATACGAGATCATTGAATGTGGTACTCCACCTGATGATCCACTTAAATTTTCTGACTCTAAACCATACAAAGATAGAATTGCTGCTGCGAGAAAAAAAACAGGTCAACATGATGCAATGATGATAGCAAAAGGTAAGATACAAAATATTGAAGTAACTGTGGGAGCACAAAATTTTGCTTTTATTGGTGGAGCTGTTGGAATTGCAAGTGGTGAAATTTTCATTCATGCTGTTTCTCATGCTATTGAAAACCGAACGCCATTAATTTTTTTCTCTTGTTCAGGTGGTCAAAAATTACAAGAGAGTGGGCTAGCCCTTGCTATGATGGCAAAAACTACTTTAGGCGTAAATGAGTTGAAAAAGAATAATTTACCTTTCATTGTTTGTATGACTAACCCGACTGCTGGTGGTGTTACGGCATCATGGGCAAGTCTCGGAGATCTCATAGTGGCTGAACCTGGAAGCACAATTTCTTTCGCCGGGGCCCGTGTGATCAAAGATACAGTACGTGAAGAACTGCCGTCGGGATTTCAAACTGCTGAATATTTGTTAGATCATGGTCAAGTTGATACTATTGTTGAAAGAAAATATTTAAATTCTACATTTGGAACATTGCTAAATGTTCTATTGAAAAAAGCTGAGGCTCGAGCTAAACAAGTGTCGAATGTTACAATCGATAAATCTCTACAAGTATCTTAACAAAAACTTTAATAAATCTGTTAAATTTGGTCTTCATAGAATAAAGCTAGCGCTTAAATTATTAGGAAATCCTGAGAGGAAGCTTAATAATATAATTCAGGTTTTGGGGGAGTCAGGAAAGTTCTCAACTTTGTATTCATTGAAATCATTTATAGAAGCTAATGGTCAAACTACCACAATGCATATTTCTCCTTCGCTAAAAGATATTAGAGAAAGATTCTATATTGGAAAAGGCTATCTTTCACATAAAGAAATTAAAAAAACTATTAATCAAATTGAAAAATTAAAAATTCCACTAACAGTGTATGAGTGTCTTACTCTGGTATTTATTTTGAATGCATCAAAACTAAATACAGATTATAATATACAGGAAACTGGAGCTTTCTGGAGGCTAGATTCTAATAATATACATGATTTTCCGAGGCTTCAGATTTGTACAAATATCAATAAACAACATTTAAACTTTTTGAAAAAAAAAACTTTGGATGAAGTTATTAAAGAAGACGTAGGTTCTCTTAGTAATTATACAAATATTTACATTGGTAAACAATCACCGAGTGTTTTAAGGAAAATTAAGAAACACTTAAATAGTAATAAAAGTAAAATTATATATCCAAACACTTGGAGGCTAACTAAAAAGCGTGATCAGTATTATTATCAAGATAGAAAATTTAGAATAAAACTTAATAGTAAAAATGTTTATTCTAAAGGAATGTTTGAAAATATTTGCCTAGCTATAAAAGTGGCTATTGATCTTAATATAGATAAAAAAACCATTCAAAAAACTTTACCTAAGCTTTCTTTTGAAGGACGCTTTCAATATTTAAATAAAGGAAAGATTAAAAATAAGCTTCATAAGCACGAAACTATCATGATTGATGGAGCGCATGCTGTTGCAGATGCAAAAAATCTTGCAGCTTATCTAAAAACCACAAAGTTAACTAAATATGGAATTTGGGCTATGAGTAAAAACAAGGAACCTGATTTGTTTATCAAGCAGCTTAAAGGGATATTTAAAAAAATTGTTACAGTTCCAATCGAAAATGAACCGAGTTCAGTATCGGCAAATGAACTTTATAAAGTAGCAATTAAAAATAAATTTAAAGTAGAAAAAAGTAATAATTTCATAGAAGCGCTTAAGAAAATAAGCAGTAAAGAAAAAAAACTAATTGTTTGTTTCGGTAGTCTTTATAACTGCGGAAACATCTTAAACAAAAATTAAATATGTGGTTGAATGAAATCTAGCATATCTTTCTCGCTAGTCGCACCTACTTTTGTTGCTAAAAGTTTTCCTTCTTTGAATAAAAGACAAGTAGGAACTCCTTTTACATTAAATTTTACGGGCTCGTTAGGGGCTTGCTCGATGTCGTGATAGTAACAGTCTATTTTATCTGACAAATCATTTGAGATCTTCTCGACAATTATTTTGAGATTCTGGCACGGATTACACCAAATTGCACTCATCTGAATCAAGGATAATTTTTTTCCATTAATTTGTTCTTGAAATTTTTCATCTGTAGAAATTTTTAGTGCCATAAACTCTTAATAAATATTATTTTACAAATGTCAACTTAGGTCTTAATAATAAACTGCTAATTGTTTATAACATTGAGGCTTAGTTTTGGATTTGCCAATTTCGATTCTCTCGTATGTATCTTTAACACAATAGATATAATAATAATATTCGTTATTATCATAATCTTTAATCTCTTCTATTCTTATCTCAGTAATATTATCCATTTATTTAAAAAGTTTAAGATAATCTTTATTCTTTTCATTCCATCTTAGATGATCAACATATAAAATTTCTTTTTCTAAAACTTCAATTTCTTTTTGAGTTTCATTAAGGTCATACCTTAACTTTAAGTACTCACAATATTTAAATAGTTTAGTTGGTAAATAAATTATTGATAAAAGAATACTTATAATAGGATTATTCCAGATCATGTGTCTGTTTACTTCTGACCTTAGTGTTTTCCATCTTAATTTAATTATGTAATAAGTAATCCACTCTTTACGGTATCTAATGCTCTCTTGAAGAGCAAAATGGTAACGATTTAAATCTTTCTTAGGCAGCTTCATATTTTTTCTGAATGTTCTCTACAAATTGATTGATCTCATCTAAAAACTTTAATTTTTCAGCATTCCCCTCTTTTTCAAATTCATTTCTAAAATGGTCACATTCTGTATAAAAATCAGAGCAAGTCGTCCATTTTTCTTTATTGGTACTCAAAATTCTTTTTGCGATACCTCTTCTAATTTCTTTTGTAACACTTTTAGGCAATACTTGAGGTGCTTCTTGGTAAATAATCTTCTTGCCGAAATCTACTAAACGCTCATCTTCAAATTTATCTAAAAGTTTAAATTTATCTTCCCAGCTAGCTTGATGCCATTTTTCCATTTTAGGAGTTTCTTTATTGTCTACAAATTTAACATAGATGCTTTCCTCTGGAGTTATGTCTGACTGGTCACCTGTATCTCTTTTTTCTTGAGCTATCTCTGCTAATGCTAATGAAACTCTTGCACAAAAATCTTTATTACCTTTTATAAGTTTTGCACGTTTTAATAACTGTTCTTTAGTCATTGCTGAATAAGGTTCTGCTTTAGATGCGTAGTCAGAATGTAAAAGAACTGGAGCTTTATTCGAACGAATTGTTCTAATAAATTTTGGGGTTTTTTTCATTTCTTTTTTAAGTTCATCTAAAGGAAGATCAAAATAAATTTCAGGATTAAATCTTAGATCGAATGCCTGGACCCATTTATAAAGTGGATGAAGCATATGTTCATGGTAAAGCGGAGTAACTAAATATAATTTTGACTTACCATAAAAATATTCGTTCAAACTAAACATCAGTTCATTTCTTGAAAAATTTTCTACTTCTTCTCTGCTACCAGTCATCAAAGCTGATCGCCATGTAATATTTTGTTCTTTATAAATTTTCTCTAAAACTAATTTCGTTAAGTTGGCATCAAATAATGCATTATGAGCTCCCCCTGACTCGATACCATTCATTCTAGCAAGAGACTCTAATTTCATAATAGCATTACCTTTCTCATTAATTTCTGTTTTCATTATTTTGTCATTTACTGCAAAGGCAGCTCTAACGATGTTAAGACCATCCTGTCTTTTATTTCCGTTGGTATTTGTAAGGTAGGGTTGTCGAAGACCTTTAAAAAATTCTTTCCTGAGCATTTCATCATCGAAATTTATATTCGAGTAACCCAAAAATACTGCGGGGCTCCATCTCTTAAAAGTTGTCTCAACTTCTTGGAGCATCTGGTAGTGAGAATAATTTGCTTTAGTTAGCATTGAAATATTTGACTGATTTACCAATAAAGCGCCGGCTTGCGGAACAACACCTTCTGGTAATCTACATCGAATATTTAATTTATCTAATTCTTGGAAATTATCATTCATAAGGATTGCCCCTATCTCAATGATAGTTCCAAAAAACGTATTACTAGAGTCTGTTTCTATATCCCAAATAACTATATTCATTTTATTTTTCTATTTTTGTTACTTCATCTAGATCAAGATTCTTAATTTTTTCTGATCTATTAATGATTTTTTCAACTGATATACTAAGTTCTCTAAATTCTTGAGAAATTTTATTTTGTGACTTACTAATATTTGAAAACCTTTCTCCAAACCTTCTAGTGTCTTCTAAAACAGCTCCAACTTCTTTTTGTAAAAATTTTGCTAACCTGCTGTATTCTTTGAATTGGATAAATATTTTCAAATTCATTAGATGGGGGAAAAGAGTATCCGGTGAAACCAAAATAACACCTTTTTCTCTAGCTGTTTTTACAAAGTCTCTCTTAGAGTTAACTATTGCATCAAACACACCTCTTGAAGCAATAAACATAAAGGCATATGGCGCTGTTTCTCCTGCAATTACATACTTAGCTACTTCTTTGATGTGATTAGTAACATCTGTAGTAAAGTCTTTTATGGCTTGCTTTTTTTGACTTTCATTTTTGGTTTCGCTCATTATTTTGTAATTTTCCCAAGAAAATTTTGAGTCAATTGGTATTGCTAGGTCTGAAGTTCCCAATGTTAGCAAACAGTCAACTCTGCTACCATTTGAAAAAGTGTGCTGAAATTTGTAATTTTGTTTAGACACAGTATCTGAAACAAGAATTTCTAATGATTCTTCCCCTAACCTTCCACGCTGAGATTTGTTATTAAATAAATTTTTAAAGTCAATCACTTCGTTGGCTATTTTGTCCATTTGCTCTTGGGTTTTTTGAACAGATGAAACACGTTCTTTTATTGCAACAAATTCCTCTTTAAGGGAAGTATTATGTGTATTTATTTTTTCTAAAATTGCATCTTTAAATTCATTTAGATCTTTTTTTCTTTCTCGTTCTAAATCTAAGGAAGATTTAATTTCATCACTATTATTTTGTTTTTGATCAAGTTTTTTATAAATAAAAAATGCAAATCCGATTAGAATTACCAAAAAAGCTATATTAATATATTCCATTTATCTCCTATTTTAACTACTCATTAGAAGAGAATGTTAAACAAAAAGGCAAGAACTAACATCCAACTTCTAAACGAGTAGTCGGTTTACTAATTTAGCTACTTATTTAAGCAATGTTTAGATGAAAGAAAAGAAACGAAAGGATACTAAACAATCACATCTAAACAAGTAGTTATATTTAGTTTTAATAATGTATATTACTGATTTTTAAAAGTCAACACTTAATTTAATTTTTTTTTAAAAAATTTAATATATTTCTTGCAGGCAAAGTTTTTTTAATCCAACCATTTGGAATATCTTTGACTCCATTTAATGCAGTAAAGTAGGCCCCAACAAAATTTGACCTAGAAGCATTACAACCAGCTCCTTTTATCGTTTTAATGATAGCTTGCTTAAAATTGTTTGTAGTTATTATACAATGAATAGCGCTAAGATAGTTTCCTGGGTCTGAGCAAGCCATTCCAAGCCTTCTACAAACAACTGTATGATTTTGTTTTTTTAATCTTAATACTTTTTTAATGCCTGAAATTACTTCTTTAAAATACTTATTATTGTAAATTTTAATAAATTTCTGAACTGGTTTCTTCTCACCTTTACTGGCTAAATCTATGATCTTTAGTCTAGCTAATCCATAAACTTCATTAATATTTGAATTTGCTACAGTTCTTATTACTTTTTTTACTTCTTTGTCCTCTTTGCTTACTAAAAAATAATAAGGCAATGCTGCACAAAACCCATCACTTTCATTTACTTTTGTGCCCCCAGTAATGCTCTTTTTAGCTTTGATATTTTGAATTGTTTCTATGAAATTTTGATGAATCCAGGGTCCATTTAAAGGTTTTTTCCATTTAATCTTCTTATATTTCTTTCTTTTTTTTAAACTCCTCCAATAATTTGAACCAGGTCCAAAGTGCTTTATAATATTTTTTTTGAAGTTCTTAAGAATATCAGATTTCTTTTTAGAAGTTGAAATTGTATAAAACATAACTTGGCCAATGTCGTTATAACCTGAAACATTTCCTGTTTTGATGGAGTAAAAGGGGCTTTTGTTTTTTTTGAGAAAGACAATTTCCCTTTTTCCTTTAATATACTTTTTAAACTTTTTTGGATTGTAAACCCAATGCAAAGGTCTAGCCGCCGCATCCGCGACTGTCGCCCCTAGGAAAATGTTTAATTCATTCATTATTTATAGCTTTACTATTAGCTAAAGATCCACAAGATGCATTTATGTCTCTTCCCCTACTTCGTCTAAACAAAGATAGAAATCCAGCTTCTTGAATTGTTTTAGAAAACTTATCTATATTTTCTTGAGTTGCCGGCTTGAAATCTTTGTTCGAGAGAGGATTAAATTCAATCAAATTTAACTTTGAAGGAACTTTTTTCATAATCTTTATTAATTCTTTAGCGTGATTATCTGTTAGATTTTCATCTAAACATATCCATTCAATAAAAATAGGTAATTTTGTTTTTTCATAATACTTTTGTAGTTTTGGTAATAATGAATTAATAGAATATTTTTCATTTATTGGCATTAACTCTGATCTATGTTTTGGTATTGAGCTATGTAAGCTCCATGCAAGATAAACGTCTAATTCGTTTGCAGCCCACTCAATAGCATCTAAATTGTCTTTTGTAGTTCCAACTCCTACAGTGCTGACTGTGATCCTAGTTCTGCCATATTCTAAGCCATCTTTATTTTTTGAGTTGTCAATCGCTACTTTTACATTATCTAAATTTAAAAATGGAGAACCTTCACCCATCAATACTTGATTGGTTATTTTTTTCTGTGTCGACCAATCATTAATATAATCTTTACTTAAAATTATTTGTGAGATTATTTCTCCCGGTGACAAATTCCTAACTAATTTCTTAGAGATCTGAGCTGTGGCACAAAATTCACAGGAGAGATAACAACCTACAGATACCGATAAACAAATTGTATATCTACTTTGAGATTTATCCGGAATAAGAACTGTCTCGACATTTCTTTTATCTTTGAGCTCTAAAAGAAATTTTATTGTTCCATCCTTAGATTTTTGAACATCTACAATTTTTGGTTTTTCTAAACTAATCAAATCTTTAATCTTACTTCTTAACTCAACTCCAAATGTAGTAAGCTCATCAAAACTTTTTATATTTTTTTTATAAACTGCATTAAAAAGTTGTTGAGACCTCATCTTTGCTTTTTTTGGCTCAACTTCTCCTTTTTCAATTAAAAAAGCTTTTAGTTGATCGAAATTAAGATCATAAAAATTTTGTTTTTCCATTAGGAGGATATTAAAGACTTGAGTGGGGATTTTAAAGTCCCCACCCTATAAAAGTTTAAAGCTGATTTTTATCAGTTTTTAAATGCTTCAAAATTTTTCCGGAATTTTTTCCGTTTTTAACCAAATAACCAGCTGTCCCATTGGCGTTGGCCTCGGGGGCTTTTTGGTTTTTACTTAACTGCATTGAGAGTTTCTGCTCAGCTTTTTTTACGGCAGAATTTCCATACAGTTTGCTAAATCTATTCATAGCAACTCCTTTCATTTCTACCGACTTTGCAACCCTTTATAGGTCAGGCATGTCGAATGCCTTGTCTTTTTTTTCCCATGACAGATGGGTAAGTAAACTTTAATATAAGGTTTATATTTGTCAATGGATAATAAGCTTTTAGGAGTAATCATTATAGGTTTTGGTCTATTAGTTCTTTTCAGCGAACAAGAATACTCGTGGGTTATATCAGCCATTGCAGTGGGGATAGGTTCGGGATTTCTAATACGAAAAAATGAAAAAAATGATATAGACAATAAGTAATGCCTAAAAGAATATTTATAGTCTACGGTCATCACAATACAAAAAAAAGTTTTAATCAATGTATAAGAGATACATTTATTGAAGAGGCTCAAAATTTAGGTTATGAAATTGATTTAATAAATTTACACGAAGAAAAGCCATTACCATTTTATGATGGTTCTCCTTTAAGCGATCAGGTTTTAGATTATAGAAACAGATTGGTAAAATGTGATATTCTTTTTATGATCTCACCCTGTTATAATTTAAGAGCTACTGCAATTATGGAAAACTGGATTGACCTAGTACTCGCCCCAAAATTTTTTTTCAGCTTTCAAAGACTGGTTGGGAACTGGGGGTATCCTGTTGCTGGAGCAATGAAAGGTAAAAAAGCAATTATGTCAATGACTTATGGGGGAAATTGGTTCTCAATTCAAACTTGGTTTCAAAATATTCCATTTAGAAGAATTAAAGCAGGTGTTTTAAAACTTGGTGGTATGAAGACAAGCTACATAAGATTCTATGAGGTTCTACCCGGCATGACACAGAAAAAGTTTGATACGCACATGCAAAAAGTGAGAAAATTGGTGCGAAATTTATAATATTTTTAATTTTATTTAAAAAGTATATAAATTAAATATGGAAAAATTAAAAAATTGGTTTATAGACGTTGCCTCAGTTATGTTCGATGACAGCAAAGGGGATTTTCGAGCGCTTCCAAAAACTGTCAGACTCCAGATTCTATGCACTCTTTCGTTTTTATGGAGCTTACTTTTTTCGTTGTATATTTTTAATTTAACTACTTTCGCTTTAGGTTTTGCTGGCGTTTTTTTAGGACACGTTCTTTTAATCATTTTAACATACCTTACTTTTAAAATCTTTCATAAAGCTAGAGATCGACAACAAACAGGTTTTGAAGAAAAAAGTGAATTAAGCCCAGCTAAAATCTTTTCTGTAGCTTTTATTGTATTTTTCATCTTTATATTCACTAAAGGTATAAGTGTGATGGAAAAATCAAAAACTTATAAATATGATGGGCCGGATACTACAACCGAAGAACGAATAAAAAGATTTGTGAAATAATTAAATCTTTATTAGAATTAATTAATGAAATTATTAAGAGTCGGCAAGTTAGGTAGCGAAATCGTAGCTGCTTTAGACTCAGATGATAAAATCAGAGACCTTTCAGAACATGTCCAAGATTTAAATCCAGAAACTATTAATCAAGGAACATTAAACAAATTAAAAAAAATAAAATTATCTGAACTTAAAGAAATCAACTCAAATATTAGAATCGGGGCTTGCATCTCAAATCCCGTAGATTTTTTAGCAATAGGTTTGAATTATAAAGCACATGCAGAAGGTACCAAATCCAAATTACCAACTGAACCAATTGTTTTTAATAAAAGCTCAGGATGTATTCAGGGTCCTAATGATCAAATAGTAAAACCTAAGTCTGCTAGTAAAATGGATTACGAGGTTGAAGTTGCCATGATTATTGGTCGAGAAGGCAAATATATTATGGAAGAAAATGCTCAAGATTATGTATTTGGCTACTGTATTGTTAACGACATATCTGAAAGATCTTGGCAAAAAGAAAGGGGAGGTCAATGGATTAAAGGTAAATCTATAGCAGGGCCAACTGGACCTTATCTTGTAACTAGAGATGAAATAAAAAACTTAAATAATATTAACTTAGCTTTAGATGTAAATGGCAACAGAAGACAAACTGGAAATACAGAGAGAATGATTTTCAATTTCAATTTTTTAATTTCTCATTTAAGTCAATTTATGACTTTGTATCCTGGGACAATTATCACTACTGGTACACCTGCGGGTACGGCAATGGAAATGAAAAAACCTGAATTTCTAAAGGCAGGCGACAAACTTCACCTAAAAGTAGATGGACTAGGTGAACAATTTCATGAAATAATAGAGGATTAAGTATGTCGAAAAGATATTCGGGTAAAAGTCAAAAAGATAGAAGCTTTATGAAAAAAGCAAAGTTATCTTTAAAAGAAAAAAGAAAGCTTAAAAGAGAGAGAAAAAATAAATAATGTGTGGAAGATATAGTATTCGAAAACCAGTAACTAAAACCGTTGATTTGGTAAAAACAAACATAAAGGTTGAAGACACAGATAATTATAATGCACACCCAACTCAAAAGTTACCTGTAATAAAATCCTATTCAAATGGTAAGGCTCTTGAACTTTATGAGTGGGGATTAGTACCGAGTTGGTCTAAAAAATTAGACAAATTTTCTCCTCTTATCAATGCGAGAAGAGAAACCCTTATGGAAAAAGTTACTTTTAAGAATCTTGTCCAGACTTCAAGATGTATTATTCCAGCTGATGGGTATTATGAATGGAAAAGAGAGGATAAAACAAAAACTCCATATTATTTTTCAAAAGAGGATGATCAATTGATGTATTTTGCCGGGATATATCAGAATGGCCAATTTTGTATAATTACAAGAGAAGCAACTGAAAAAATTAGTACAATCCATCACAGAGAACCAATGATTATTAATCAAAGCCAGATTAATAATTATTTGAACATTAAAAAAGATGCTATGGAAATATTAAACTCTATTAAACCACCCAATTTAAAGTTTCATGAGATATCAAAAGATGTTAATAATCCAGTAAATAATGACCCTGCTTTAATTAAACCTTTGAACTAAATGAATTTATCTATCTCACCGGGAAAAAATAATGTTGGGGCTTACATCAACGACATTAATTTAAAATCCCTAGATCAAGATCAGGCAACAGAAATAAAAAAGATTTTAAACAAGTATGGAGTTATATTTATAAAAGAACAAAATCTTGATCCTGAAACCTATCAAAATTTTGCAAAGAATATAGGTCAACCCGTAGTCTATCCAAGACTTAAAAGTTTAGATGAAAAATTTCCATTTATAAATGTAATCGAGAGAAAGCCTGATGATAAAAATTTAAGTTTCGGCTCTAGCTGGCTACATCAGGATACAAGTTATTTAGCTAATGATAGACCTAGATATACAATGTTAATGGGTATAGAAATACCGGTTGGCCAAGGTAACACTATATTCTCATCTGGCTTTAATGCTTACGATAAATTACCAGACAACATTAAAGAGAAAATTAAAGACGCTACTGGAGTTTTTTCATCGGCAGGTCCGATAGCAATTACAAGACTCGAACGAGAAAAAGAAATTGGAATAAAATCTTCAGAAAGTATGGTGGCCGAACATCCAATAGTTATTACTGTAGATGGAAAGAAAACTCTTTATGTATCTCCAGGACATTTAATGAAGATTAAAAATGTAAAGGAAGATGAAGCTGAATATTTAAAAAATTATTTAGTAGATCACGTCAACAAAGAAGATTTTATATTTTCATATGAGTGGACTAAAGGTGATATCTGTCTTTGGGATAATTTAAGTATTCTGCATATGGCTAGTGAAATAAAGAACTGCAGAAGAGTTATGCATAGAATAACAATTAAATAATTATTTTTTTAAAACCGTAAGGTGTCCCATTTTTCTTTTATCTTTAATTGATTTTTTCCCGTAATCATAAAAAAATTCATTTTTACTAAATGTTTTGGATCTATAAGTCTCAATATCTTTTCCTAAGACATTAAACATTTCAGCGTTAGAAATTTTTTCAACTTTTTTTACGCCAAGATTACACACAGCTGCAACATGTCCAGAAAATTGACTTATGGAAAACGCATTTATTGTCAGGTGACCTGAATTATGGACTCTTGGAGCAATTTCATTGACTAACAAATAATCTTCTTGATCGATGAAATATTCAACACACATCGTACCAACATAATCTAATTTTTCTGAAATAAGTTTTGCATTGCTCTGTGCTTTAACAAAAATTTCTTTATTTATATCTGCAGGGATTTTTGAATGATTTAAGATTTGGTCTTTATGAATATTTTCTATAGGCTCATAAATATAAGTTTCACCATTTAAATATCTTGTTATTACAACTGATATCTCTTTTTTTAAATTTACCTTTTTTTCTAAAATATAATCAGCAGTAAAACACCAATTTTTTTTTACGTCATCAAGAGAGTTTAAAACATATTGCCCATGCCCATCATAACCAAGAGTGTTTGATTTTAAAATTCCGGGTAATAAGTTTTTATTTTTTTCGATATCTCCAGCCTGTTTGATAAAGGCCCATTCTGTAGTCTTAATACCTAAATCATTGACGAAAGTTTTTTCTAATTTTCTGTTTTGAATTATTTTATTTATTTCAGGTTTAGGTAAGACCTTTTTTTCTTTATCGATCTCATTTAAAATATTTATTGGAATATTTTCAAACTCATAAGTAATAATATCGACTTTGCTTACAAACTCTTTTATTTTTTCTTTGTTGTCGTATTGTGAGTAGATAAATTCACCCGAGTAGTTTTGGGCAGGTCCATTTTCATCATCTGATATTACTACAGTTTTAATATTTAGTTTTTTTGCAGCCTGACAAAGTAATGATCCAAGTTGCCCTGAGCCAATGATCCCTAGGGTGCTTATTGTCATTGAATTACGGTTTTTTTTTAATGGATTTGGTTTGTAAACGTTTCCACTTTTCTAAATTTGATTTAATTTTTTCATCAAAGTTTCCAATAATTGAAGCAGCTAACAAACCGGCATTTAAAGATCCATTAATTGGCATTGTTGCAACTGGACATCCACGAGGCATGCATGCTTGGGAGAGCAAAGCCTCTAAGCCACGAAGCTTTTTTGACTCAATTGGAACCCCAATTACTGGCAATGTTGATAAAGATGATACCATTCCTGGTAAATGTGCTGATCCTCCTGCTCCTGCTACGATAACTGCAAAACCATTTTTGGAGGCGTTTTCGGCAAAATCAAACATTCTTTTTGGAGTTCTGTGAGCACTTACTATGGATATCTTAAATTTTATTTTTAGAGTTTTTAAAATTTTCTCGCAATCTTTCATTACGGAATAATCAGATTTAGACCCCATAATTACGGCAACTTTATTATTTAGTTTATTGTGCTTCACAGATTAATTTAACAATTATTAATATAAAAACAATGGCCTAATTAGATTAAGCCATTGGTTAATTTAGGAGGAAAGATTATGCTCGAACTCTAAAATTTAGAAATTTTGGACTATTTTGAAGTTCGAAAAGAGAGATTTTTTTGAATTTCTTATTAATGTTAATTTTTAACTTGTTTTTTTTTAGTTGTTTAATTCTCATGATTCCCTTTTAGTTTATTTTTAACTCTGTGAGTATTGCTGAATTTGCAAACTTAAGTTGAATATAGTTTATAACGAAAATTTAGGCAGATATTAGGCGTTTCTTGGCCAAATTTAAATTTTTACAAAAAAATCTTTAGGAAGTTTTTTTATTGACCCACTTCGATCTACCGCTGCTAGTTCAACTTCCGCACTGACAAGAATTTCTGAGCCTCTTTTAACTTCTTGAAGCAAATTTAGTCTAACGTTGGTTTTTTTTAAAATGGTTGTTTCAACACTTAAATTATCCTCAAAAACAGCAGATTTTAGATATCTAATGTTACAGGTTCTAACTACAAACATAATATCGTGCTCGTCCATAAGTTGGGTTAGAGAAAGATTAAATTTTTGGTGTATTAGCTCCGTTCTAGCTCTCTCAATATACTGAAGATATCTAGAATAAAATACCCGACCAAAGTCAACGTCCTCAACAAAAACTTTTAATTTATAAATGTGGCTTTTGGACATAATTTCAATCATAAGGCTAAAATTTATCTTATTCAATAAAGTTTCAATTTCTTTTTTTGGTCCAAATTATGCCAAGCAAAGCACAGACTCTAAGCGTAAATCTTAATTATGAAAATATTATCTACTTTAATTTTGTTGTTAATGTTAACTAATTGTGCTGGAGGCAACATAGCCAAAGTAAAATTTGGTAAAAGATGTACTGCGGCTGACGAGAATGGTTTAAAAGAGAGCTCGTATGTTTGGGTTATCTCAGAAGAAGCGCTTAAATCATTTGATAAGAGAATAAATAAATCTAATTGTTCAGATATTTAATTTCCTTTTAAATTTAATTGTCTGTGCTAATAAGGGGTATGCGAATACCCCTTATTCTGTGTACATTATTTTCATTAAGTATTAATTTAGATGCTATGGAAAAAAAACCTTATCATCATGTTTATAAAGACGGAAAATTATATGCTTTTAGAAACCTTGAAGGAGGTCCTAAAAGGGATCCTAATTTTAAATGGGATTGGAAAGTTTTTAGGGAGGAAAAAAAGAAACTTAAGATTGATTATCCACCTGAACATGTAATTGATAAAAAAATAGTTTTAGATAATCTTGAAAAACATAAATCCGACTCATATGTGATGTGGCTTGATCATGCGAGCTTTATAATTAAACTTGGAAACACTACAATTATTACTGATCCAGTTTTTGAAAAGAATTATGGGCCTATGATATTTGGGCCCAAGAAATACATAGAGTCTCCTTTAACTCTTAAAGAACTTCCGAAAATAGATTTATTTTTGCTGACACACAATCATTATGATCACATGAGTATTCGTACGATAAAAAACTTTCCTTATAAGAATGCTAAAGTTCTTGTGCCTCTTAAGCTTGGGAAATATTTCACAAAAAATGGATATAAAAAAGATACTGTTAAAGAAATGGATTGGTTTGATAAAATTAAAATTAATGATGAAATCACAGTAACAATGCTTCCAAGTCAACATTGGTCCAAACGATGGATCTGGGGAGATGGAAATACAAATAGATCACTTTGGGGGAGCTTTTTAATTGAATACAAAGATAAAAAAATCTTTTTTGCTTGTGATACTGGACCAGCTCCATTTTACAAGGAAATAGGAAAAAAATTTGGTCCTATCGATTTGGGTTTTGGAAATTTAGGCGCTTATAATTTCTATCCACTGGTTCCAGTCAAGGATAAATCTACGGCTCACGCAAATCCTGAAGAACTTTTATCTTTAATGAAAGACTTAGAGGTAAAAAAAGTTATAGGAATGCATTGGGGAACAGCAATATTAAGTTTGGAGCCGATCTGGGAACCTCCTGTAAGGTTTAAAGAAAATGCTGAAAAGTTCGGCTATGAAAAAGACGAAGCAATTATATTCAAAATTGGTGAGATTAAAAAATTAAAAGACCTTATCAACTAACTTTTTTTTTATTTCTTTCTCTATCAAGCAATTTAGTTAGCGAATCCACCATAAGATCTGAAGCTCTAAATATTTCCGTAGGTTTAAATTCATAAGAATTATGTTTTTCTGGATTCGATTTATCTTCAATTATAATTCCTTCATCAGGTGAATTATCTTTGATGTATATTAAAATTAACCAATCATCCTCTGCGGTATCATCCCATTTTATAAATATTTCACCAGTCTCAAATCTTCGATCAACGACCCTCATAATACTCAAATATTTTGGAATATATCTTTTGTTAATTTGAAAACATAAACTGTGGGCAGATCTGTAAAAACTTTCTAAAGCATACTCAATTTTTTCTCGTTCCTGATTATAAATTCTCTCTTTTTCTAATAAAGTTTCCTTATTATCTGTATCTTCAATTTTAATTCCTAATTGAGCAACTCTTTCTCTGATTGCTTCATTAACTTTTTGTTCTCTTAAAGATCTATATTTTTCTTTAATTCTCTCTATGCGTTGTTGAACTTCTTCGTAGGACTCTCTTTGTTGACTTAGTACGTATTTTTCCAAATTTTTAATTTCTAAAGCCTCTCTTTTTCTAAATTGCTCTATCTTTTTTTCTAAAGCAATTTGTTCTAAAAATTTTCTCTGTTTCTCTGCTTGCTCTTTTCTAAGTTCAGCTTGCTCCAATCTTATAAATTTCTGCAATTCTATCTTTCTCTCACGGCCTAATTTTTCTTCTTCTCTAAGCTCAAGTGCTTTAGCTTTAATTGCAAGCTCTTCTTGTTGCTTAAAACGTTTTTGCGCTTCTATTTTCTCTCTCTGCATTGCTTGAATTTTAATTTTTTTTTGTTTTTCTCTTTCTTCTTGAATAACTTTTTTTATATTTGAAACTCGATTAGAAATACCTTGAAAAAATTTCTGCAGAGATTTATCCAGATTAAAATTAAATCTGAGCATTGATCTCAATTTATCACTAAAACTTAAAATTCCAGATACAACTGCTCTTGTTTTTTGTGTTTTTTTATTTTTGAATTTAGAAGAAATAAATTTTTTTTTTCGTGACTTAGTTTTTCCTTTTTTTTTAATAATTCTTTTTATTCTTGATTTTCTTTTGGTAATTTTTTTTCTTCTTTTAACACTTTTTTTTGATCTTAATTTTTTTGATTTTATTGACTTAATTTTTTTAAGTTTCTTTTTTTTTCTTTTCATACTGTTATTTTATTTAATAACAGTTTTTATGAATATATATAGTCTCTTGTTCTATGAGCAGAATGAAAGTTCTTGACAATTTGTAATTGAAAAACAACAAGATCGCGGTATCTGAAAGCTGCCGCACAGCTTGCTAAATAAAATTCCCACATTTTACAAAATTTTTCATCAAACAAATCTTTCATCTCGTTCCTTTTTGCTAAAAATCTTTCTAGCCAAGCCTCAAGTGTTTTATCGTAATGTCTAATTAAAGTTTCTGTGTCAGCAACGATTAGACCAGTTTTCTCTATTGGTTTTATAAGTTGACTCAGTGAGGGACATACACCCCCTGGAAAAATGTATTTATTTATGAATTGATTTGGAGCAGAGGGTTTGTCCACAACACCAATTAGATGAAATAGGAAATTTCCATTTTCATTTAAGAGACTGTTAATTTTCTTAAAAAAAGTGTTGTAAAACTTTACTCCCAAGTGTTCCCCAAAACCTACTGACACAATACGATCGTAGTTTCCATTTACTAATCTATAATCTATTAATTCGAATTTAACTTGATTTTCCAAACCTAACTTCTTGGCCTTCTCTTTACAGTAATTTATTTGATTAGTACTTAATGAAATTCCAGTTACTTCACAGTCATACTGTTTTGCTATCTCAAAACAAAGACCGCCCCACCCGCAACCAATATCTAAAACTCTTTGATTTTTTTTAATATCAAGTTTTTTTATTATATGTTGGATTTTATTTTCTTGTGCCTGTTCTAAAGTTTTAGTTTCTTCTTTCCAGTAACCACAGCTATATTGACGATGGTGCTTATCAAGCATCACATCATAAAGAATTTCGCCTTTTCTTCCACCAATATCATAGTGGGCCTCAACATTTTTTTTTGATTTACCTGGAAAATTGAAATTACTAATAAATCTCCATGCTTGATAAATTTTTTTAAAAAAAATACTTGTTGTGCTAACTTCACTTCTTCCTAGATTTTTAAGAACTTCCATTAAAAATTCCTTCAACGAGGCATTTTCAATGACTATATCTCCTCTCATAAAACCTTCAGGAAATTCAAGTTCAGGATTGAGCAAAATTTTCCAATTTAAATCTTTTTTCAAAAGTTTTAAAGTTATAGGGTTGATCTGTCTTGGTGAACCACAAATATATTTTTGATTTTCAGAGTCAATTAGTATTATTCCACCTTCTTTGAAAATTTTTGTAAATAATTTTGCTAAGATCATAAATTACGCTGCTAGGTTTTTTTCACTAATAAATTTTAGTTTATTTAATTTTTTAATAAGTTCTTTAAGTTTTTGCTCACTTAACAAAGTAAGTGGAGGTAATATATTCTTATAATTTTCATCTTTTATCGAATGAAAACTGTGTAAAGCTGATATTAAATTATAGCCATCGAAGGTTTCACGAACACCTATTAATTGATCATTTTTTGTTTGGGGCATCTTATTTTCAAAATCATCAAATACTTTTCTGGCTAAGAAGTGCGTTGAGTTAGTAACTGCACTTATAACACCGCTAGATCCTTTTTCTAATCCTTTAAGTAGTTTAGCCTCGCTGCCAGGAAATATTAAAAAATTTTTAATTTTTAAATTTTCATATAAATTATAAGATGAATCTTTAACTCCAATTATATTTTTAGGAAATGACTTAACTAATTTTGTAATTGCATCAACTGAAAAAATATAACCAGATAATTTTTGAAAATTATAAATTACAATTTTAATTTTTGGGCATGCTAAAATTATTTTTTTGTAAAACTCAAAAACTCCCTCATCAGAATTTCCAACATAGTACGCGCTTGGCATTAACAAAATCGTATTAAAATTAAACTCGCTGGCATATTTTATTAACTCAATATTTTCATTAAGACTGTTACAGCCTGTACCTAAATAAAAGTGTTTCCTTTGTTTGTGTGTAGAAATTTTTGAAATTAGCTCCATTTTTTCATTTTTAGAAATCAGTTGTGACATTCCAGTGCTTCCAAAAAAGAAGCATCCATGTAATCCGTTTTTGATTAGATTCTCAGCATGAGAAATAGTAGCCTCAACATTTAACGTTAAGTCTTTATTTAAAACACTTAAACTTGCTGCGTATACGCCTCGTTTCAACATCTTATTGTCCCAATTTATTGAAATAAATTATAATATAAGTTTCAAAAATGAAAGTTCTGATTCTAATAAATAAAGTTGGGCTAGGAGACTGTATAATTCACCTGAATTATATACATGAAATCTCGAAAAAATATGAAAAACCAGTTTCCATATTAGCCAAAGAAAATACTAGGGCAAAAGATCTTTTTCAAGACGATCCTCATATCAAAGAAGTCATAACATTAGATCGCTTAGAAAATGAAACTGGTAGCCACGATGGTTTAAATGGATTTATAAAGTTGATAAAAGATATTAAAGAAAAAAAATTTGATAAAGTATTCATATTTAATAGTTCAGTAAGATATTTTTTAGTTTGTAAATTTGCAGGAATAAAAAAAATTGCTCAATATCCTCTATTTAAAAAAAAGGGGCAGCATGTTGTAAATACAGCAAAAATTTTTACTGAGAATGAAATTGATAAAATTGTATCAACACAACCAAAACTCTTTGTCAATCAAGATAAGATATTAAAAGCTAAAAAAAAAATGTCATTAAATAATAAATGTATCGTATTAGGTATTAGTGCATCCGGACCAACTAAACGCTGGGAAATAAAAAATTTTATTAAATTAAGTGTAAAAATAAATCAAAAATTTCCATCGAAATTTTATTTAGCAGCTGGAAAAAATGACCAGCCTTTGATAAATGAAATATCGAATTCAAATATAGGATCTAATTGTGTATCTTTAAATAACTTAAAGATAAATCAAATGCTTCCAATCATAGCAAATTGTAATTTATACTGCGGAAATGATACAGGTTTTATGCATATCAGTGCGGCTCTTAATTTAAAAACTGTAGCTTTGTTTATGGATAGTCCAGTCTTGGCTTATGGAAAGTATTCAAAAAATATTAATGTAATTATCCCAGAAGGTGAGACTGAAGAGACAACAACCCACGATACTTTGGGTGCAGACAAGATCTCTTTTGATAAAGTTTATAACAAATGTATTGAGCTTTTAACTAACTAAAATCAGTTTTTAATATTTTTTCTTTTGCTTCATTTACTAATTGACTCAATCTAGAACTGTCTACATTACGGTTCATATCAGGATGAATTTTTTTTTGTAATTGATTAGCTGCTTTTAAAACTTCTTCTTTGCTCGCACCCTTTTTTAATCCTAGCAATTTATAAGCTTCTTCTGATGTAAGACTTGATGATCCTGGAGTTTGGCCAAACTGACCTTGAGAAAATCTTCCTGCGTTATTTTTCATAAATTGGATTAATCTCCATAATTGATACATTTGCAGAGCAGTAAACCCTTTAATCTTGAGCCCAGAGAGCAAGATCAACCACATTGGGAGACTGAAGATGAATTTACCGCCAATTGTAAATAGTACAGCTAGTATCAATGATATATAAATTGCAATTTTTTTTATAGTTGTAGCAATCTTTTTTGAACTAGCCCTAGCGAACCAATTTAGAAAAAGGTAGATTACGACGAAAATGATAATTCCCAACAAAAACAAATTCATATAATTTCTCACTATGAATATACCAAAACTTAAAAAAATAAAGACTACGAAAAATTATCACGGAATTCCACTAGAAGATGATTATTCATGGGTTGATCAGCCAAATATCCTTGAAGTTTTAAAGGATCCAAAAAAGTTAAATACTGAGGTCAAGGATTACATAGAAGCTAACAACAAAATAACTGAAGACTACTTCACAGACGTTAAAGAATTACAGAAAAATTTATTTAACGAAATCAAAGGGAAAATTAAATTAGATGACACTGGATTAAAATATAAAGATAAAAGATATTATTATTGGTCAAAAACAGAAGCTAAGGGTAATTACGGTAAAAGAATGAGACAACTAATTGATGGTTCTAAACCCGAAGAAATTTTTTTTGATGGAGATTTAGAGAAGAAGAAATCCGGTTCAGAATATTTTGGAGTTGGTACTGTTAGCACTTCTTATTGTGATAATTTTATTGCCTATTCTCTAGATTTAAAAGGATCAGAATATTATACAATTTATTTGAGAGATCTTAGAACAGGAAAAAATGAAAAAGATGTAATTGAAAATACAAGCGGAAGCGTCACATGGGCTTTAGATAATAAAAGCTTTTTCTACTCTAAATTAGATCAATATCATAGACCAAGACAAATTTTCAAACATGTTATTGGAACATCGACCGATCAAGATCAACTAATATTTGAGGAAAAAGATGAAACTTTTACTTGTGGTATTGGTATTACCTCTGATGAAAAATATTTCATTATTGGGACTTCTGATCACATAACAACTGAAGAATATTTTTTTTCTACTGATGCTAAAGAAATTAAACCCATACTTTTTCAAAAAAGAAAAAATGACGTTCGTTATTCAATAGACTCTTGGCAAGGTTATTTTTATGTTCATACCAATGAGGAGGCTAGAGATTATAAGGTACTCAGATGTAAGACTAATCAGATAGATAGATTAGAAGTTTTTATTCCAGCAAAAAAGGAGACTGTTATTGGTGGGTTTGAATTTTTAGATGATTATATTATTAGATCAGAAAAGTCTGATGCTATACCAAAACTTTTTGTAAGAAGTATTAAAACTAACAAAGAAGAGGAAATTAAAATTTCAGATGAACCAATAGGCGTTCCTGGTGTTTCTTTAATGCAAAGAGATACAAATACTACAATGATTAGAGTTGGATGGGAAAGTATGGCAACTCCAGGACAAGTATACGAGTATGACATCGTCTCAAAGCAAAAAAAATTAGTAAAACAAACAGAAGTTCCATCTGGGCATGACTCCGGTAATTATGTTGTTGAAAGAATAAAGGCTGAGTCCCATGACGGTCAAATGATACCTATTAGTTTAGTTAGATTGAAAACAGCAAAACAAGATGGAAAATCAAAAATTCTTTTATATGCCTACGGGGCATACAAACATAGTATATCTCCATCATTTAGTGCCTCAAGATTTTGTTTAATTGATAGAGGAATTACTTTTGCGATAGCCCATGTTAGAGGCGGAGGAGATTTAGGAGATAGACATCATGAAAAAGGTAAAAAAAAATTTAAGAAAAATACTTTTTTAGATTATATAGCTTGCGCCAAACATCTTATAGAACAAAGATATACCTACAAAGGTGGAATTTGTTTTTATGGCGGATCTGCTGGAGGTCTTACAGGTGGAGCTGTAGCTAATATGGCTCCCGATTTATTTTTTGGAATGCTTTTGTTAGTTCCATTTGTAGACACAATGACAACTATGTTAAATGAGAAATTACCATTAACACCAGGCGAATGGGAGATGTGGGGAAACCCGAAAAAAAGTAAGGAGTACTTTGAGTATATCTTATCCTATGCACCTTATAACAATATTCATAAAAAAGATTACCCGCCGATGCTTATTACAACATCTTTGTTTGACAACAGAGTCCTTTACTCTGAACCAGTTAAATATATTGCAAAACTTAGAGAGACAAAAACTGATAACAATCCTCAATTATTAAAATGCAAAATGGAAGCAGCAGGTCATGGAGGAATGTCTGGCCGCGACAATGCGATCACAGAACTAGCAGAAGAGTATTCTTTTATTTTAAAATCTGCAAAAATATTAAAATAACAATCTTGAAAAAATAAAAATAATTCCCATATCTAAATTGTCGGTTGCCAAGTGGGGCTGACATTAACCTTGCTAACAAAGGAGGACATATGACAAGTAAGGATCTATCGATCTTTAATTCACTTAGACCTTTTAGCATTGGATTCGACGACATGTTTGATCAATTCGAGTCAATGTTAGGGAATGGTAGTCTTGGTGTACAAACTAATTATCCACCATACAACATCCGAAAGGCAGGCAAAGATAAGTATGCTATTGAAGTAGCGGTTGCTGGCTTTAACAAAGATGATGTTGAAGTTGAATATGAAGATAATCTTTTAACTGTAAAAACAAAAAACGTTAAAAGAACTGAAGAAAAAGAAGGAGATGAAGTTATTCATCGAGGAATATCGCAAAGATCTTTTGCTAGATCATTTACAATTGCAGATGATGTAAAAGTGAATGGTGCTGAGCTTAAAGATGGTTTACTGACTATTTCTTGTGAAAAAATTATCCCTGAAATTAAGAAAAAAAGACTTATTGAAATTAAATAAGTTTACCTTACTTGCGGAGTATTTACTCCGCAGGTAATTAAAAGCAATTTTTGCTACTAAAACCAACCACAATATTCCTTGGGTTTACCTCAAACTTACGCTCACACTTAATTTTATATTTTTCAGTAATATAGACGTAATTTCTATTTCTTGTTTTTAAAAACTCAACTTTATCAGGTTGGCCATAAAAACTTTTAAGATCTTCCTCAGCTTTATTTAACCACTTGCTTAATTCCCGCTCTTCTTTAGTTGTCGTATCTTCAATTTTCTTTGAGACAGTTTTGCAACCAGTTAAAGAAATTAAAAATAATGTGTATAAAATCGTAAAAAAAAATCTTTTCATTCTTAACCTTATTTTACAACGAAAAGTTATAAACAGATATATTTACTCTTGGTTGAATCAAGGTAGATATGAAGGATTTAGTTAAGATTTTAACAACTATATAGAGTAATACACTTCTAACGGAGGATTTATTTTATGATGGATAAATATTTTGAGTATAAAAAACATAAAACAAATTTTAAAACAGAGGTAATAGCTGGTGTAACTACTTTTCTTACAATGGCATATATCATGTTTTTAAATCCCTTTATCTTGTCTGGCGAATTTGCTGGGACAGAAAAAGGTTTTTTTGATTTTGGTGCAGTATTTACCGCAACGATATTAGCAACGGCACTTGCATGTTTTATTATGGCATTTTACGGAAAAACTTGGCCCATAGGTTTGGCGCCAGGTATGGGTATAAATGCATTTGTTGCATACGGAGTAGTTGCAGGAATGGGATACACCCCTCAAGCAGCATTAGGTGCAGTATTAGTTGCTGGAATTATTTTCTTAGCAATATCACTCACACCTTTAAGAGCGTGGTTGATTAATTCGATTCCAAGAAGCTTGAAACTAGGAATTGGTGCTGGGATTGGATTATTTTTAGCTATTATTGGTTTAGAAATTATGGGAGTAGTAGGAGACCATCCAGTCACACTAGTTACTTTAGGTGACATTAAGAATCCTTTAGTGCTTCTTGGTTGTTTAACTTTTGTCTTTATGATTGTTTTAGAAAAGATGAAGATAAGAGGAAACATTATAATTGGTATACTTTTATTTAGTATAATAGCTTGGGCTACTGGTTTAGCAAAATTTAATGGTGTTGTTGGTTCTATCCCGCCAATGACTTACTTATTTGATTTTGATCTTAAAGCAGCGCTCACTGCGGGTATGGCTTCAATAGTTTTTACGTTATTGTTTATAGACTTTTTCGATACAGCAGGAACATTAACATCTGTTGCTAACGTAGCAGGTAAAGTTGATAAAAAAGGTAAAGTGCAAGATATCAACAAAGCAATGTTGTCTGACAGTGTGGGAACAGTAGCTGGAGCAATGATGGGAACAACAACTGTTACTAGTTATGTTGAGTCAGGCGCAGGAGTAAAAGCCGGAGGCAGAACTGGAATGACTTCGCTTGTAATAGGAGTTTTATTCCTTGCTTGTTTATTCTTTTCACCACTCGCTACAAGTTTACCAAAAGAAATAGATGGTGCAGCGTTGTTGTATGTAGCAATATTATTTGTGAGAAATATCACTGATATTGAGTGGGATGATATAGCTGAATCAGGCCCAGCAGTTGTTGCAATGATAACAATGCCGTTAACATATAGTATCAGTAACGGTATCGCTCTTGCATTTATTTCATATGCATTAATTCAAATATTTACAGGAAAATTTGGGAAAACTTCTCCGGCTATTTGGGTAATTGCAGCATTTAGCGTAATTAGTTTTTACGTAGCATAAAAATTTTAGGGCCAGTTAATTCTGGCCCTTAATTCTTCTGATGTTTCTTAATTAAATCTTGAACTTTTATTTCTTCATAATGCTCGAATGGTTGAACAATCCATGGGTTACTATCTAATCTTTGAGCACAAAAATCAGGTTCGAAAGTTGAATCTTTTTTTTTCCAGAGCACAGCAGTTTTAATCTCTTTTATATTGCCTTTGAGGGGTGGGTATTTTTTCAACCAATCGATACTTTTATTTAGCGTTACCCCTGTATCAGATAAGTCATCACATAAAAGAATGTTGCCTTTCATGTCTTGAACAGTAGAGCTCATTTCTCTTGAGAAAACCAAATCCCCTTGTTGATCTTCTGTGCCCTCTCCAGAGTATGATTCTACTGCAAGATAAGCACATTTTAATTTAAAAACTCGGCTTAATACATCAGTAATTGGAAGGCCACCTCTCGCAATACCAATAAGTAAGTTAGGTTTAAAACCACTTTCATGAATTTGTATTGCTAATTTTTCAACGATTAGATTATACTCTTTCCAATCAATGATAAGTTTATCTGCCATGAAAAAAGTTAGTTTATTTTAAAGGAGTTGTAAATGAAAGGATATGTAGTTTGTGTTTATAAAAGTATAAGTAATGAGGAAAAGTTAAAAGAATACGCTGTTAAAGCTAGAGCAGCAGTTGAAAAATATGAAGGAAAATTTTTAATTAGAGGCGGAAGATCTACATCTAATGAGGGAGATAAATCTCCAAGAACAGTTGTAATTGAGTTTCCATCCTATGATGAAGCTAATAACTTTTACAATTCAAAAGAGTATCAAGATGCACATTCTATTCTTGAAGGTTATGCAGAACGTCAACATCAGACGATTGAAGGTGCTTAGTATTGGATTGGTTCATCGTCAATACTGCGCCAGAGATACCAAGTGGCAACTGAACAATAAGGTGTAAATTTTTTATAAAGTTTATTTAAGAAACTTTTTGGAGGAAAGTATTTTTTCTTATAGTTGTTTGATATTGCTCTTAATAAGCCAATATCTTGCAAAGGCCAAATATTAGATCGATTGTAAGTGAATAGTAAAATCATTTCTGCGCTCCATCTACCTATTTGTCTCAATGATGATAAGTATTGAATGGCTTCCTCATCATTCATGTTTTTGATTAATTTTGGATCAAATTCTTTCTTTACAAATTTAATTGACAATTCTTTTATTCCTAAAGCTTTTTGTCTACTTAGACCACAGGATTTAAGTTGTGATATTGATAATTTTGAAACTTTTAGAGGATTAATCCCTTTAGTTTTCTTTTGAAATTTTTTAAATACTGAGTTAGCAGCTGATACACTTATCTGCTGACCGACAATACTTTTACATAAAGAGAAAAAAATATCTTTTCTAGTAGTCAAAAATTTATCATTGTATTTAAGGATAAGTCTTTTTAAAACTTTATCTCTTTTAGATAAAGTTTTTATTGCTTTTGACCAGTAACTTGGATACTTGTTCACGGCCTAGGACTAACAACTTGTTTTTTAAGTTGAGACTCTCTCATGAAAATAATTGCAGAACTTACAATGATTAAACCAGCACCCAAAAGAGTCAGTACTTTTGGTATTTCGCCCCAAATGAAATATCCTAACAATATTGCAAATACTAAATTTAAATATTTTGTTGGTGTAACTAGTGATGCCTCAGCTATTCTTAGTGATACTGTAAGTAAAATATTAGCTACTGAACCAATTATACCTGTAAAAATTAAAAGGAAGAGTTCAAATTTTGATGGCATGATCCAGCCAAAAGGAAGTGTTGCTAGACCAACTATCATGCTTAATAAAGAAAAGTATAGGGCAATTCTATAATTAGGTTCGGTAGATGATAAACTTCTTATACTTAAAGCTACACAAGCGAAGAAAATACAAAAAATTATTGGAAATAAGTAATAAATATTTAATTCATCATAAGCAGGTTTGACAATCATTAGCATCCCGATAAACCCAATTAAAACTGCAGACCATCTTCTAATACCCACTTTTTCAGATAAAAAAAATATTGAACCTAAGGTAACGAAAATTGGGCCTCCAAAAGTCAAACTTACAACATCTGCCAAAGGTATTTCTCTGAGAGCAATAAAAAGTGCAATAATTGCTAAGGTCCCTGTTACAGCTCTGAAAGCATGTAATTTAGGTCTTGTAGTTTTATAAAAAGTTTTAAATTCATTCTTAGGTACAAGCATTAAAATTGGTATCAAACCGAAAAAAAATCTTGCAAATAATACTTCACCAACAGGAAACTGGTCTAACCATTTAACACAAGCATCCATCATGGCAAAACATGCCACAGATGCTACTCCGTACAATACGCCTAATTGATTTCGTGCTAACAATTTAATATCCTCATAACTCTATATAATTACTTTATGAAGAAATGTACACTTGCTCTTGGCTGTTTTTGGAAACCTGAGGAAAACTTCAAAAATAAGCCAGGTATAATTGAAACAGAAGTCGGCTATGCTGGTGGATTATCCGATAAAGTTACATATGAAGAAGTATGTAGAGGTGACACTGGTCATGCTGAAGTTGTAAGACTTACCTTTGATGAAAAATTAATTTCTTTTAAAAAAATTTTAGATTTATTTTTTAAAATGCACGACCCTACTCAAAAAGATATGCAATACCCTGATGTTGGAACTCAATATCGAAGTGAAATATTTTATGAGGATGAGTTTCAAAAAGCTGAGGCAAAAGAAATTTTGGAAATTTTTAATAGAGAACTTAATGGAAAAATTCAAACTAATATCTCCCGGCTCAAAAATTATTGTAAGGCAGAAGAATATCATCAAAAGTACATAGAAAAAAATAGATAATGAAACAGCTTGTTAATACAGAATGGCTTGAAAAAAATATCAATAAAGTGAAAATATTAGATGCTACTTGGTGTTTGCCTAACTCAGGTAGAAATGCTGAGGAGGAGTTTAAAGAAAATCATATAAAGAACTCTATATTCTTTAATATTGATAAAAATTCAAAGAAAAATTCTTCGTTACCCCATATGCTTCCTTCAAATAAAGAGTGGGGAAATATTGTTTCCAATTTGGGAATAAATAATTCTGACCATGTAATTATTTATGATAATTCAGATGTCTTCAGTTCATGTAGAGTTTGGTATACTTTTATTTACTTTGGACATAATGCTGATCTAGTTTCTGTTTTAGACGGAAATTTTACAAAATGGTTGAAGGAAAATAGAGCTGTGTCAAAAGAAATAATAAAAATCTCCAAATCTAATTATGAAACTAGTGAAAATTTATCCATGGTAATAAATAAAACTCAAGTCAAAAAAAACATATTAGATAAAAAATTTCAGTTAATAGATGCTAGAAGCAAAGAAAGATATTTGGGTTTGGTTCCTGAGCCCCGACAAGGATTAAAAAGTGGTCACATTGAAGGATCTAAAAATATACCTTTTCAATTACTTTTAAATGAAGATAGAACCTTCAAAAAAAAAGAAGATTTAATAAAGATTTTTGATCAGAATGAAATAGATAAAGATAAAGATATTGCTTTTACATGCGGATCTGGAGTCACCGCATGTATTTTAGGACTAGCTAATTCTATCATAAGTGGTAAAAAACCTACTATCTATGACGGCTCATGGTCGGAGTACGGATTAGAATAAAAATGAAAGCATCATCAAAATTAAAAGTATTTTTAATTATCTTTTTTATTGCTATTTTTGCAATTATTGCTGCAAGGCATTTTATTGGTTTACACTTTAAAAAAAAATTTAGTGTAAGGCCAGCACCAGGGGTAATTGTAAAGCAAGTTGAGAGATCTTTGTTTTACAAAAGTATAGAAACTTTTGGTACAGCGTTAGCGCAAAATTCAAAAACGTATAGAATTAAAACTAATGAAGTTTCTGGAAAATTAAATATTGATAATAGATTTGTAAAAAAAGGTGAAATAATCCTTAGACTTAAAAGTGGGGAAGAGGTTATTGCAGATTTTGCAGGTAAATTGGGGAAAAGAGAAATAGCCCAAGGAGTTTTGGGTTCAGAGAGTTTAATAGTAACTTTGGATGATTTAAAAAAAATAGTAATAGATATAAAAGTCCCAGAGAATTATGTAAGTATACTCAAACCGGGATTGAAAGCAGAAATAACAAGTTCAGCATTCAAAAAAACTTTTCAGGGTAAAATTCAAACAATTAGCTCAAGAATAGATCCCTCTACAAGATCAATTTTATCTAGAGTTTTAGTTGATAATTCTGATTTCAAAATTATTCCAGGGCAACTAATGACAGTAAAAATTATATACGATGAAATTAATCAAGTTGGTGTTCCTGAGAGTGCTGTAACGATTCAAGGAAGTACAGCTTTTGTTTACACAGTAAGAGATGAAACTGCTGAAAAAAAGAACATTGAAATTGGTAAAAGAAATTTTGGAAAAGTTTCTGTTTTATCAGGAATAAGTGAAGGCGATCTTGTTATTACAGAAGGTGTCTCGAAAGTAAGAAATAATGCTAAAATCAAAATTATAAATCCAAGTAATTAAATGTTTTTAACAGACCTATCTATCAAAAGACCTGTCGTGGCTTCAGTAATGAGCTTAGTATTAGTAATATTTGGTCTTGTAACTTTTCAAGAAATTCCAACTGATGAACTACCTGATGTGCAGCCTCCCGTAGTAACTATTCAAACTGAGTATAGAGGTGCATCGGCAGAAATTGTTGATACTCAAATTACTCAAAAAATCGAAGATTTTGTTGGAGGAACACCTGGATTAGAAACGATAGAATCATTTAGTGAAGATGAAAGTTCAAGAATAACACTCACATTTGAAACGAATTTAAACTTAGACGACGTTGCTAACGACGTAAGAAGCTCTGTATCTAGAGTGCTGGATAATTTACCAGATGGTGCAGAACAGCCTGAAATTTTCAAACAAAGTGCAGGAATGAGAACTACTATGTGGTTGTCTTTCAACTCTGAAACGATGACAGATTTAGAATTAACTGATTACGCCGATAGATATTTAACTGATACTTTCTCTACAGTTGATGGTGTAGGTAGAGTAAGGCTTGGTGGACAAAGAGAACTTTCACTTAGAGTTTGGTTAGATCCTATAGCTTTAGCTGCAAGAGATCTAACCACGCAAGAGGTAGAAGCAGTTCTTAGAAGTGAAAATACAGAATTTCCAGCTGGGCGAATCGAGTCAAGAGATATCGATCTAACTATAAAACTTGATAAAGCTTATCAGGAAGTTGAGAATTATAAAAATCTACCTCTTAAAAGAGCTAAAGATGGTTCAATCATAACCTTGTCAGATGTTTCAAGAATCGAACTGGGAGCTGAGTCGACAAGAACTTTATTTAAAGGTAACGGAAAACAAGTTGTTGGAATAGGGATATATCAACAATCTGATGCAAACACTATTGCTGTGGCTAATGGAATTAAAAAAAAGATAAAGGAGCTTAAACCAAGCTTGCCGCCGGGTACTACCTTAGAGGTTTCATTTGATAGAAGTAATTATATAAAATCTGCCATTAAAGAGGTTTATAAAACGCTGATCATTGCTTTAATATTGGTGACTATTATTATTTATCTATTTTTAGGCAACCTTAGAGCTTTGGTTGTGCCCTTAATAGCTTTGCCTGTTTCATTAATCTCAACTTTTTTATCAATTTATATTTTTGATTTTTCAATTAATCTTTTTACTTTGATGGCCTTAGTACTGGCTATTGGTATTGTGGTTGATGATGCTATTGTGATGCTTGAAAATATAGTGAGAAGAATAGAGTTAGGCGATACACCTTTAGTTGCAGCTTACAAAGGTGCTAAGCAGGTATCGTTTGCAATAATAGCTACGACTGTTGTGTTAGTAGCAGTATTTGTTCCTTTAATTTTTATTAAAGGAATTACAGGAGTACTTTTTACTCAAACAGCAATTACTCTTGCATCAGCGGTTATCATTTCAAGCTTTGTTGCGTTATCGTTAAGTCCAATGTTAGCTAGTAAATTTTTACAAAAAAATATGCAAAAATCAAAAATTGTTTTAAAATTTGAGAAGTTTTTAAAAGAACTCACATATCTTTATAAAGTTTCACTGTTAAATTGGATAAAGAAAAGAAAAACAATAACTATTTTTTTGTTGGGTACTCTTGCATTAACAATTTTCTTTTTTAATTTTGCTAAGAAAGAATTAATTGCTCCAGAAGATAGAGGAGCATTTTTTGTAATTGTAAAAGCCCCTCAAGGATCAGGCTTTAATTTTACTAAAGATAGAGCAGAGGAAATTGAGGAATTGTTGCTTCCAAGTGTAGGTAAAGGTGAATATAGAAAATTAATCATGCGAGTTCCAGGTTTTGGAAAGTCGGCTAAACAAGTAAATAGTGGTTTTATAATTGTTCTTTTAGAGCCTTGGGCTAAAAGAGATCGTCATGGAGTTGAGATAATGAGAGAGTCTTTTGGAAAAATTGCTAGAGTGCCAGGTGTTTTGGCTTTTCCAATAATGCCTCAGGGAATAAGAACTGGTGGAATAGAAAGCCCAATACAATTTGTTGTTTTAGGTAATACATATGAACAATTGATTGAGTGGAAGGAGATAATTAAAAAAGAAGCAAGAAAAAATCCTGGTCTTACTTCTATTCAAGATGACTTTGATCTGAACAAACCTCAATTAAATGTAAAGATAGATCAAAAGAAAGCTGCTGATCTAGGAGTTTCGACAGAGGATATTGGAAAAACTATAGAAACAATTTTTGGTTCTAAAAGAGTGACAAACTTTACAAGGGATGGAAAAGAATATTCTATAATTTTGCAAGGTGATATCAAAGATAGACAAGAGCCAGATAGTATAAGTAAAGTTTTTGTAAGATCTAAAAACAATGGAAAGCTTGTATCTGTGTCGAACCTAGTTGCATACGATGAAGAGGGACAGTCACCATTCTTAGCAAGATACAATAGACAAAAAGCAGTTACTATCTCGGCAAGACTTGTTGGAGACTATTCGCTTGATGAGGCTCTAAAGTTTTTAGTGAGCGTTGTAGAACAAAATACACCTCAAGCAAAAATTGCTTATAAAGGTGAAAGTGAAGAGTATAAAAAAACTAACACTGAACTTTATGTAATATTTGCTTTAGCATTAATTACTGCATACCTGGCGATGAGTGCTCAATTTGAAAGCTGGAGGCATCCACTGACAATTATGTTAACTGTGCCTATGGCTATTCTTGGTGGATTAATTGGTTTACTGGTAGTTGGGTCTTCATTGAATGTTTATAGTCAAATAGCATTAATCATTTTGATTGGTCTATCAGCTAAAAACGGTATCCTAATTGTAGAATTTGCAAATCAGTTGAGGAAGGAAGGAAAAAATTTAGAAGTTGCTGTATTTGAAGCTGCCGCAATTAGGCTAAGACCAATTCTCATGACAAGCATCTCAACAATTATTGGAGTTTTACCACTTATTCTAGGAACTGGACCTGGTGCTGCAAGTCGTCTAACTGTTGGTATAACAATATTTGGTGGAATGTTATTTTCAACATTTTTTACTCTCTACGTAATCCCTACTGTTTATACAATTGTTGGAAGAGGAACCAAGAGAATTGACGCTGTTGAAATTGAGCTACAGAAACAGCTTAAAAAATAATATACTTATTTTTATCTAGATTTTTTTTGCAGAGCGTTAATTGTTTTCTATATTTGCTTGCCATATCCTTAACTGACTTTGCGTATATTATAGCCTTTTTGTCTTTTGAATAATTTTTATAATCTCCCCAGCCTTTATAATAAGCCAAGTACTGTCGATAAGGGTCTTTTTTTGAGATTTTTAATATCTTATTTGTTTTATGGATATACCATCCTATAAAATCTACCGAGTCTTTGAATCTTGCTCTTGTAGCTAGTGGATTATTTGTTTCTCTTTTGTATTGTTCCCAGGTTCCCTTCACTGCTTGGGAATATCCAAATGAAGATGAGGGTCTTTTAAATGGGATAACTTTGAATAATTTAGTTCTTGGAGGTTTTGCGAGCCAATTAAAATCACTTTCTTTTTTAACAAAAGCTAATTGTAAATGAATAGGTGCTCCCCATTTTTCATAGGAAGCTTTAGAATGCTTATACCACAAATATCTTTCTTCAAAGATAGCACAACTATTTTGAGTATTTTTTGGAATTGACGAACATGCCACTAAAATAAAAAAAATTAAAACAAATATTATTTTTTTAAAAGGAATCACTTAATAATTTATACTAAAAATTAGTTAAGCTTTCTCCATTTTTCTGGACTCATAAACTTTCCTTGCCATAATCCTAATCTGTTTTCTTTAGCAAAATCTTCATCGGGCACATATTTTCTTGAGTATCTTCTATATGCTATTGCGTACCCATTTCTTACCATCCACTGATTTAAGTTCGTTTTTTCCTTATAACATGTAGCAATATATCTTTTATATCTGTCTTTAGTTGTAAATATACATTTTATTTTTGATCCATTAATTTTGCTTTTTAATTTTTCTTTTGAGACTTTCCCGCAGCTATAATCTTTGTAGAATGTGAAACCAATTATAGATAAAATTTTTGTAGACTTTTTTTTACATTTTTGTCTCATTTCTGGAGCATCTATGCCTTCTAATCTAAATTTGTTATCGTTTATATGTACAGTATCTCCATCTACAATTTTTGGAACACCAGATATTTCTTCTGCTATTGTATTAGAAAAAAAAATCAAAAATAAAATTATAATACGTAAAAACATTTAATTCCTAGTTTTCCTAAAAGGTTTAAATATGAAATAAGCCAATAATACTCCTAAGCTATTTGCATATAAATCGTTAAGTTCTAATGCTCTATTAGGAATAAAATAATGTAATAATTCTAAAATTATTGAAATTAAAAATAAAAAAGAAAAGCTATTTATAAATTTTCTTTGATTATTTCGAAATATAAAAGCTAAAATACTTAAATAGAAAAAAAATACTAAATGGTTGATAGAGGTGCCTATTGGATTTGAAATAAAATCAGGTTGTTTTCCTAAATTACCGTACAAAAAATAACCAATTAAACTTCCTGGGAACAAATAAAGAATTAGTAGAATTATGAATGAAAAATAGAATAAATATTTAGAACAATAGAAGAAAATATTTTTCATTTAGATTTTTATATAGTACATAATAACTTGATTAACTTATATGAGTAAACTAATCTTAACAAGACATGGCCAGAGTACCTGGAATGCTGAAAATAGATTTACGGGCTGGGTAGATGTTGATCTTTCAGAGAAAGGTAAAGAAGAAGCTAAAAAGTCAGGTGAATTAATTCGGAAATTGAATGTTAAAATAGATATCAGTTATACTTCCTATCTCAAAAGGGCAATTGAAACGCTTACAATCATATTAAAAACTCTAAATTTATCTATGAAGTTTAATACTTCTTGGGAATTAAATGAAAGACATTATGGGTCATTAACAGGTTTAAACAAGGAAGAAACAAAAAAGAAAATTGGGGAAGATCAATTTAAAAAGTACAGAAGATCTTGGGATGTAGCGCCTCCTATCATGGCCAAAGATAGTAATTATCTTGAAAATTTTAGCCCTTTAAACGATGGAATACCCAAAAATAAAATTCCTTTGACAGAGTCCTTAAAGAACACTTACGAAAGAGTAATTCCTTTTTATGATTTTGAAATTAATAAGAATTTGAAAAATGGAAAAAATATTTTGATATCAGCTCATGGAAATTCATTAAGAGCGTTGTGTAAATATCTCTTTAAGATTTCAGACACTAAGATTAATGAGCTAGAAATTCCAACGGGAAATCCGCTTATAATTGAATTTGATAATCAATTAAAAATTCAAAAATACTACTACTTAGATGATTCTAGGGCAAAAAATATAATTTTTAATCAATAGTACTTAAAGAAGATATTTTTTCAAACATTTCTGTGGTGTTTAAATGATAAAATTTTTGATTACTTTCCAATCCACCGAGATTGTTTTCAATTATTAATTTGGTCCAAACTTCATTCATAGAAAAAATATTTTTGTTTAAAAATGATAAATGGTCATTTTTCATTATTTGCAAGCCAGTAAAAATAAATTGGTTCTGTTCATCTTTAGAAATTAAATTATTTTTTAAATTAAAGTCACCCTTGAAAGAATTATCCAAAGACAATTCTTTTCTAACCAGTAATAAACACGGTCTTTTATACGCAAAATACTCTTTTTCTAAAAATTGTATTTCTTCAGAATATTTATTACTCCAAACCGTATCAGGATTAATTACAAAAAAGGGATTATCCTTAAAATCTTTTGTTCCCTTTCTCACTCCACCACCAGTATCTAATAATAAATCTTTTTCATTTGATATTTTAATTTTAACCTCCGATTTAAAATCTGAAATAAATTTTTCTATTTGATTAGCAAGATGATGAACATTAATAGTTATCTCTTCTACACCATGATTGATTAAAAGATTAATTGCTCTTTCAAGGAGCGTGCTACCTCCTACTTCTAATAATGGTTTTGGTTTTTTATTTGTAAGAGGTCGCATTCTTTTTCCTAAGCCTGCAGCCAATATCATTCCATGACTAATTTTCATAAACTATTTATTTTTTTTAATTTTTGTATTTTTAAATATTTTTTGAATATTAAATTAAAATTTTTAAAAACGGGATTTTTAAGACGTCTCTCGATTAATCGCCAAGTGTAAGGCAAATATTTAAGGTAATCGGCTTTACCATCTCTTTTAAAAAGTCTCACAAATATACCTAAAATTTTTAGATTTCTTTGCACAGATAATATTTCAAAATCATTTTTTAAATTTTTATATTGCTCCTTTTTTAATTTAGATTTAGAATAGTAAAATTTAAATAATCTTTCTTGTAAATTTAAGGGCAATTTTATTCTTACATCATCAATTAATGAAGCTACATCGTATAATGGGTTTCCAGTTATTGCATCCTGGCTATCAATCAAACCAAGTTTATTTTTATCTACCATTATATTAGATGCATGAAAATCTCTGTGAACAAAAACAGTATTTTTAAAATAAAGTTTTTTATATATTTTAGTTAATTCCTTTTTTAAAATATTTTTAATTTTTTTTTGTTTTGAACTTTTTAAAAAATGCTTCAAATAATAATCAAAAAATAAATCTGATTCTTTGTGAAGTTTCTTTATTGAATAATTTTGAAAATTAATTTTATATTTACCAAGTTGATAACTTTGTTTTGTTTTGATATTTTGTAGTTTGATAATAATTCTGATCAAATTTTTGTAATCATTAAATTTATTTTTCTTTTTGATTATAAATTTATAAAATGATTTATCTCCTAAATCTGAAATCTCAATAATGTTGTTGTCGTAGTGATTAGTAATTAGCTTTGGTGCATGTATCCTATTTTTTATTAAAATATTATTAATTATAATGTAAGTGATTAAATTTTTGAATTTCTCTTTTTTTGCTTGAACTATTATTGAAGTATAACGTCCTTTTTGTAATCTGTAAAATTCCCTGAACGATGCATCACCTGAAATTTTTTTAAGTTTATAATTCATTTAAAATTTCCCACTTTTTTGAACCTATAAATTTTATCTCTCTCTGATTTTCATTTTCAGCATAATCTAGATGTATTTCTAACTTATCTGATAACGGAATATTAACAAGTTGTGGCCACTCTATAATCTTAATTGTCTCTTCTTTATCTGAAAAAATACCTAAATGTTTTAATTCGCTTTCATCTTTTATTCTATAAAGATCATAATGCATAATTTTTATATTTTTTAAATCATACTCATAAAGTAAATTAAATGTAGGGCTTAGTACTTCTGTAATTTTTTCTCTATTTTTTTCTTGTAAGTAATTTATTAGATATCTTGTAAAAGTAGTTTTTCCTACACCAATTTCACCAATTAAAAAAATACAATCATTTTTAATTAGTTGGTCTGCAACTTTTTTGGATAAAGAATTTAAATGTTCTAAAGATTTAACAATCATTAGCTACTGTTTTAGTAGCGGTAAGTATCTGGTTTAAATGGTCCTGATGGTTTAACGCTAATATAATCTGCTTGATCTTTGGACATTTTAGTTAATTTTGCACCAACTTTTTCTAAATGCAACATTGCAACTTTTTCGTCTAGATGTTTTGGTAATACATAAACTTTATTTTCGTATTTATCTGAATTACTCCAAAGTTCTATTTGTGCTATGACTTGATTTGTAAATGATGCACTCATGACAAAACTTGGGTGACCTGTTGCACATCCAAGATTCACTAATCTTCCCTCAGCTAATAAAATTATTCTTTTTTTGCTTGGTAGTTCTATCTCATGAACTTGAGGTTTAATTTCGTCCCATTTGTAATTTTTTAATGCCTCAACTTGAATTTCATTATCAAAATGTCCAATGTTACAAAGAATGGCTCTATCTTTCATATCTCTCATATGATCTGCCGTTACAATATCTTTATTACCTGTTGCAGTTACAACTATATCCGCTTCTTTTATCGCATCTTCCATCAGAACGACCTCAAACCCTTCCATCGCTGCCTGAAGAGCGCAGATTGGATCAGTTTCAGTAACTAATACTCTTGCTCCTGCTTGACGAAGTGATGCAGCGCTACCTTTGCCAACGTCACCAAATCCAGCAACTATAGCTACCTTTCCAGACATCATAATGTCAGTTGCTCTTTTGATTCCATCTACTAAACTTTCTCTACAACCATATAAGTTATCAAATTTTGATTTTGTAACTGAGTCGTTCACATTAAAAGCAGGAATAAGAAGTTCTTTTTTTTCTTCCATCTTTTTCAAAGCTAAAACACCTGTGGTTGTTTCTTCTGAAACTCCTTTCACACCTTTCAGAAGATCCTTATAATTCTTATGCATTAAACCTGTCAGATCTCCTCCATCATCTAAAATCATATTTGGCTTCCAATCTTTTTTTCCTTCAATAGTTTGTTTTACACACCACCAATATTCTTCCTCCGTTTCTCCTTTCCAAGCAAAAACAGGAATACCAGCTTTAGCAATTGCTGCTGCTGCATGATCTTGTGTTGAAAAAATATTACAGGATGACCATCTCACTTCTGCACCAAGCTCAACTAATGTTTCAATTAAAACTGCTGTTTGGATTGTCATGTGAAGGCACCCAAGAATTTTTGCTCCTTTAAGAGGCTGTTTTCCTTTATACTCTTTTCTTAAAGCAATAAGACCTGGCATCTCAGTTTCAGCTAAAGAAATTTCTTTCCTTCCAAAATCAGCTAACTTAATATCTTTTACTTTAAAATCTTGTGTCATTTTGATTTCGTTAATATCAACATAAGCTTATCTTAGCAAGAAAGAACACTAAGAAAATTTTGGTAACAGAACTTCCACTTGAGCTCCTTTTGTATTTAGTCTGTTTGACGCTGCAATTGTGCCCTTATGTAATTCTACAATATTTTTAACAATATTAAGACCAAGCCCAGAGTGTTTCCCAAAGTTTTTAGGCCTATTACTGTAAAAACGCTTGAAAATTTTTTGAGGTGATGTCTCAGAAAATCCTGGGCCCTCATCTTTAATTTTCATAACAAGATTTTTTGTTGTCTCTTCAATGCTTATCTCAATTTTTTGGTTGTCTTGGCTAAATGAAATGGAATTATCTAAAAGATTTGCTATAACTTGTTCTAATCTATTTTCTATGCCTAAAATGTATTTTCCGTTTTTAGAACTAATCTTTTCATTTATCTTAATAACAATTTTTTTATTTTGGTTATTAAGATCCTGTTTAAAATCTTCGACAACATTATTTATAACTTCTAATAAATTGATCTTAGTCATTTTCTCTCTTGATAAAGAGGCCTCATCTTTCAACATTTGAGAATAATCAGTAATTAATCTTTCTATTCTTTCAACATCATGATTAATTATTTTAAGAAGCTTTTCGCTCTCATTTTTTTCAGTTGTTTTATCCAGTAATTCTGATGCGCTCTTTAATGAAGCAAGTGGATTTCTAATTTCATGTGCTAAATCATTTGAAAATGTCTCTGCTCTATTTGTTCTTTGTTGAAGTTCTTTGGTCATTTCATCGATAGACATTGTAAGTTTTCCTATCTCATCATCTCTTACAAAAACTTTTTTTATATTGATACTTTCAGAAGATTTTTTTTTGATGGAGTCACTGTATTTTACAAGTAAACCAATAGGTTTTAATATATATTTATTTAGAAACATTGAAAAGATTAAAATTACTAGTGCAACTGCTATTACTGTTCTTATAATAAAATCTTTTCTTTCAGTAACTGCGTTAACTATTTCATTTGCTTGCTCAGATACTAAAATATATCCAATATCTTTTTCCCCTAAGTTTATTTTACTGAGTGTTTTTACGAAAAAATTATTTTTATCGACTTCAGAAATAGTCAAAGGTTCATTTTCATAATTTTCTAATAAATTTTGATCAAGAAAATTTTTAATTTCTTCATCAGTTATAATAGAATTAAATTGATTTGACTGTTTTCCATCAATAGTTTCTTCGATGATTATCTCTGATCTTGAAAATACACTTTTATCTAAATCTAAAATATTAGTATCACCAATTAGCTCTCCGGTTGAATTATAAAATTGTACTCTGTCTAAACTTTGAAATAAAAACCTGGTCGAAAGTAAAAAAGTTCTTATACCTTCTGAACTGTACTCCACATTAAGTCTTTTTAAATGATCTAGCGTATTATTTATTATAATTATGTGGTCTGTAGCTCTTTTTTTAACTAAATTCGGCTGAATTGCTTTTAGATAAAATATTGTTAATAAACCAAGAATTGAAAATGTAGTTAAGTTAAATAGTAAAAATTTCTTTAAGATAGATGCTGTTTTTTTCACTTTCATTAGCTAACATTCCATCTATACCCGCTTCCATATCTAGTTTCAATCGCAGAAAATTTTTCATCTACTTTTTTAAACTTTTTTCTTATTCTTTTGACGTGACTATCTATAGTTCTATCTTCAATTTCTGTATTTTCTTTATAGGCTATGTCCATTAGATGTGCTCTCTCCTTTATTACTCCAGGTCTTTTTGCTAATTCTTTAACAATTAGAAATTCAGTAGTGGTCAATTTATCTGGTAATGGTTTACCATTCCACTCGCACTCTAATTGCGCTGGGTCTAACTTTAATTTTCCATGAGAAATTATATTTTTAGTATCTTCAATTATGTTAGTTTTTTTTCTAAGCTGAACTCTTATTCTTTCAATCAGCACTTTTGTAGAAAAACCACCAGATTTTTTTACAAAATCATCTGCCCCCAACTTAAGTCCCAACAATTCATCTACCTCCTCGTCCTTAGAAGTTAAAAATATTATTGGAATAGACATTTTCTTTTTTAATTTTTTAAGAAGTTCTTCTCCATCCATTCTTGGCATTTTAATATCTAAAACTGCTAAATCAGGTGGGTTTCTGGTCAGCCCAATTAGTGCAGATTCACCGTCAATATAAGTTTGAACCTTAAAGCCTTCTCGCTCTAAGGCCATGCTTATACCAGTAAGAATATTTCTGTCATCGTCGACTAATGCGATTGTATGAGCCATGAGTTTATTTTCATAATCTTAATGTCAAAATTTAGGCGTTAATGCGCCTCTCCCCAATTATTTCCTGAATAAATACTTACCTCTAAAGGAATTGAAAACATGTGATGTTCTGAACTAGAAACTGATACCATGGCATCTTTAATTAATTTTTTAACTTTATTTTCATCAGGTTTTAAACATTCAAAAATTAATTCATCATGAATTTGAAGTAACATTTTTGCTTTTTGGTTTTTTGATAAAATTTTATCAATATTAATCATAGCCAATCTAATTATATCAGCTGCAGATCCTTGAATGGGAGCATTAATTGCTGCTCGTTCTTGAAAGCTTCTGACACTAAAATTTTTATCATTTATACCTCTAAGGTGAATTCTTCTTCCAAAAATATTTGTAACATATCCCTTAGACCTACAACTTTTAACAGTAGTTTGCATATAGTCTTTAATTTCAGGAAATTTTTTGAAGTATGAGTTAATAAATTCTTGTGCATCATCATTTGAAACAGATATTTGCTTTGCTAATCCATATTGTGTGATACCATAAATAATTCCAAAATTTATTGCCTTGGCTTTTCTTCTTTGATCTTCAGAAATTCTATTTATTGGCAAGTTGAATACTTGGCTTGCAGTTAAAGAATGTATATCTTGATTATCTTTGAAAGCTTTTTTTAACTCTTTCACATCAGCAATGTCTGCAAGTATTCTCATTTCAATTTGATTATAATCAGCAGAAATTAAAGTATAATTTTTTTCAGCAACGAAAGCTTTTCTAATCTCTTTGCCATCAGAAGTTTTAATAGGTATATTTTGTAAATTTGGATCACTTGATGCCAACCTGCCAGTATTAGTAGCTGCAAGAAGAAAAGATGTATGAACTCTTTTTGTTTTTTCGTTTATATGATCTTGAAGGGCATCAGTATAAGTGCTTTTTAGTTTTGAAACTTGTCTCCATTCTAAGACTAAGTTAGGAAACTTATGACCTGTGAGAGCAAGGTCTTCTAGAATCTTTGCACTTGTAGCTAAACTACCTTTTTTTGTTTTTTTTAATTTAGCAATTTTCAACTCGTTATAAATTATTTCACCGAGTTGTTTAGGTGAGGCTATATTGAATTCTTTTCCTGAAATTTGATAGATTTCTTTTTCTATTTTAATCAATTTTGTTTCAAATTTTTTTGACAATTTCTTTAAGTAATTATCATCCACTTTAATCCCTTGAATTTCTAATTTTGATAAAATTTTAATCATTGGCTTTTCGAAAATTTCATAGATTTTATTAAGTTTTTCGGTCTCTAATTTATCTGATAAAATTTCATATAATCTTAGGGTTACGTCTGCGTCTTCTGCTGCGTACTCTGTAGCTTTATCTAAATCAACCTCAGAAAAATTTAATTGTTTCTTTCCTGTTCCAACTACATCTTTATAAGAAATAGTTTTATGACCTAGATGTAATTCTGATAACGTATCCATATTATGACGATTATTTCCCGCATCCAAAGTATAAGAAAGAAGCATTGTGTCTTCTATAGAAGTAAGTTCAACCCCATACTTTCTAAAAATTATGTAATCATATTTAATATTTTGACCCACCTTTTTTATACTTGGATCTTCTAAAATTGGTTTTAATTTACTGATTACATACTCTTTACTTAAGCTACGAATATTACGATGCCCGATTGGTATGTAAAAAGAAACATTTGCAGCATAGCTCAAAGAAATACCAACTAACTCTGCCTCCTGAGGATTAAGAGAGGTTGTTTCTGTATCAACTGAAAATATACTTTTTCTATTTAGGTCATCGACTATTTTATTTAATTCTTTTTCTTCTATTATGCTTTTATATTCTTTAGTATTAATTTTTGATTGCTTTTTAAATTTATTATCTAAATCAAAATTTTTTATACTCGGCTCTCCATAAAAACTAATTGCCTGGCTCAATAGTCGATTAAATTCCATCTCTCTTAAAAAGCTATAAAGTTTATCTTTATCAATAGACTTAATTAAAAATTTATCAGCACTCTGCTTAATTGGAACATCCTCTTTTAAAGTGACTAGTTTTTTGCTTAATAGGGCTTTTTCTTTATTCGCTATTAAAGTTTCTCTCCTTTTATTCTGAGTTATTTCAGATGCTTTACTGAGCAAATTATCTAAGTTTTTATATTTATTTATAAGTTCTGAAGCAGTTTTTATTCCTATTCCTGGAACACCTGGAATATTATCCGAAGTATCACCAGCTAAAGATTGAACATCTATTACTTGACTCGGTTTGACACCAAATTTTTCAAGAACTTCTTTTTCTCCAATTACTTTACTTTTCATTGGATCGAACAATCTTATTTTATTTGAAACTAATTGCATTAGATCTTTATCAGAAGAGATAACAGTTACTTTTGCTCCAGCTTTGGTAATTTGTTTAGAGTAAGTTGCAATTAAATCATCTGCCTCATAATTCAAAAGTTCTATAGATGGTAAGTTAAATGCCTCAACAGATTTTCTAATATACTCGAATTGTGGAGCTAAATCCTCTGGGGCTTCAGTTCTATTAGCTTTGTACTCACTGTAAATTTCATTTCTAAAATTTTTTCTTGCAGAATCAAAAATCACTGCGAAGTGCGTTGGTTTATTTTTAGTGTCATCCGATCTTGCATCTTCTAAAAGTTTAAAAAGCATTGAGCAAAAACCGCTTACTGCTCCAGTTGGGAGACCATCACTTTTCCTGGAAAGAGGAGGTAAAGCATAATAGGCTCGAAAAATATATCCTGAACCATCAACTAAATAAAAATGATCTGTTTTTTTAATCGAACTCATATATACATATTACATTGAATTCTAAACAATTTTTAAAAAAGTATGGATAAATTTGCTTTAACTGTTGAGAATCTGACAAAGATTTACTCTAGCTCAAAGACTAAGAAACATAATAAGGCACTAAATGAATTAAGTTTTAAAGTTAAGCAGGGAGAAGTATTTGGATTACTAGGGCCTAATGGAGCCGGTAAAACAACATTTTTGAGTATTCTTGGTGGGACAGTCATAAAGACAAACGGCAAAGTAAACGTCTGGGGTTTCGATCTAGATAAAAATCCCCGTCAAGTAAGAGCGTCAGTAGGTATAGTTCCTCAAGAAGTAAATTTAGATGCCTTTTTTAGTCCAAAAAAACTTCTTGAACTTCAAGCTGGTCTTTATGGAATTTCAAAAAAAGATCGTATAACTGATTTAATACTTAAAATGGTAGCATTAGAGGGTAAAGCCAATGCTTATTCTAGAAGTTTATCTGGTGGAATGAAGAGAAGACTACTTATTGCTAAAGCTATGGTTCATCAACCTCCAATATTAATTTTAGATGAGCCAACTGCCGGTGTTGATGTTGAGTTAAGGAATAATCTATGGGAAAATGTAAAAGAGCTCAACAAAGAGGGGGTAACAATAATATTGACTACACATTATCTAATTGAAGCTCAAGAAATGTGTGATCGAATTGCAATTATAAATAATGGAAATTTGGTAGCATTAGATACAACGGAAAAATTATTAGATCGAATAAAAACTAAAAAAATTAATTTTAAAGTCAAAAATATAAATTTGGATCAAAAGTTATCAATGAGAGATATAAATTTTAGAATTATATCTCAAAATTCAATTTTGGTGACTTATGAGAAAAAATCATTAGATTTTAGTGAAATAGTAAATTATTTAAATAAGAATAATATCAAAATTGAAGATATAATCACTGAAGATGGTGATTTAGAGGATGTTTTTGTACAACTAACAAAACACTAGATTTTATCTTAAAAAAAGCTAAATTAACTTTATGGAATTTGTAAAAAGTTTAAGACAAACAAAAGTAGTTAAATATATGTTTATTGCTCTGTTGGGATCCTTACTCTTGGCTATATCATCAAAAATTAAAATACCTTTTTATCCAGTTCCTATGACCATGCAAACTTTTGTTGTTTTATTTATTGGAATAGCATTTGGTTGGAAACTTGGGTTAGCTACTATCTCCTTATACTTGTTTGAAGGAATTTTAGGTTTACCAGTGTTTTCAGGAACTCCTGAAAAAGGTTTAGGGTTAGTTTATTTTACTGGCCCAACAATGGGATACCTTGTTGGTTTTATGGTTACAGCATATCTGGTAGGGAAATTTACTTATAGTAAAAATTTGATTTTAAATTTTTTAAAAATAGTTTTTGCCACTAGTTTTATTTATATTCTTGGAATGTTGTGGTTAGGAACTTTAATAGGCTGGGAAAAACCAATATTTAAATTGGGAGCGCAACCTTTTTTATTAGCTGAATTATTTAAAATTATGATTGCAACTTTAGCAATTAACCATATAAAAAAAATAAGAAAATATATTTAAAATTATCTTGGAGACCGTTTTGAGAGAATTCTTTGTAATGTCCTTCTATGCATCTTAAGTCTTCGAGCCGTTTCAGAAACGTTTCTATTACATAATTCAAACACTCGATGAATGTGCTCCCACTTAACTCTATCTGCAGACATAGGGTTTTCAGGAGGTTTTGCTTTTGATTCTGGCGAAGCTAATAAAGCTGCCTCCACATCATCAGCATCAACTGGCTTCGCAATATAGTCTATAGCGCCAACCTTTACAGCCTCTACAGCTGTAGGTAGATTCCCGTATCCGGTTAGCATTACAATTCTGCTATCTTTTTTGTTTTTAGAGATCTCTTTAACTACATCTAATCCGTTTCCGTCCTCAAGCCTTAAATCAATCACAGCGAATGCAGTAGGGGCTGTCTTAGCAATGTTTAAGCCTTCTGCCACTGTTTTTGCCTCTTTCACTTGGAAACCCTTCTTCTCCATAGCTCTAGCTAGCCGACCTCTAAGTGGATCATCATCATCAAGGATTAGTAGCGTTTTATCGGCAAAGTCTGCCAATTTCAGCTGATCTGGTATAGTTTTTTGTCCTCTCATAGAGGTACATATGGTAACTGTTGACACAATTTCAACATGACAAATATGTCCTTTTTTTCTTTACATAAAGTCAAAAAAACCTTAAATGCGAAATAATAAGGTTTTTTTTACTAAATTTTTAAAAAATCTTTGTGTAATTTAACGCGAGGGACACATGAAATGGGAAAATTTAAAACAGTTAACGAATTAGTTAACTCATTACAACCAGATTACCCCGTATATTGTTTACGGCTAAATGAGATTAAAAAATCCGTAAAATTTTTTAAAGAAAATTTTCCTGGAAAGGTACTCTACGCTGTAAAAACAAATCCAAACGAAAAAATTATTAAACAGATTATTGCAAATGGTGTAAATGAATTCGATGTTGCTTCTCTAAACGAAATTAAACTCTTAAATAAAATTAAGTCGGATGTGAAGTTACATTTTATGCATACTATTAAAAGCAAAGAAAGTATATCAACGGCATACTTCGATTATGGTGTGAAAAGTTTTTCTCTTGATAGTAAAGATGAATTGAGAAAAATTCTAGAGGCCACTAATCAAGCAAAAGATTTAGAATTATTTGTAAGAATTGCAATTTCGAATGAACATGCTGAAATAGATCTATCTAGAAAATTTGGTGCGCTTCCCTCTGAAGCTTTAGGATTAGTAAGATTATGTAAGGAACATTCAAAAAAACTTGGCATAAGTTTTCACGTTGGCTCTCAATGTATGCATAAAATTTCATACTCAAAAGGAATTCGTGAAATTGGAAATATAATTAAAAAAACAAAAATAGTACCAAATACAATAAATGTTGGTGGAGGATTTCCTTCCGTATATCCAGACCTTAATCCTGAGCCATTAATTAATTATATGGAGGAAATTAAAAAAGAGATAAATAACTTGAAGTTGAATAAATTACCAGAAATCATATGTGAACCAGGAAGAGCTCTTGTAGCGGAAAGTGGATCTACAATTGTCAAGATTATTTTAAGAAAAAAAAATAGCTTATACATAAATGACGGGACATATGGATCTTTATTTGACGCTGGGGCACCAAACTTTGTTTTACCATCAAAGATGATTACAAGCGGAAGGGTTCAGTCTAAAAAACTAACTGCTTTTAGTTTTTTTGGGCCTACTTGTGATGGGTTAGATTATATGAAAGGACCTTTTTTGTTACCAAATAATATTAAAGAAGGTGACTATATAGAGCTAGGGCAGCTAGGGGCATACAGTCTTACTTTCAGAACAAACTTCAACGGTTTTTATTCAAATGATATTCATGAATTAAGTGACAAACCAATTATATCTATGTACGATAATACAAATGATAAGGTTGGTTCCTTAGTAGCTTAATGAATAAAAAAAATAGTCCTAATATCGGACACAATAAAAAATCTTTGCTTAATTCCCCAGTTGAACACATCGATATCAAATCCTTTGATGCTCGTAAGATTATTGATGGTATGAGTAAAATGTCTTTCACTTCTAGAGACACGGCCAGAGCGGCAGGTATTTATAATGAAATGCTTTCTGATAAAGATTGTTCAATATTTTTAACTTTGGCAGGTTCAACTTCAGCAGGTGGATGCATGGATCTATACACTGATTTAGTAAAACATAACATGGTTGATGCTATTGTGGCTACAGGAGCCTCAATTATAGATATGGATTTTTTTGAAGCTCTTGGTTTCAAGCATTATCAGGGGTCTCAGTTTCAAGATGATGCTGAACTGAGAAACAACTATATTGATAGGATTTATGACACTTATATTGATGAAGAAGAGCTGCAAGCATGTGACAAAACTATATGTGATATTGCTAATTCCCTAAAACCTAAAGCATATACCTCAAGGGAATTTATTAAAGAACTTGGAAAATATTTAAAAACAAATTCTAAGAAAAGGAATTCATTAATAGAAACTGCTTATGATAATAATGTTCCTATATTTTGTCCCGCTTTCACAGATAGTTCAGCAGGATTTGGACTTGTAATGCACCAAGAACAAAATCCTAAAAGTCACATTACTATAGATTCTATAAGAGAGTTTAGAGAAATAACTGAAATTAAACTCAAATCAAAACAATCAGGATTATTAATGGTTGGGGGTGGGGTACCCAAAAATTTTATTCAGGATACAGTGGTTTGTGCGGAGTTATTGGGTAAAAAAGTGGCTATGCATAAATATGCTATTCAAATAACTGTAGCAGATACGAGAGATGGAGCTTGTAGTAGTTCTACTTTGAAAGAAGCAAGCTCATGGGGTAAAGTGGATGTAACGAAGGAACAAATGGTATTTGCTGAAGCTACAAGTGTATTGCCTCTTATAGCAAGCGATGCCTTTCATCGGAAACATTGGCAAGCGAGGCAAAAAAGAAATTTTCAAAATTTATTCAATTAAAACATAATGAGTAAAACAAAAATAGCATTAGTACAGATGAAAATGTCATCTGATCTAAAAAAAAATATTCAAAATGCTATTAAAAAAATTAATATTGCAGCAAAAAAAGGTGCAAAAGTAATTTGTTTACCTGAGTTATTCTTAACAAAATATTTTTGCCAAGTTGAAAACCATAAAAACTTTAATCTCGCTGAAAAAATACCAGGGCCTACCAGTAATTTATTTTCTGTGCTCGCTAAAGATCTAAAAATTATTTTAATAATTTCATTATTCGAGAAGAAAACTTCAGGGCTTTATCACAATAGTAGTATTGTTATTAATGAAAAAGGTAAAATTTTAGGAAAATATAGAAAGATGCATATTCCTGATGATCCGCAATTTTACGAGAAATTTTATTTTGCACCTGGAGATTTAGGTTTCAAATCTTTTAAAACCTCAAAAGGAAATTTAGGAACTTTAATTTGTTGGGATCAGTGGTTTCCTGAGGCAGCAAGATTAACAGCACTTAAAGGAGCGGAAATTATTTTTTATCCAACTGCTATTGGATGGCAGCCAAAAGAAAAAAAGCAATTTGGTAAATCACAACTCGAGTCCTGGCTTTCAATTCAGAGGTCACATGCAATAGCTAATGGTATTTATGTTGCTGCAATAAATAGAGTTGGAATTGAAAAACAAGGTAATAAAAAGATTGAGTTCTGGGGGAATAGTATAATATTTGATCCAAGTGGTAACGTTGTTAAAAAAGCCAGTTTAAAAGAAGACATTTTAATTTGTGAAATTGATTTCAAAAAAGTAGAAAACTCTAGACAACATTGGCCTTTTTTTAGAGATAGAAGAATAGACTATTATAAAGGACTACTTAAAAATCCAAGAGATGCCTAAAATTAAAAAATCTCTTTTCAGGATGCCAGCTGAATGGGAAAGACAACGATCAACATTAATAGGATGGCCTTATAATAAAAATGATTGGCCAGGTAAGTTTAAGAATATTCCAAAGACATTTGCTAAAATAATTTCTAAAATTACCATGTCTCAGGAAGTAAATCTTTTAATAAAAAACCACAAATCTAAGAATAAAATTAAAAAATTGCTTAGTAAAAATAATACAAAATTGCAAAATGTAAAATTTATAATTTGTAAAACAGACAGAGTGTGGATGAGAGATACAGGGCCAATATTTGTTAAAGATAAAAAAAATCAAAATATTTTATTAAATTGGAAGTTTAATGGTTGGGCTAAATATAAAAATTATAGAGTAGATAATAAAGTCAATTTGATAATTAAAAATCATTACAAGGGAGATATCATCAGCCCTAAGTTCAATAAAAAATCAATAGTTCTTGAGGGAGGGGCGATCGATGTTAATGGAAAAGGTTTGCTGCTCACAACAAAAGAGTGTTTACTTGATAAAATTCAACAGAGAAATTCTTTCTTAAAAATAAATAATTATAATCTCATATTCAAAAAGTTTTTTGGAATAAAAAGGGTTATTTGGCTAAATAAGGGAATTGTAGGAGATGATACACATGGTCACGTTGATGATATTGCTAGATTTGTAAAATCTAATAAAGTTTTTCTTGCTTACGAAAACAATAAAAAAGATGAAAATTTTCAAAATCTAGATGAAAACTTTAAAATTTTAAAGAAAATAAAAATTGACTCTTTACAAATAAAAATTAAAAAAATTCCAATGCCTAGACCTATTTATATAAATAAAGTGAGAGTCCCGGCATCATATCTAAACTTTTATATCTGTAATAAATTTGTTTTATTACCTACTTTCGATGATCCTAAAGATAAAATAGTAATAAAAATTTTTAAAAAGGAATTTAAAAACAGAAAAATTATTCCAATAGATTGTTCTGAATTAATTTGGGGTTTTGGAGCAATTCATTGTTTAACACAACAAGAACCAAAATAAATTTTCACTTAGAGTAAAATATTTTTAGGAGACCAGCTTATAACTACTGAAGCACCACCTAAATTTTTATCTTCTTTGAAGAATAGTTTAGCATTTCGTCTCTCCAATAAAGTCTTGCCTAAAAAAGTTCCTAGACCTAAGCCTGAGTTTGAATTTAATTCTATTGATTTTGATTTAATATATGGTTCTCCCAATTTTGCAATAATGTCTTTAGGAAATCCTGGTCCATCATCATTTACAGTAATTTTTATTTCCTTTTCATCACTCGACAAAAAAATATTAACTTTACTTTTTGAAAATTTAATTGCATTACCTATAAAATTTCTCAACCCATAAATCATTTCTGCTGATCTTTGTATGTCAATTTTATTTTTATCATTATCAGATACTAAAGTAATTTCTTTAGAAGAAGTTTCTTTGAAAGAATTAATAATTTCCTCAAGTAAATTTTCTAATTTTGTTGAGCTAAAAAATTTATCTTCCTCTATCTGTTTTTTTGAAATTCTTTTTAAAATTTCACTACATCGTTTAGATTGACTAATCAATAAATCGATATCTTTAGATAATTCGTTGTTCTCTCCGATTTCTTTTTTTAATTCTTTAGCAACTACACTTATTGTAGCCAGAGGTGTTCCTAGAGAATGTGCTGCTGCTGCTGCTTGCCCTCCTAATGACTCTAATTCGTATTCTTTATAAATAACCTCTTGCAGTTTTTTGAAAGCTTCCTCTGTTTTCTTTTTTTCGCCAGAGAAACGAATACCAAAATAACTCAAAAATATTAAACCAATCAATATAGAGACTACAATTCCAAATTTATAAAAATTTGGGAAATGTAAAAGATTCATATCCTCACCTGGTAAAGGTAAATGAAAGAAAGATATGGTTAATAAAAGTACTGATGTTATTATACTCAATATAATTGTTGTACCCATACTTAAAAAGGTTGAGGAGACGATTGCTGGGATCACTAATAAAAATGAAAAAGGATTAAAAATCCCTCCTGTTAAATAAAGAAGGGCGCTTAATTGGAGCAAATCAATCAAGAGGAATGGAGCTGCATAAAAATCTTTAAGTTGGTTAATTTTAATCCCAAATTGAAGATACAAGTTTGTGGCTAAACCTAGTGAAATAATCAAGTAACTCTCTATAATTGGGAACGGTAAATTTAAGTAATAAAAAACAACACTAATTGCTAAAATTTGACCAATAATTGCTATATATCTGAGTATTGTTAATGTATTTTTATCTAAGCTTAAATTCTCTTTTGTTCGAAAGAGAGTTGAAAAATTCATCAGCAATTAGATATCTAGGTTAGCAACGTCTAACGCATTGTTCGTGATAAAATCTTTTCTCGGAGCTACTTCATCACCCATCAAAACTTCAATCATTTTTTGATCTTCTTTTGACTTATCTTTTGTTCCTTTTGTATACTGAACCTTAAGCATAGTTCTGTTGTCAGGGTTTAATGTTGTTTCCCATAATTCTTCAGGGTTCATTTCTCCTAAACCTTTAAATCTCTGAATAGAGAGTTTTTCTTTTTGATCCTGAATAAAATTTTTAAATTCTTGTGATCCTTTCTTGATTTTTTTATCAATCTTTGAACTCTGTAATATATGATGCTCCAATTCTTTTTCATCTTTAATGTAAATACTTTTATTGGCTTTTGTTATTTTAAACAATGGTGGTTGCGCCAAATATAAATGGCCGTTCTCAATTAATTGATTAAATGGATAATTGTTAAAAAAGGTTAATAATAGTGTTCTAATATGTGATCCATCGACGTCTGCGTCTGTCATTATTATAATTTTATCATACCTAAGATTTTCAATGTTAAAGTCTTTTGAGCCGGTGCCTAGGGCATTTATTAAAGTTACAATTTCGCTTGAAGACATCATTTTTGATAAGGCTTTAGTTGATTGGTCTTCTCCGTTTTTTTTTCCATTTACAAATGTATTAAGAATTTTTCCTCTTAATGGAAGAACAGCTTGAAATTCTCTGACTCTTCCCTGTTTTGCTGATCCACCGGCAGAATCTCCCTCAACTATAAACAGTTCAGTACCTTCTCTTTTTTGTATTTGGCAGTCTGCTAATTTACCCGGCAATCCAGTAAGCTCGAATGTGCCTTTTCTTCTTACACTGTCACGTGCCTTTCTAGCAACCTCTCTTGCCATAGCTGCTTGAGTGATTTTTTCTAAAACAGTTTTTGCCACTGATGGATTTTGATCAAACCAAGTTGACACCTTCTCACTAATTACATGTTCAACAATATTTCTTATTTCTGAAGAAACTAGTTTATCTTTTGTTTGTGAAGAAAATTTAGGATCTGGCATTTTAATTGATAAGACAGCCGTAAGACCTTCTTTTATATCTTCACCTGAAAGAGTAATTTTATTTTTTTTATTTTTTTCAGAGGAGTATTTGTTTACAACACGTGTCAAAGCACTTCTAAATCCTAATAAATGAGTGCCACCATCTTTTTGAGAAATATTATTTGTAAATGGTAAAACTTCCTCTGAGTACCCTGCATTCCATTCAAATGAGCACTCTACAATTACATTGTTTTTTGTTGAGGTAATATAAATAGGTTTTTTAAATATCTCTTTCTCATTTTTATTAGTTAAAATTGGTTTCTTATTGTTTATAAATCTTACAAATTCAATAATTCCGCCGTCGTATTTATGTAGATATTCTTTTGGTTTTTTTAGTGTGTTATCTTTTAAAGTTATAGAAATGCCTTTGTTTAAAAATGCTAGTTCCCTAATTCTTTTCTCTAAAATGGAAGAGCTAAACTTAATTGAGGAAAATATTTGCTTTGAAGGCAAAAAGTTAATTTTTGTTCCTTTTTTCTTAGTTTTTCCGATTTTTTTTAGCGGTTTCAGTGAGTTACCGTCTTCAAATTTTATTTCATACTCGTATCCGTCTCGATAGATATTTAAAGAGAGTTTTTCTGATAGCGCATTTACAACTGAAACCCCTACACCATGTAAACCTCCTGAAACTTTATAGGAATCATGGTCAAATTTTCCACCCGCGTGTAATTGAGTCATAATAACTTCTGCAGCTGATATTTTTTCTCCTTTATGCAAATCTACGGGTATGCCTCTACCATCATCTTCGACTGTAATTGTATTATCATTATTTATTGAGATAGAAATGCTTTTACAAAAACCCGCTAATGCTTCATCTATTGAATTATCCACCACCTCAAAAACCATATGATGTAAACCTGAACCATCATCTGTGTCCCCAATATACATTCCAGGTCTTTTTCTTACAGCGTCAAGTCCTTTTAAAACTTTTATCGAGTCCGCCCCATAGGATGGTTTATTATTTTCTTGTGAATTTTTTGACATTATTTTGTATGAAAAATTTTCTAATTATAACATTTTTTCGATACAATATAAAATTAGGTGATTAAAATGCGCTCCAGAATTATTTGTTATCAACGGTTATAGCTCAAAAAGTAAATAAAAATTCTAATTTCGATCTAACTTAAATTTTCATCGGCATTATAACATAATAACTGTTTTTATCAGAGAGATCCTCTACTAGAACTGGAGAGGTTGCATCTTTTAAATTTAATTTTAAATTTTTATCTTCTACTTCAGATGCTATATCGATAAGATATTTTGAGTTAAAACTTATATTTAAATTTTCAGAATTGAATTCTGCTTTTATTATTTCGTTTCCCTCACCGGAATTAGCACTGTTTACTGAGAGCTGGATATTATCTCTACTTATAGCTAACTTAACTCCTTCTTTTCTATCCAAAGATACGCTTGCAACACGCTCGATTGAATTGATAAAATCCTTTGTGGATACTGTAAGTTGTTTATTGTTGCCAACAGGAACTACTTTTTTATAATCTGGAAATTTTCCGTCAATAACTTTTGAAATCAACTTCATTTTGCCTAATGTAAACTTAATCTTATTCTCACTTAATTGCATAGAAAGTTTGTCGTTTGACTCAGATAAAAGTGAACAAAGCTGATATACAGTTTTTCTGGGTAAAATAATCGAATTGAAATCGTTAATATTATTAATTTCCAAACTGCTTGAAGATAATCTATGGCTATCTGTGGCTACTCCAGTTAGGAAATTTCTACCTTGTGCCTCTGTTAGGTGTATAAATATACCATTTAAATAGTGTCTTGTATCATCATTTGAAATAGAGATTCTCGTTTTATTTAACAATTTTAAAAATTTTTGATTGTTTATTTCAATTTCCTGTCCCTCAAAATTGTTTGCAAATGAAGGAAAATTATCTGTTGGTAGGCATAATAAATTAAAATCAGCATTTTCACTTTTTAAACTTAATTTATTTTCTGTCTTAAGATCAAATTTTAATTCTGAATTAGAGGAAATTTTTCTTAAAATATCATAAAGTATAGCTGCTGAGGTAGTTGTGCTTCCCTCAGTTACAATTTTTACTTCTGATATTTCGTCAAAGAAAATTATGTCCAAATCAGTTGCAATGATTGATAATTTTTTATTCTTCAACTGAATAAGCACATTTGAAAGTATTGGTAAGGTATTTTTTTTCTCGACAACTCCCTGAACAAAATTTAATGATTTTAATAATATGTCTCTTTTTACAACAAATTGCATTTCACTATTGCTCTAATAAAAGATTTTTAATCTGATTAATGTTTTTTTGCATTTCATCATCTTGTTCAGATAACCTAGTAATAGTTTTAACAGCGTGTATTACAGTTGTATGATCTCTATTTGCGAATCTTCGACCAATTTCCGGTAGAGATCTAGTAGTCATTTTTTTAGCAAGATACATAGCTACTTGTCTAGGCCTGGCTAAAGGTCTAGATCTTCTCTGTGATAACATCTCACTTAGAGATATATTAAAGTAATTCGAAACGGTATTTTGTATTTTATCGACTGTAATAACTCTTATTTGGTTAAAAACATCTTTTAAGATATTTTTACATTCAGTTATAGATAATGCTTTGTTATGAACTCTGCTAAATGCAATTATTCTATTTAGCACTCCTATTAGTTCTCTAATGTTAGTCTTGCTCTCGTTAGCAATAAAATTTATCACATCATCTGATAAGTTGATGCTTTCCTTGAATTGACTTTGAATTTCTTCAATTTTCTTTTTGATTATTTTGATCTTTAAATCTAAATCTGGAGACTCGATGTCTACAACTAATCCACCAGAAAGTCGTGATTTAATTCTTTCTTGCACTCTATCAAGTTTCATGGGAGACCTATCAGCAGAAATAACGATTTGGGAGCCTTTTTCCATCAAACTATTAAATGTGTGAAAGAACTCTTCTTGCAGGCTCTCTTTTCCGCTAATAAATTGAATATCGTCAATTATAAAAATAGAGGATTTTCTAAAAAAATCCTTAAAATTGACCATATCATTTTTCTTAATTGATTTTATAAAGTGATACATAAATCTTTCCGCCGAAATAAACATAACATTATTATCTGGTTGTAGCTCTAAACCAATTGCGTTTAATAGATGTGTTTTACCTAAACCTACACCGCCGCATATATAAAGAGGGTTATATCTCGACACATGTTCACACACTTTTTTTGAGTATGAAAGGGCAACATCATTACTTTTTCCCTTAATAAAGCTGTTAAAATTGAGGTTGGGATTAAGTCTATTGTAATTAAGTATTGAATCATTGATTTCCGTTACTTTATTGAGCTCGTCAATTTTTAAGTGTTCCTGATTTTTTTTATTTTCCTCAATAATATTAAATTCTATTCGATTAAGACTCAGTTTAAAACCTTTTACTTGTTCTAGAATTTTATCTAAATAACGAGAAACTATCCAATCTCTAAAAAATCTAGTAGGTACTCCGAGAATTAGATAATCGTTATACTCTTTTATGAGGGAAATCTTTTCAAGCCAGCTGTTATAAATCTCACTACCAAATGATTTTTTAAATGCATTTTGAACTTCTTCCCAGTTAAGAGTGTTTTCCTCTTCTGAAACATAAGTTTTTTGTTTTATAAAATTTTTGTTTTCCATGCTGGTTCTTAAAGATATTTCTATAAACTCTGATTTAAGAAATTTTGCAAGAAATATTTTTAATTTAAAAAAAAAAAATGAATTTGGGTTGTATCTTTATCGTTCAGATAGAAATAATTTTTTTTAAATAAAAAATTATTTACAACTTAAAAATGAAACTATATTTTGATTTTAAATTATCAAAATTCTTACTTAAGGTAATTAATCAACTTGAAATTGATTGATTAAAATTAAATTTTTTTTGAAACTCTTGAAATTTTTCTTGATGCAGTTTTTTTATTTACTACTCCAGATTTAGCAACCTGCATTAGAATTGATTGAAATTTTTGAAAAAATTTTTTTGCTTTTTCTTTATCTTTTGATTTTAATAATAAATCCATCTGCTTTATTGCATTTTTATATTTGCTTTTTCTTATTCTATTTATTTGGGTTTGTTTTTTTACCCGTCTAACTCTTCTAATAGCTGATTTTGTATTAGGCATTTTTAAGGATTATATATATGGAGGTATTATATGGGTCAACTTTATTATTTCTGACAACTTTTGCAAAAAAATGAAGCACGATTTGAAATTACTGTACGAATTATACTATTGTTGCAATCTGTATTAGAACACTTTTCTCCCTTTCTCCCATACACTTTAAAATGCTGCTGAAAAATACCTTTTTTTCCATTGTCACTAGAAAAATCTTTAATTGTTGAGCCTCCTAATTTAATGGATCTTCTTAAAATTTTTTTAGAATAATTTACAATTTTGTTAATTTCATCGTCATTTAGTTTTGAGACTTTTCTTTCAGGTCTGACTTTGCTTTGGAATAAAATTTCATTTACGTAAATATTACCTAAACCTGATATAAATTTTTGATCCATCAAAATATTTTTGACTGATCTTTTGCGATTCAGGATATATTTTTTGAAATATTTTGAATTCCATTTTTCTTCTAGTGGCTCTGGACCCAAATATTTGAGATGAGAAATCTTCTTTAATTTATCACTATCATATAATTTGATAAAGCCAAATTTTCTTACATCATTATAAATCAATTTCTCTTTATTTTTAAAACAAAATACAACTCTATTATGCTTTTGATCTGTTAGTTTATTTAAGTTATAGTAAAAACTGGTTTTAAATTTTTTTTCTTTTTTATCTACAAAAAAGAATTTTCCTGTCATGCCAAGATGAACTAACATAACAAAATTTTTGTTAAATTCAAAAATTAAAAACTTTGATCTTCTTTTTATCTTTTTAAATCTTTTTCCTTTCAATTTTGAAATTTCCTCTTTATTGACCTTATATCTTAGATTACCATCGTTGATATTTACTTTTTCAATAATCAAATTTAAGATTTTTTTCTCTAGGGTCCTTTTAACAACTTCAACTTCTGGCAATTCTGGCATATAATTCTAATATGAAAACTACTATTCAAGATAAAAATAAATTAGTCAATTCTGTATTTTCTAAAGTGCATAAAAATTATGATTTAATGAATGATATTATGTCATTGGGTATTCACCGCGCTTGGAAGGAGAAATTTATAAATTGGATGAATCCTCAACCAAATACCAAATTAATCGATGTTGCGGCAGGCACTGGAGATATAGCTAAATTATTTTTCAGTAAATCTAATAATTCGAGTTCGATTACTTGTGTAGAACCTAACAAAGAAATGATGAGTCAAGGAAAACTAAAGCTCAAAAGTTATAATTCTATTGAATGGATATGTGCAAATGCAGAAAAAATACCGGTAAGAGATAATACATTTGACTATTATTCTATAAGTTTCGGAATAAGGAATGTAACAGATATTAATAAAACCTTAAGAGAAGCTTTTAGAGTTTTAAAACCAGGTGGACGTTTTATGTGCTTAGAATTTTCAAAAATAGATAATGAAATATTGAACTTTTTATACCATCAATATTCAAAGGCCTTACCATACATAGGTAAGTTAATTGTGGGATCTGAGAAACCATACAGTTATTTAACACAAAGTATAGAAGATTTTTATAATCAAAAAGAACTATTAAAACTGATGATTAAAAATGGTTTCACTAATGTGGAATTTAGAAATCTTTCAAGCGGTATTTCAGCTATACATTCGGGTTGGAAAATTTAAATGTTAAAAAGAGTTTTGAAATTATTTACAATTGCTAGAAAATTATCCACTTCAGGTGCAATAGAAACAATTAATGAAATACACTCGCTCCCAGCAAGTTTAAATATATTCTTTAATTTTATTTCTTTAGGATCTACTCCAAAGCACCAAGATAAAAATAAAACTTCTGGAGAAAAACTTTGCACAGCATTGCAGGGTATGGGTACAACTTTTATTAAATTAGGTCAATTCCTTGCTACGAGGCCAGATATTATTGGAGAAGAATTAGCTAAAAATCTTGAAAAGTTACAGGATAAAGTTCCAGCTTTTGATTTATTTGAAGCAAAGAAAATTATTAAGAGAGAGATCGGTGAAAATTATTATAAAGATATTATAGATATAGGTGAACCAATCGCAGCAGCATCAATAGCTCAAGTTCACATTGCTAAAATAAAAATTGATGATAAAGAAAAACAAGTCGCTATTAAAATTTTGAGGCCCAATATTGAAGAATTATTCAATGAGGAATTGGATGCCTTAATGCTTTTTGCATACATTGTCGAAAATACTTTCACAAAAGCTAGGAGACTTAAACTAATAGAAGTTGTTCATTTGTTAAGAGAAATTACTAATATAGAAATGGATTTAAGATTTGAGGCAGCAGCAGCAAATGAACTTTACGAGAATACCAAAAATGATTATGGTTTTAATGTCCCAAAAATTTATTGGAATTATACAACTAAAAAGATTTTAACCTTAGATAAAGTAGATGGTGTTTCTATTAGAGAGCATCAAAAACTTAACGAGTTAGGAGTTGACCTTAAAAAACTTGCTGAAAACCTAATACAATTTTTTCTAAGACAAGCCGTACGTGATGGTTTTTTTCACGGAGATATGCATCAAGGAAACCTTTTTGTAGATAAAGAGGGCAACATAATTCCGGTTGATTTTGGCATTATGGGTCGTTTAGATAAAAATAACAGAAAATTTTTGGCTGAAATATTATATGGCTTTATACAGAGAGATTACATTAAAGTAGCGGAAGTTCATTTTCAAGCTGGATTAGTTCCTAAAGAAACATCTAAAGAGGAATTTGCTCAAGCCTTAAGATCGGTAGGAGAACCTATTTTTGGACAATCTATTAAAGATATATCAGGCGGAAATTTACTTGCTCAACTTTTTGAAATAACTGAAAAATTCAATATGGCAACTCAACCGCCTTTGCTTTTATTGCAAAAAACTATGGTGGTCGTTGAAGGTGTGGCAAGGAAACTATATCCTGAAACGAATATTTGGGAGGTATCAAGGCCAGTATTAGAAGATTGGCTCAAAAATTTAAAAAGTCCAAAGTCAACTATTGATACTGCCTTAAATACATCAACAGAAATTTTAAAAAGAATTCCAGACTTGCCAGATTTAATGGATAGAGCTGACTACGCTCTTAAACTTATGTCTGAAGGAAAATTAAATTTAGCAACAGGAACTAACAAGAACTTAGAAATAGAGCAAATGAAAATAAAGAATTTTAGAAATAATATAGTTATTAGTTTTTTTGGTATTGTAATTGTAGTATTATTAGTATTTTAATTAATGATGAAATTAAAAGATAAAAAAATTCTAATAATAATTGGTGGTGGTATAGCTGCATACAAATCATTGGATCTTATAAGATTATTAAAAAAGGAAAATAATGAAATAAGAACAATTTTAACAAAAAGTGGAAAAGAATTTGTAACTCCTCTGTCTGTAACAACGCTTGCTAAAAGTAAAACTTTTGAAAGTATATTTGATGCAAATAATGAGGCTGAGATAGATCATATATCTTTATCTCGATGGGCTGATATAATTGTTGTGATGCCAACAACAGCTAATTTTATGACTAAGCTAAGATTGGGAAAAGCTGAAGATCTAGCAACAACAGTAATTTTAGCATCAAACAAAGATGTTTTATTAGTTCCTGCAATGAACGTAAGAATGTGGATGCATAAAGCAACACAAAAAAATGTGGAAATTTTAAAAGATTATGGATACCTTTTTATTGGCCCTGAAAAAGGAGAAATGGCTTGTGGGGAATATGGTGAAGGAAAAATGTCAAGCCCTAACCAGATCTACAAATTTTTAAAAAACTACTTCGACAAGAGAAATTTGTTTAAGAAGAAAAAATTTAAGGCGGTTGTAACAACAGGACCAACAAGAGAATATATTGATCCTGTAAGATATATTTCAAATGAGTCAAGCGGAAAGCAAGGTTATGAGATAGCTTTAGCTTTGAGTAAATTAGGAGTTAAAACTACTTTAATATCTGGGCCATCAAATATTAATTATCAAAAAAATTTTAAATTAATAAAAGTAATTTCTGCAGAGGAAATGTTTAATGCAGTGAAGAAATCTTTACCAGTAGATGTTGCAATTTGTGCAGCTGCGGTATCAGACTTTAAACCAATAAAAAAAAATAAAAATAAAATAAAAAAAAATTACAATAAATTTAAAACTATAGAATTAGAAAAAAACAAAGATATTCTTGAATTTTTAGGTAAAAATAATAGATTTAGGCCAAAGTTAGTTGTTGGTTTTTCTGCAGAGACTGACCAAATTAATAAAAACTCTAATTTAAAATTGAGGAAAAAGAATTGCGATTTGATAATTGCTAATGATATTTCAAAAAAAGATAGTGGATTTAACTCTGATTATAACAGAGTATCAATAATTGATAATATTGGAAAAGTTAAAGTAATAAAGAAAAATAAAAAAAGTTTTATTGCGAATAAAATAACAGAGTTTATTTTGAATAAACTCTTAATTGAAGAGAAAAATTTAAACTAGATAGCCAATAAAAATATTTTGTTTATAAAAACTCAAAGTATTAAAGATTCAAAAAAATGAGTTTCAATTTTAACTATATAAAACAGTTTGAAAAACAAATTATTTTAAAAAAAATAGGTATTAGGGGACAAAAAAAAATTTTTAATTCAAAAATATTAATAATTGGTATGGGTGGTTTAGGATGTCCGCTTTTAACTTATCTTGCAGCTTCAGGAGTTGGCAGCGTTGGTATTGTTGATGACGATAAAGTTGAAATAAGTAATTTAAACAGACAAACACTTTTTAATTCAAGTGACATAGGTAAGTACAAAGTTGATCGAGCAAAAGTTAAAATACTTAAGATCAATAAAAAAATAAATATAAGAATATTTAAAAAAAAATTAACCTCTAAAAATATAAAACCTATTTTTAAGAGCTTTGATATTATCTGCGATGGCACTGATAACTATGAAACAAGATATTTAATTAATGACTATTGTAAAAAAAGTAAAAAAGTACTCATTTCAGCAGCTATTAGTAAATTTGATGGGCATCTATTTAAATTTAATTTTAAAAAAAAGAGTTCATGTTTTAGATGCTTTATGCCTGAAAAGCCTTTAATTGAAAATAATTGTCAAACAGATGGGATTTTCTCCCCTGTTGCAGGTATTTTAGGCTCCTTACAAGCTAATGAGGTATTAAAAACTATCTTAGGAATTAAAACTGACTTAAGTAATAAAATGATGATATTCGATTCTATTAAAACAAATTTTAGAAACGTCAAAATACCTCGTAATCCAAAGTGTGTAAATAAATGTTAAAATTAATTTTTTACATTTTTGTATTTATATTATTAAACCAAAATACTTTTGCTAATGATGAATATTTTTTAACATTAAGAAATGACAAGGTGAACCTAAGGCAAGGGCCGTCTTTTGACTATCCTATAAAGTTATTTTATAAAAAAAAGTTTTTACCTGTTTTGGTACAAGAAAAATTTGAAAACTTTAGAAAAATTAGAGATCATGAAAATAATACTGGTTGGATCCATATCTCACAATTGTCCAAGAAAAAAGCTGCTTTAATTATTAATGATGAGGAGTTACTTTTTAGTAGTCCTTCAGTTTACTCTAGGCCATCTGTAATTCTAAAAAGAGGAAGACTTTGCAAAATTAAAAAATGTAAAAATGATTGGTGTAAAGTAACTGTAGAAAATTTTGAGGGCTGGATTAAAAAAGGCAGTTTATGGGGTTTGTTATAAATTTATTTTTTATACTTTGACGTCCAGATTTTATCCAATATAAAATACCAAATTGCATTTGCTAAAGGCTCAACAATTGCATCAGTAAGAGCAATCATAAATGATACGTTAGCAATTAACATTAATACTGTAATAGCTATAGCAAAGTGGCCAATTGTGTAAATTATTGTCCTTAATATAGATCCTTTGTTATTTAAATAAATACTTTTAGAGGCGGTTAAAATTCCGTGGGTAAACTCAGTCATTTAATTAAAAGGATTATCTAGAACACATGCTACTAAATGAATTCGGTTCTGCTCCCCCCCGTTAAAAAAATTATGATATTTAGTATTATTTGTAATTGTAACTGATCCATCAGCTGGCATATGTCTACAAACTTCTTCTATGACCATTCTGCAACCTTTATTTGTTATAATAGGTATATGTAGTCTTGGTTCTGGATCTCTGTGCCAACTTAACGTAGATCTTGGTTCTTTTAATAATATCCTTACTCTTCCAAGCTTAAAGTGTTTCCTTAAAGTATCATAAACTTCCTCAAAATATGTCCCTTTAAATTCAGAAACTATTTCAGTGTATTTTGACTCATCGATAGGTTGATCTCTCTCAACTTCTTTGCCTTTTTCATCGGGTATGGTCCAGTATGTACCTCTAACATTGTGGCCCTCCGTAGAACTTTTGTCACCTGGTACTTGATTTAAAGAGATCGCTCCAAAATTTTTAATACCTAATGTACTAAATTTCTTTTTTTTAAGCACAATATTTAAATCAGCTCTCAATTTATCAATATCGAATTTTAAGTTTGGAACAATATAAAAATTATCTTTTATATTTTGATTTAATTTTTCTAAATTTGGCGTTTTAACAATTTCCATATTAATTCAATTTTTTTAAGTTAATTCTATCTGCATTCATTATTTTTGTCCAAACTTTAATAAAGTCTTTAATAAATTTTTCTTTATTGTCGTCTTGTGCGTAAACTTCTGCATAGGATCTAAGAATAGAGTTTGATCCTAAAACTAAATCGGCTCTAGAAGCTGTGAATTTAACTCTGTTAGTTTTACGATCAATGATATCATATGAGTTTTTTCCAGTTGGCTTCCATGCATATTTCATATCAACTAAATTTACAAAGAAGTCATTAGTTAATGCTCCAACTTTATCAGTCATAACACCTTTTTCTTTGGCAGTTGAATGATTTGTTCCTAGCACTCTCATCCCCCCTACTAAACAAGTCATTTCCTGTGCAGTTAAACCCATTAAAGAAGCTCTCTCTAATAAAAGTTCTTCAGGCATTACTGAATAATCTCCTTTAAAATAGTTTCTAAAACCATCATGATGAGGTTCTAACCATTTGAAGCTTTTAATTTCAGTTTGGTCTTGTGAAGCATCACCTCTTCCGGGGTTAAATGGCACTTTTGCATTAGAACCGGCTTTTTTAATCGCTCTTTCAAGGCCTACATTTCCTGCTAATACTATTGTATCAGCAATCGTTGCTCCGGTTTTCTTAGCTATTCCCTCAAGCACTTTTAAAACTTTTGAGAGTTTTTTTGGCTCATTAGCTTCCCATTTGTTCATTGGTTCTAAACGGATTCTTGCTCCATTAGCTCCACCTCTTTTGTCTGTTCTTCTATATGTTCTTGCGCTATCCCAAGCAGTGGTAATTAAATCACTAGAATTTAATTTTGCAGAAGAAATCATTTTCTTTACTTTCTCTACATTAAATTTCTTTTTAGGTTTTGGAACATTACCTTGCCAATATAAATCCTCTTTAGGAGCCCAAGGTCCAATATAGTTTTCTTTACTTCCCATTGTCCGATGAGTTAACTTAAACCATGCTCGTGCGAAAGAGTCCTCAAAGAATTTCGGATCTTTATAAAATCTTTCTGAAATTTTTCTGTACTCTGGATCCATCGCCATTGCCATATCGGCATCAGTAAACATTAATCTTGCTTTTTTATTAGGGTCTCCCAAATCTCTTGGTTTTTTTTCCTCTTCAAGATTGATTGGTTCCCACTGCCAAGCACCTGCAGGGCTTTTTTTACTTTCCCACTCATAATTAAGCAAAAGATCTAAATATTGATGATCCCACTTATCTGGGTTTGTTGTCCAGGCTCCTTCGAGACCTGATGTAATTTGATTAGCTCCAGTACCGTTTTCTTGGCTCCAGCCAAAACCTTGTTCATGAATATCAGCTCCAGCAGGTTCTGGCCCTAAATTTTCAGGATTACCATTACCATGCGCTCTTCCAATAGAGTGCCCTCCAACTGTAAGTGCTGCAGTCTCAACATCATTCATTCCCATTCTTCCGAAAGTTTCCCGGACATCCATCGCAGTTCTTACTGGATCTGGTTTCCCCTCAACACCCTGGGGATTCACATAAACTAATTGAAAATGGGAAGCTGCGAGAGGTGCTTCTAATGAAGATCTATCTTGGGGATCTCCGTATCTATTAACTGCTAATGGAACTGTTTCTTTCCCCCAGTAAACATCTTTTTCTGGCTCCCAAATATCTTCTCTACCAAATGAAAAACCAAAAGTTTTAAATCCAGCATGCTCATAAGCCATAGTACCAGCTAGCACCATTAAATCTGACCAACTTAGTCTATTACCGTATTTTTTTTTAATTGGCCATAAAAGACGCCTAGCTTTATCTAAATTTGTGTTGTCAGGCCAAGAATCTTGGGGTGAGAATCTATGTGATCCAACATTAGGTCTTCCATCAAATTCTCTATAAGTACCGACCTGGTGCCAAGTTAGTCTCACCATTAGTCCACTGTAAGTTCCAAGATCTGCTGGCCACCACTCTTGGCTGTTTGTCATCAATTTCAATAAATCTTTTTTTAAAGCTTTAAAATTTAATTTTTTAACTTCTTTTTTATAATCGTACCCCGGAAGCGGATTTGTTTTTGTATCGTGTTGATGTAAAATATCCAAATTTATACTATTAGGCCAAAGTCTAGCAGTATTTGATTCTCCAGCTTTAGTAACGCCGCCATGCATAACAGGACATTTACCATTATTATTTTTTTTATAATCTACACTCATAAATCTAGTTTATAATAATTCTAAAGTGAAAAACAAGCGACATTCTGTCAATTTTTCAAATTTATAAATACCTCAACATTTTTAATTTTTTTACCGTTTGGTGCTTTTGGAATTTTTTGAATAATTATATCATTCGCATCTATGTCTATTAATTCTGCAGTTTCACTATCATAAAAATGGTGATGATTTGAAACATTGGTATCAAAATAAGTTTTGTTTCCTCTCACTTCCACTTCACTTAAATGTCCAGCTGCTTTAAATGCGTGAACGGTATTATAAACTGTTGCTAGCGCAATTCTAGAAGTTGATTTTTTTATTAAAAGTTTGTTTAAACTTTCAACTGTAAAATGAAACGTTTTATCTCTTTCGAATAAAAATTTAGCTATTTCAACTCTTTGTTTAGTCGGTCTTAACCTGGAAGATCTTAATTTTTTTAAAATGTCTATTTTTTTCACGTTTTAGTCTGCTTTTTAATCTACTTTATAATCATTCTAAACACAAAATATATATGAAACTTTTGCTAAATCAAGTAAAACAATTCTTAATCATGCAAAAAAACAGTTACAATTACGATGAGTTAATTTCGTGTGGAGAGGGAAAGCTATTTGGTGAAGGAAATGCTAAGCTACCACTACCTCCTATGTTGATGTTTGACAGAATTACAGAAATAAAAAAAGATACGGGTGAATTTAAGAAGGGTTTTATTAAAGCAGAGCTTGATATTAAAGACAACCTATGGTTTTTTGATTGTCACTTTCAAAAAGATCCTGTAATGCCGGGATGCTTAGGTTTAGATGCAATGTGGCAATTAGTTGGTTTTTATCTAGGTTGGATAGGAGAGCCAGGAAAAGGTAGAGCTTTGGGGGTAAATTCTGTAAAATTTACGGGAGAAGTTTTAAAGAATATTAAAGTGGCAACATATGAGATAAATATGAAACGAATTTTAAAAAAAGAGGGAACGGCTGTTGGTTTAGCAAACGGCATTTTAAGTGCTGATGGAAAGATAATTTACCGAGCAGAAAATTTAAAAGTAGGTCTATTTAGATCATGAAGAGAGTTGTAATAACAGGAATAGGTGTGGTGTCTTGTCTAGGAAATAATCAGGATGAAGTTTATAAATCTTTATTAAATTCAAAATCTGGTATTACTTTTTCTGAAGAGTATAAAGAATATAATCTAAAAAGCCACGTCCATGGAAAACCAAAGATTAAACTCGAGGACCATGTTGATAGAAAATTTATAAGATTTATGGGACCTGGATCAGCGTACAATTACATTTCAATGAATGAGGCGGTAAAGGACTCAGGTCTAGAGGAGTCTGATGTAAGCAATATCTCGACTGGAATGATAATGGGTTCAGGTGGTCCTTCTATTGAAAATGTTATATTAGCTGCCGATAAGACAAGAGAAAAAAGTCCAAAACGAATGGGTCCATTTGTTGTTCCAAGAACTATGTCAAGTACAGCTTCAGCAACTTTAGCTGTGCCTTTTAAAATAAAAGGCGTTAATTACACAATAAGTTCTGCTTGTGCAACTAGTGGGCACTGTATTGGAAATGCTATGGAATTAATTCAACTTGGTAAACAAAAAATTATTTTTGCAGGGGGAAGTGATGAAGTTCATTTTGCTATGACTGCAATGTTTGATGCAATGACTGCGTTATCATCAAAATATAACAATACGCCTGAAAAAGCCTCAAGGCCTTACGATAAAACTCGAGATGGTTTTGTAATTTCTGGAGGAGGTGGAGTTTTGGTATTGGAGGAATATGAACATGCTAAAGCAAGAGGTGCAAAAATTTATGCAGAGTTAACAGGGTATGGTGCTACATCTGATGGTTACGATATGGTAGCTCCATCTGGTGAAGGTGCTGTAAGATGTATGAAGATGGCATTGAACACCGCCAAAAATAAAATTGATTACATAAACACTCACGGAACATCAACGCCAGTCGGTGATATAACTGAACTGAAAGCTGTAGGAGAAGTTTTTAAAGATAATAAACCAAAAATAAGCTCTACAAAGTCTCTTGCCGGTCATTCTCTTGGTGCTACTTCGGTTCACGAAGCTGTTTACAGTTTGATAATGATGAAAAATAATTTTATTGCAGCTTCATCTAATATTTCTGAAATGGATGAAGAAGCGAAGAAATATCCTATAATTACAAAAGTTGAGAAAGATGTAAAATTGAATTCTATAATGTCAAATAGTTTTGGTTTTGGTGGAACAAATGCAACTCTTGTATTTGAAAAGGTTTGAAAATGGATTTGATGAAGGGTAAAAAAGGTCTGATTATGGGCGTTGCAAACGAACGCTCTATTGCTTGGGGTATATCCCAAAAATTAGCTGAGGCAGGCGCTGAGTTGGCCTTTACTTATTTAGGAGATGCCTTAAAAAAAAGAGTAATACCACTTGCTGAAAAATTGAATTCAAATATTACACTAAGTTGTGACGTTGAAAAAAAAGACGAAATAATTAAATTATTTGAGGACATAAAGCATAAATGGGGTGAGATCGATTTTGTTGTTCACGCGGTAGCATTTTCCGATAAATCAGAACTGTCTGGGGAATATCTAAATACTACAAGAGAAAATTTTTTAAAAAGCATGTTAATTTCTTGTTTTTCCTTTACTGAAGTTTCAAAAGAAGCATCTAAAATTTTAAAAGAGGGTGGTAGCTTACTTACGTTAACTTATGAATCTACGAAAGCAATACCTAATTATAACGTTATGGGTGTTTGTAAATCAGCTTTAGAAGCAAGCGTAAAATATCTTGCTCGTGACCTAGGACACAAAAAAATAAGAGTTAATGCTATTAGCGCTGGACCAATAAAAACTTTAGCAGCTTCAGCTATTGGGGATGCAAAATTTTTGTATAAATGGAATGAAGATCATTCTTTTTTAAAGAGAAATGTTGATATTCACGATGTCGGTAATTCAGCTCTTTATTTATTAAGTGATCTAGCTGCAGGTGTAACAGGAGAAATACATTACGTAGACGCGGGATATAATAAAGTTGGAATGCCTGATCCTAAAAATATTACTTAAATACTCTTACTGTTTTTAGAGTTTTTTCGACTAAGTAATTTGTAAAGTTTTGAACTAGATTAGGATTAGTTATATTTATTATATAATCTAAGTTTACCATTTTGTTATGATATTTGCTCACAAAATTTTCAAATTTCTTAAAATCTTTATTATGCCAATAATTTATATGCATTTGGGTAGTCTGGATTCCAAAAGGTAAAAATATTTCTTTATAAAAAAGCTGTGGAATAAAAAGTAAATCAGCTTTAAAGTATGGGAATAATCCATAACCATCTATAATTATTTTAATATTCTTTTTTTTAAGAGCTTTTAAGGTATTTTCGTCATAAATATGATTTGGTGCGAAAAAACTTCTTACATTAATTTCTCTTTTTTTAAATTCAGATAAACCAGTTTCAATTTTGCTTAATTGATCAGAGTAATCTAATCCATAAAATTCAGAATTGCCTCCATAATTAAAAATATCTCTTTTATCTGACTTCTGAGTATACAGATGGTTACAACCGTGCATTGTTATTTCCCAACCTTTATTTTTCCAATTATTTACCCTTTCCCAAAATAAAGTAGTTTTTGGATATGTTAATAATTCAGGATCTTTATTTAGAGGGATTACTCCAAGTAAAGGTTTAATATTATACTTGTCAAATAAAATTTCGCATTTATCCATTATTTCCCAATTCATATTTTCACAAATATCATCCATTCGAATAAGTAAACCGGTATATTTAGAAATAATTTTATTTATTGAATTAAACATATTTAATTATATTTTATCTTACAGTGGAGAAAATTCATATAAAAAAAAAATCTGAGGTAGATAAAAAAGAACTTTTAGACTTTTATCAGTATTCTTTTAATCTTGAAAACATCAATTTAGAAGATTATGATTGGAGATATAGATATGATCTTAATAGTTTCGAACCGCTAATTTTAGAAATAGATGGTAAAATTTGTGGCCACGCAGGAATAATTTCAAATAAAATTAAAATTTTGAATGATGTAAAAACAGGCGTATGGTTTACTGATTTTTTTATTGACGAAAAATATAGATCTTTGGGTTATGGCAGATTACTTGCTGAAGCCTGGATGAAAATTTGTCCAATTCGAATTACAATTTGTAATGATAAATCCTTGAAAATTTTCAAAAAGTTAAATTGGTCGTATAATAACAAATTAACCAGACAATTAAAATTTTATAACTTTCAAAACTTAATTTATTTTTTTAAAAAAAATAAAAATACTGATATTGAAACTGGAGAACTAGGAAACTTACAATTAAAGAATATAGATAATCAAACTATATCTAAAATAATTGAAAATAGTGAAAAAACTTTATCTCAAAAAACTATTGGTATCGTTAGGGATGAAAGTTGGTTTAAGTGGAGAATATTGAATTGTCCATATAAAAAAAATATTTATATTTTTACTTATGATGGCATAGATATTATTACAAATATAAAGGTGAAGAAAAAGTTTAAAATTTTAAATATTATATATATTTCAAAACCAGTAAATTTTGATTTAAAAAATATTTTTAGTAAGTTTGCAAAAAAAAATAAAATAGATTTTTTAAGTTATATTTCAAAAAGCAATCAAGTCTTAAATATAGATATGCCGTGGCGTAAAAAGCTTAATTTTGCTTTTGATGCTGATGATTTCTTTATTAAAGACTTAATAAAAAAAAGATTTGAAGATATTCAGTTTATCGATACTGATATTGATTTTGTTTAAACTAGGCAGATGCTTGCTTCATCGAAAGTTTGACCTTGCCTCTATCAAATCCAACAACTTTTACAGAAACTTCGTCGCCTTCTTTAACAATATCTCCAACTTTAGCAACTCTCTTATCTGCTAGCTCGGAAATATGAACTAATCCATCTTGTTTTCCTAGAAAGTTTACAAATGCTCCAAATTCCATAATCTTAACAACTTTACCTTTATAAATTTTACCCATTTCAGGTTTGGCTACTAATCCTTTTATAAATTCAATAGCTTTATTTCTAGACTTCTCATCAGGAGCAGCTATTGTGACTTCGCCTGTATCTTTTACGTCAACCTTAGCTCCAGAAGTTTCTACAATTTCTCTTATAGTTGCGCCTCCTTTTCCAATTACTGTGGCAATATCTTTTTTATCAACTTTTAAAGTTTCCATTTTCGGTGTGTGCTTAGAAAATTCTTTTCTTGAAGACTTAATTGCTTTACTCATTTCATTTAGTATATGTTCTCTTCCAGCTTTAGCTTGATCTAAAGCTTTTTCCATAATTTCAAATGTTATCCCTGTTATTTTTATATCCATCTGAAGCGAAGTAATTCCGTTTTTAGTTCCTGCAACTTTAAAATCCATGTCTCCTAGATGATCTTCATCACCTAAAATATCTGAAAGTACTGAAAATTCTTTACCCTCTTTAATCAATCCCATAGCAATACCGGCAACCGGTTCTTTTATTGGAACACCTGCATCCATCAATGAAAGAGATGTGCCGCAAACTGTTGCCATCGAGGAAGAGCCATTTGACTCAGTTATTTCTGAAACAATTCTTAATGTATAAGGGAAATTTTCATTTTTAGGCAATGAAGATTTTATTGCTCTCCAGGCTAGTTTACCATGACCTATTTCTCTTCTTCCTGTTCCAACTCTTCCACACTCTCCAACAGAAAAAGGAGGAAAATTGTAATGAAGCATAAAATTTGATCTATGCATTCCATCTAAGCTTTCTAATCTTTGCTCGTCATCAGACATACCTAAAGTAGTAACGACCAAAGCTTGAGTTTCTCCCCTTGTAAATAATGCAGATCCATGCGTTCTAGGCAAAACACCAACTTCACACTTAATCTCTCTAACATCAGATAAACCTCGACCATCGATTCTTTTTTTGTCTTTCAAAATCGCCGTTCTCACAATATCTTTCTCTATTAATTTTAATTGAGCCATCGCTTGATTCTCTGTTACGTTTTCGTCTTCAACGAACATTTCTTTACACTGAGCTTCTATTTCTGATATAGCAGTTGATCTTTTTTTCTTATCTATCTCTTTGAATGCTTTTCTTAAATCTTTTTCAAATTTATCAGCAATTTTCTTCTTTACATCTGATTGGTTTATTTCTTCCACTTCCCATTTAGGTTTAGATGCTTTTTTTGCGAGTTTTTCAATCGCATTTATTATAGGAATAAAATTTTCATGACCAAATTTTACAGCTTCCAACATTGTTTTTTCAGGAAGGCCTGATGTTTCTGACTCCACCATCAAAACCGCGTCTTTTGTTCCGGCAACCACTAAATCTAATTCAGAAGTTTTAAGTTCTTCAAGTGAAGGGTTTAGTAAAAACTTTCCTTCTCTGTATCCTACTCTACTTGCACCAATGGGGCCTTGAAATGGAAGGCCGGATATTGCAAGAGCTGCTGAAGAGGCGATTATTGATAGGATATCTGGTTGATTATCTGCGTCATAGGATAGAACTGTAGGTAAAACTTGTACCTCATTCATAAATCCTGAGGGAAATAAAGGCCTTATCGGCCGGTCTATCAATCTTGAAATTAAGGTTTCTGACTCTGTTGGTCGTGCTTCTCTTTTAAAATAACCTCCAGGTATTTTTCCAGCTGCATAATATTTTTCCTGATAATTAACTGACAATGGGAAGTAATCTTGTCCCTCTGCAACCTTTTTTGCTCCAACTGCCGTAGCAATTACTACTGTTTCTCCAAGAGATGCAATAATCGCCCCATCAGCCTGCCGAGCAACTTTACCGGTTTCTAAAGTCAATTTTTTACCATTAACTTCTAATTCTTCCTTATGTATTTTGAACATTATTTCCTCAAGTTAAGTTGTTTAATAACTTTTTGGTAGGACACAGTGTTTTTCTTTTTAAGATAGGCCAGAAGCTTTTTTCTTTTATTTACTGATTTTGTCAAACCTAAAGTTGAGTGTTTATCTTTTTTAAATCTTTTAAAGTGATCTGATAGTTTGATAATTTTATCAGTCAATAAACCTATTTGGATTTCTGTGGAGCCGACATCTTTAGAATGAATTGCAAGAGTTTTAATTGTATCTTTTTTTTTCTTTGTCATTGTTTTTGTTCATCTTAATTATCTTTTCAATCTTTTCAGCATATTCAAACGAGTTATCTTCAACAAATGTTAGCTTAGGAAGAAACTTGATATCTAGCCTTTTTGATAGCGCTTTTCTAACAAGATGCGAGTACTCAGTCAAGATTTTAACTGTTTCTTTGATAGCCACTCCACCTAACGGAATTACGTAAACTCTGGCTGTTTTTAAGTCTGGCGTCATCCTTACCTCTGTCACTGTAATTAATTTTGAGTTAATGGAGGGTATTTTGGCTTCATTTCTTATAAAAAGTTCACCTAAATTTTGTTTAACCAATTCGCCTACTCTCAACTGTCGCTGACTAAAGGGCTTTTGCGAGGTATTATTTCTCATTATATCGACCTTCTAATTTCCTCAGACAAATAAGACTCTATTACATCTTTTTCCTTAAAATCAATAAAATCTTTAATACTTATTCCACACTCTAATCCTGTTCCAACTTCTTTGACCTGATTTTTTTCTCTAAATATTGATAAAATTTCTCCATTATAAACAACAACACCATCTCTTATAATTCTTGCTTTTGATTTACTTTTTATTTCACCGCTTATAACTTTTGACCCTGCGATTTTACCCGCTTTAGATACCTTAAAAATTTTCTGTATTTCAGCACTTCCTAAAACTGTTTCTTTTATGTCGGGCTCTAATAATCCAGATAGAGATTTTTCAATATATTCCAAAGCTTCATAGATAATATTAAAAAATTTTATATCAATCTTTTGCTCATCAGCTAATTTTTTTGCTTCTCTGTTTGGTTTTACATTGAAGCCAATTAGTAATGCATTAGATGCTTTTGCTAATGATACATCTGTTTCATTTATCATTCCAATATCCGATAATAAAATTTTTGCCTCAACTTCGTTATGTGTAATTTTATTAATTGCTGTTTTTAACGCCTCACTTGATCCCTGTACGTCTGATTTTATAACAATATTAAGCTCGTCTTTATTTTTAACATTTTCAAATAAGGTAGTTTTATCTTTTACAAGTAGGTTGTTATTGTTTTTGCTAATTTGCTTAAATTCAATTATCTCTTTAGCTTCATTCTCATTTTTTGTTACTGTAAGTTCAGCCCCTGCAAAAGCTGAACTATTCATACCCAAAATTTCAACTGGCATTGACGGCAAAGCTTCATCAATATTTTTCCCCTCGTAGTTTATCATTGCTCTAACTTTTCCCCAAGTATCTCCACAAATAAAATAATCTCCTTTTTTAAGTTTTCCATTGCTTATTAAGATCGTCGAAACAGGTCCTTTTCCTTTATCTATTTTTGACTCTATTACAACACCTCTAGCTGAGTCGGTATATGAAGCCTTCAAATCCAGAATCTCGGATTGTAATAATATACTTTCCTTTAACTTTTCTAAATTCATTTTCTTTAATGCAGAGACTTCTACAAAAAGTGTGTCTCCGCTTAAATCTTCAGCTACTAATTCATATTGCATCATTTCATTTTTTATTTTACTGATGTTTTTTTCAGGTAAATCACATTTATTAATTGCAACAATTATTGGAACGTTTGCAGCTTTTGCATGTTTTATTGCTTCAACAGTTTGAGGTTTTATTCCATCATCAGCTGCTACAACTAGGACAACAATATCCGTTATTTTTGAGCCTCTTGCTCGCATTTCTGTAAATGCCGCATGACCCGGCGTATCTATAAAAGTTATCAATTTATTGTTTTTTGTGCTTACTTGATAAGCTCCAATGTGTTGTGTAATTCCCCCAAATTCACTTGAAACTACGTTTGTATCTCTTAAAGAATCTAATAAAGAAGTTTTTCCGTGATCTACGTGCCCCATAATAGTAACAACTGGAGGTCTATTTTTTACTTCTCCCTCGAGTTTTTCTTTAACTTTATCTTTTTGGATTGATGGTTTTTCCTCTAAAATTGGTTTGTGTCCAAACTCTTTAACAATATATTCAGCTGTATCTTTATCAATGTTATGATTAATAGTAGCTACCACCTTCATATTAAATAGGAATTTGATAATTTCGCTTGATTTCTCAGCCATTCGGTTAGAAAGTTCTTGTATAGAAATTTGCTCAGGTATTTTTACGTCTCTTATAACTTTTTTGAATTCTTTTTTTTCTTCACTTTCAGGTTTTGTTTTTTTTTCTTTTAATCTTGCTCTTTTAACTGAGGCTAAACTTCGTTGCTTAATCTCAATCTCTTCAACATTTAAAGCTCTTGATACAGTCAATTTAAAATCTCTTTTATCTACAGGGCCTTTAAGTTTCAGTTTACTTTTACCAGCTGGCTTATTATCTTTTTTAATAAAATCTTTTGTGGCTTGTTGTTCTATAAATTTTCTTGCAAAATTTCTTTTTTTAACTTCTTGATTAAAACTAGGATTTGCTTGATTGTTTTGTCTATTAAAAGTCTTTGTTGATTTGAAAGTTTTTTTTTTCTCTACCGAATAAGACTTTTTGTTTCCAGATGAAATTTTACTAGTGTCAATTTTTTTCTTAAAATTTGTAGAGATAGTAAGTGTTTTTTTTTTATTTTTATCCATAACATTACTTGAAAGCAATTTCTCTAGCTGCCATTATCAAGTCATCCGCTTCTTTTCTAGATAATGAGAATTCCTCAAGATATCCCTCAATTCTTATCTTTTTACCTTTTACCTCGTCAAATCCACCAATAAGCTCATCGGAAGATAGATCTGCAAAATCAATCAATTTTTTTATGTTCTTTTGTCCAAGAATTACTAACATTCCCTGTGTCATTCCTTTAAGATTTATTAAATTTTCTTCTACACCAAGTTCTTTTAGTTTCAATGCTACCTCTTCTTTTTCTTTAACTAGAGTTTCTTTGGACCTGTTTATCAATTCTTTTGCCGTTTCTTCATCAATAGCATCTATTTTGGAAATATCTTCTGGACTGGATTGGGCAATTTCATCGATCGAGGTGAATCCCTCTGAAACCAAAAGCTGTCCTAAAGTCTCATCGACCTCTAAATTTTTTATTAATGTTTCTGTTCTCTCTTTAAATTCAGACTGTCTTCGTTCTGAGTCCTCTTTGTCTGTTAAAATATCAATTTCGTAATTTGTTAATTTTGAGGCTAGCCTTACATTTTGACCTCTTCTACCAATTGCCTTACTTAAATTTTCTTCAGTCAAAATTATATCTATTCTTTTATTTTCTTGATCAATTAAAACTTTAAGTATTTCTGCAGGAGATAATGACTCTGAGATCAGCGTAGGCAAATCTTCGGTCCATTTAATTATATCTATTTTTTCTCCGTGAAGTTCATTAACAATAGTTTGTACTCGACTTCCTCTCATTCCTACACAGGCGCCAACAGGATCAATAGAAGAGTCTTGTGAATGCACACAAATTTTTGCTCTACTACCAGGATCTCTTGCGACGGATTTGATTTGGATTGTACCCTCATAAATTTCTGGTACTTCTTGGAAAAATAATCTTGCTAAAAATTGAGGATGAGCTCTTGATAAAAAAATCTGGTGACCTTTAATTTCTTTTCTAACCTCATAGCAGTACGCCTTTACTCTGTCTCCAGTTTTGAGAATTTCCCTAGGTATCAACTCATCTTTTTTAATAACACCTTCAGCTCTACCTAAATCAACAATTACATTTCCATACTCAAGTCTCTTTATTATACCGCTTAAAATTTGACCTTGTTTATCTATAAATTCATCGTATTGTCTACTTTTCTCAGCTTCTCTAACTCTGCTATTTATCACTTGTTTTGCACTTTGTGCTGCTATTCTGCCGAAATCTATTTGTGGCAAATCTTCAAATACTTTTTCTCCAACTTTTAAGTTAGTGTTATTTGGATGGATTTTTTTTGCTTCTGTTAAAGAAATTTCTCTTGCAGAGTCCTCGACTTTTTCAACTATCTCTAAAACTTTTTTGATTTTAATCTCTCCGTTTTCTCTGTCTATTGAAACATCAATATTGTTATCGTTACCAAATTTTGTAAGTGCAGCTTTTTGAATCGCATGCTCCATGGAATCTATTACTAACTCCTTATCTATAGATTTCTCATTAGCTACCGCTTCGGCAATTCTTAAAAGTTCAAGTTTATCTAAACCCCTATTTAACATTTTATTGCTTTCTCCTAAAAAAAAATGGGCTAATGCCCATTTTGAATTTTCAATAATATAAGTTATCATTAAAAGAAAATTGAGGTTTTTTCAAGATTACAGTTTAAATAAATCTGTTTTATCTGTTTTTTCCCAAGAAAATTCACCCTTATTTGTCGGTTTTCTTCCAAAGTGTCCATAAGAAGAGGTGACTTCATAAATTGGATTATTTAATTTTAAAAGTTGTCTTATTCCCCTAGGAGATAAATCAAAGTTATCGACAATAATTTTTTTAATTTTTTCCACATTAGCTTGGTCCTCTTCTGCTAATTTTATAAATATAGAAAGAGGTTTAGAAACACCAATGGCATAAGCTAGCTGAATGAGACATTTGCTTGAAACACCTGCAGATACGATATTTTTTGCTAAGTATCTTGAAACATAAGCAGCAGATCTATCAACTTTTGTTGGATCTTTTCCAGAAAAAGCTCCGCCTCCATGAGGTGCTGCTCCGCCATATGTGTCAACTATAATTTTTCTTCCAGTTAAACCGGTGTCTCCATCTGGTCCACCAATAATAAATTGGCCAGTTGGATTTATGTAAATTTCTTTTGGATTAAGATCTTCTAAATAATTTTCAGGTATTGATTTTTTAATATAAGGAACAATTAATTCTCTCACTTTTTCTTGATTTAAATCTTTAGAATGTTGCGTGGAGACTACGACTGAAGTTACCTTAACTGGCTTATCCTTCTCATATAGCATAGTAACCTGACTTTTAGAGTCTGGTTCAATGCCTTTTAAAGATCCGTTCTTTCTATCATTTGCCATTAATCTTAAAATTTTATGTGAAAAATAAATTGGTGCAGGCATTAAATCATCTGTTTCGGTACATGCATATCCAAACATTATGCCCTGATCACCGGCTCCTTCGTCTTTATTGTCTTTAGAATCAACCCCCATAGCTATGTCTGCTGATTGCTCATGTAAAAATGTTTCAATATTTGCAGTCTTCCAACTAAAGCCTTTCTGATCATAACCAATATCTTTTATGCAATCTCTGACTTTATTAACTAAATCTTCTTTTTTAATTTTAGGACCTCTTGTTTCACCGGCTAAAACAACTTTATTTGTTGTAGTTAAGGTCTCGCATGCAACTCTGGAAACTGGATCCTTGCAAAGATAAGAATCAACAACCATGTCTGAAATTCTATCACACACTTTGTCTGGATGTCCTTCAGAAACTGACTCACTAGTAAAAAGATAATTATTATTTTTCATTATTCTTTTTGTAATAATTAAAGATAAAAATATATGTAATTAAAAGAACAAAAAATATCAAATCATTTTTGTTTTTATTTTTACTTCTAATCAATGGTACATCTAGCTCAATATTTCCAGCCTCACTTGGATTGAGCTTTTTAATTATTTTACCTTTATTATTTATAATAGCACTTACTCCCTTATTAGCGGACCTAATAAGATAAGAATTTTGCTCAATAGATCTATAAATTGCTTTTGCAAAATGTTGATGGGGACCAATAGAACTTCCAAACCATCCATCTTCTGAAATATTTATTACTAAATTAGTATCTATATGGGCATGTTGAATGAATTTAGTGAATATTATTTCGTAACAAATTAAAGGTAATATGTTCAATTCATCAATTTTTATATTTTCTTGTTTTTTTCCTCTTGCAAAAGATTCGTATCCTTCGGTAATTTTTTTTAAACCAAATTTATTTAATAATTTTTCAAAAGGTAAAAACTCGCCAAAAGGAACAAGTTTTTGCTTCTTATACTCTTTTAATATTTCCATATCTTTATTGACTATTACTAAACTGTTATATAAAGCGCCTTTTTCATTATCTGCTTTATTTATACCAAATAAAATAAAATGATTTTTGTTGAAATTATCTGAAAAAATTTTTTTCAAACCAAGAATTTCACTGTAACTATACCCACTGAAAACTCCTTCCGGCCAAACAAATAATGTTTTTATATCTTTATCAGGATCACTATACTTTATTAAATTGATTAATCTTTTTTCGATTTGTTTACTATTTAATCCATATTCTAACTTAAAATTTGGAGAAATTACTTTAATATAAAATTTTTCATCAACTGAATTTACTCTTTGTTGGTTTTGATTAATTGAATGATCCCCATAAATATAAAACGAAAAAAGTATTAAAGGTACAAGTAAAAAATATGAAATTTTCTTGCTAAAATTAATTTTTAAAAAAAAAATAGCGGGAATCATAAAAATTGTAATCAAAATCAAGTTAAAAGCAAATAAGCCCAATTTTTCCAAAATTTGTATAATTTCTATTGACCAAGAAAAGCTATAAGCCCATAAATTCCAAGGAAAGCCTGAAAATACATTGGCTCTGATATAATCAGAAAAAGCTAAGCCTGAGGAAAATAAAATTATAGAACGTATATTAAGATTCAAATAAGGACCAATACACAAAGTCAACAGTGAAAAAAACAAACTTAAAAATAAAGGAATTAAAATAATGCCAAAAGGAATTAAAATCTTAAAATTATCATCAAAAGTTAATGAATTCATTATCCAATAAATACTACTTAAAAAAAATCCAAATCCAAAAGCTGTGCCAAAAATAAATAAATTTTTTTTAAAAGGTTTTTTTCTATATATGCTTTTTGATTTTTTTTTTATATGTACTAAAAGGTAAAAAAATATCGGCAATATGATAAAGTTGATTAAAGAAAAATTATAAGGCTGAAAAGAAAATACACATAAGCATCCTAAAATAAATGGAATTATGTATAATGTTAATAAACGATTATTAAGAAAAGTTTCAATCATTTAATTTAAATATGATAGAAATTTTTTCTCAATTTTATTCATTTGATAAAAATCTTGATCCTTACAGTGATCGTATCCAAATAAATGAGTAAGACCGTGTATCCAGAGTTTATTAAACTCTATTTTGAAAATATTCTTATTTTTTTTACTTTTAATTTTATTAAGATTGATAATTATATCTCCTAAGTATATCTCTTTTTCTTTTTTTAGTTTTTTTTGCAATTCTTTTTTATTATAGAAAGGAAATGACAAAACATCTGTTGTTTTATTTTTTTTTCTGTATTTTTTATTCAATTTTTTGATTTCATTTTCACCAGATAATAAAATAGTACAGAAAATAGTTTTCTTCTGATATTTTTTAAATCTTTTATTAAAATTATCGACTCTTTTTTGAATGAAATAAGTAGGGTTTTTAATATAACGATACCAAACTTTATTATTTGATATTATGTTAATTTTGATCATCAGTGCTTTTATTTTGATAAGCCCTAATAATTTTAGATACTAAAGGATGTCTAACAACATCTGTGTGATCGAATTCGATTATCTTAATCTCTTCTAAATTTTTAAGTAGATTTTTAGAGCTGATCAGTCCTGAATTTGATTTATTTATTAAATCAATTTGAGATGGATCGCCATTTACCACTAATTTTGAGTTTTCTCCGATTCTAGTTAAAAACATTTTGATTTGGGTTTCGGTTGCATTTTGCGCCTCATCCAAAATTGCAAAACAATTTTTTAAAGTTCTACCTCTCATGAATGCTAGAGGTGCGATCTCTATTTCACCTGACTCTATTTTCTTATCCACTTTTTCAACACCAAAAAGTTCATACAAAGCATCGTACAAAGGTCGAAGATATGGATCTACTTTTTCTTTCATGTCTCCAGGCAAAAAACCAAGTTTTTCACCAGCCTCTACTGCTGGTCTTGATAATATTACTCTATCAATTTTTTTTTCCATCAACATAGTAACAGCAACAGATACAGCCAAAAAACTTTTTCCTGTTCCAGCTGGGCCTAGTGACATAATAATATCGTTTTCTTTAAGAGCTTTTATGTATTGAGACTGCTTCTCCGATCTTGCAATAACTGATTTTCTGGGAGTTTTAATTAATTGCTGAAAAGATTTTATATTTGAGTCTTTTAGTTCAATATTTTTTTTCACTGAAAGCATTATATCCTCTTTTTCAATTATTTTTGTTAAAAAATATTTGTTAATTAAAAACTTCACGGCATCGCAAAATATGCTTAAATTTTCATTTGTTCCCTTACATGTAATAGAATTACCTCTAAAATAAACATTTGTATTACTTAATTTTGCTAAATCTTTTAAGTTTTGATCAAATTCTCCTACAATTGACATTAACATTTCATTGTTTGTAATTTGTAAATTCACTGTTTCATTGTCAATTTTTTTTATTATCAAATTTTGGTTGAGTTTTGTTAATTCAGACATATTTTAAGCAGCACAATTTTCTCTATCAGTTTTTCTGATTTCTTCACCAAATAAAGTGTTTGAGTTACCATTTATTATATTTACCTCTTTAATTTTTCCTTGAAGATTTTCATTACTTTTTGCTATGACTGGATTTTGATACTCATCTCTACCAAAAAATGACTCGTCATTTTTAACTTTGTTTTCAAATAAGACTTTAACTTTTTTGTTAAAAAGGCTTTTTTTATATTTGGTTTTTATTTCCTCTGCAGTTTTTTGAAAAATAATTAATCTTTCTTTTGATAAGTCACTTTTTACTTCTTCCATTTTAGATGCGGGTGTTCCAGGTCTTGGGCTATATATGAAAGAGTAAGAGTTTATAAATTCAACTCTTTTTAACAACTCTAGAGTCTTATTGAAATCTTTATCTGTTTCACCTGGATAACCAATTATAAAATCACTTGAAAATTTAACTAAAGGGTTAATTTTTTTTAATCTTTCTATTAAATCAAGATATTCTTCAACAGTGTGATTTCTATTCATTTTTCGCAAAATATAATTAGATCCGCTTTGAACTGGTAAATGTATTAAGGGCATCAATTTATTTGAAACTTTGTAAAGTTCTATTAAATCTTCTGAAAAATCTACAGGATGTGAAGTTGTATATCTTATTCTTTCAAGTTTTTTTATATCTGAAATTTCCTTTATAAGATCTGAAAGTTTTTTACCTTTAAAATTATAGGCATTTACATTTTGTCCGAGTAAAGTAATTTCTTTAACGCCGTTATCTACCAAATTTTTACATTCGTTGTATAATTCTTGAATTGAACGTGAATATTCTGCTCCTCTTGTATATGGCACTACACAAAATTTACAAAATTTATCACATCCCTCTTGTACTGTTAAAAATGATGAAACTTTGTTACTTGAATTTTTAATCAAATTTAAATTATCAAATTTTTCAATAACATCAAAATGAGTTGAGTTAATTTTTTTTGAATTTTTTTCTATTTTAAGAATAGTTTTATTAAAATCATGGTACGACTGTGGGCCGATAACTGCATCAATATATTTCTCTTTGTCTAATAAAATTTCACCTTCTGCTTGCGCCACACATCCTGTCACAACAACAATGGGTTTTTTTTTATTTTTAAATTTTTTTTTTATTCTACCGATGTCATGATAAACTTTTTCAGTTGCTTTTTCTCTGATGTGACATGTGTTTAAAACGTAACAATCAACTTCTTTTAAGTTTTCAGTTTTAAAATAATTAATTTTTTTTGCAAAATCATATATACGATTACTATCGTATTCATTCATTTGACACCCAAAAGTTTTTATGAAGATTTTTTTTTGCAATTTATTTTTTTATTTTTGAACCATAAAGTTCAAGTTTATGATCAACCAAATTGTATCCTAATTTTTTTGCTATTTTTTTTTGAAGCTCTTCTATATCTTTGTCGACAAATTCTACGATTTCACCGCTATGAATATCAATTAAGTGGTTATGATCATCGTTAATTTCATAACGAGCTTTTCCAGCTTTAAAATCATGTTTAACTAGTATTCCAGCTTCTTCAAATAGTTTAACAGTTCGATAAACTGTTGCTATACTAATTTTATCATCTATTGAAGTAACTCTCTTATGTAATTCATCCACGTCGGGATGATCCTTTGAACCATATATTTCTTTCGACTCGGATAGGATCTTCGCTATCACTTTTCTTTGATCTGTGAGCCTAACTCCCTTCTGCTTACATTTTTCTTCTATAATACTCATATTATAATTTAACTTAAATAAATGGGCTTAATCAAATTTTTTTCAATTAAATCCTTTTTTATCAATTTTTCAATATTTTCCTCATTAAATATTGTTAAATCTTCACTTTTAAAACCATAAAGCCTAATTTTTTTTGAGATTTCTAACCCTTTAGCCACTGCTAAAGCTGTTCTTATGCCTGAGAAACTTCCAGGCCCTTGGTTAACTAAAACGGTAAAATCTTTATCTAAAATTACATTATGTTTTTTTAAAAAGGTATCTATTTCAGAAACCAAAGTGTCATTATTTTTTTTATTTTCCACAAAGTTATGAATAAAAAAATCTTTATTTATTCTTAAACCTAATCTATCATTCTTTCCAATGAAGCTGATTATTAAAAAATTGTTAATCATAACTTGTACCATTATAACTCTTGAAATTAATCGATCAAAGTTATTTGGTAATGATCAATTCAATTTTGAGGATTATGGATTAATTTCAATAATGTACCATAGATTTGATGAAGAGAAATACCCCTCAACCAATATTCAACTAGAAATTTTTAAGGAACAACTAAAAATTATTGATGAACAAGGTATAAAGTTTATTCATCCAAAAAATTTTAAACAAAGTCTTTCAAATAATAAAAAGGAGAGAAAAATTCTATTAACAATCGATGATGGTTTACAATCTTTTTATAATAATGCGTGGCCTATTTTAAAAAAAAAAGAAATTCCATTTATACTTTTTGTAAACACAAGAGAAGTTGGATCTTTTAATTATATGGATTGGAATCAAATTAAAGAGATACATCAATCAGAATTTGCTGAGATTGGTAATCATAGTCACTCACATGAATATCTTGTAAATGAAAGTCCTGAAGTTATAAGGAGGGATATTGTAAAATCTATTAATATATTTAAAAATAAATTAGGTACAAATTCTAAGTTTTTTTCTTATCCTTTTGGAGAATACAGTCTGGAATTTAAAGAAATTATTAAAGATCTTGAATTCGAATTTGCTTTTGGACAGCATTCTGGTGTTATCGATGAAACTAAAGATTTTTGGGAATTACCCAGATTCCCAATCAACGAAAAATACGGAGAATTAAAAAGATTTAAAACATTAATGAAAACTTTACCGCTAAAATATAAAAAGATTATTCCTGAAGAAAGATATCTTTTGCAATCAAAAAATCCACCCACATTAATTATTGATTTTTACGATGATATAAAAAATCTTAAAGATATTACATGTTTTTCAAACGAAGGTAATAGATGGAGAGACTCCGATATTTCTTTTCTTGAAAAAAATAAATTACAAATAAGAATATCAGAAAAATTTGTTGGCGAAAGGGGAAGAATAAATTGTTCTTTAAGAGCTGAAAATGGATTTTGGAGATGGCTTGGAATCCAGTTTGTAGTAGCAGAGGAGTAATTAAGAGTTTATCTCGATAACTTTTTTTGACTTCGTTAATGTTACTGGTTCAAAATCAGCCAGCCTATTTTCTTTAATTATTTGAGCAATTACCTTGGTATATTCTTTTCCTGTTTCAGCATAATTATCTAAAGTTTCTGAAAGTTTTAGACCACCAATTCTTGTTTTTTTTGACCTTAAATCTGATCTTTTCTCTCTTAGTTTTTTGTAACTTTTGTGAGTATTTAAGTTATTAATATAGGATTTGACAGACGCTCTTAGGATAGGAAATTTAAGCACTCTATGTTTTTTACTTTTATCTTTAAATAATGGTTCAATGCCTTGACCTGTCCAAGTCCATTGTCCAAACATGGCGTTTCCTTCCAAAGCAAATCTTGAAGTACCCCACCCACTTTCTTTTGCTGCTTGGGCTAGTGCTAAAGAAGTTGGAATTATATCCATTCTTTTCATTAATTCTTCAACTTTTCCATTTTTAACTTTATATTCTAAAAGCTTTTGCCTTAACCATTGTTTTTCAGCTTCCGTGGTCATTTTTTTCTTTAATACAGTTTTTAATTTTAAACGATCCTCAAGAATTTTTTCATTTTCTGCAACAATTAGTGGTAACACGATTTTAATAAATGTTTCTTTCTTAAGCTTTACATTTTGTAACTCGTCTAGGTCGCTTGGAAACTGTGTAAAATAAATTGGTTTTACTTTTTTATCTCTTCTAACTTTATTGAGATCATAATTTACATCTTCAAATAAATTTAAAACTGTTTGAGTTTTTAAGTTGAGGTCTGGTAAAATTGAGTCTGTTACTTTTTTATCTTTTTTAACTTTTATGTCTGGTTTTTTTACTTCTTTTTTTGGTTTAATTTCAGGCTTTTTTACTTCTTTTTTTGTTTTTATTTCAGGCTTTTTTACCTCTTTTTTTTTCTCTTTAACTTTTGGTTTTTCAACTTCTATTTTTTTCTCAAAATTAAAATCTTTATAGTTATTTAGACCAACGATAACAGCTGTTGTAATCACAACTACACCAAAAAATACAATAATCACATTTCTAGCACTTTTTTGGTCAATCTGTTGATTATAAATTGAGTTGAATACGTCTGTAAAAAGATTTCCAAAAAAACCAATTACTGCACTTCCCAGTTTTGGGAGAATATTTAAAAAGTTTACACCTATGTTTCCGATGCTTTTCCATAAATTATGCAATCCATGATTTATTTTTCTTGATGTATCGTATTTGTAATTTTCGATCTTTCTTAAAAATCTATTTTTATCTCGTATTTTTTCCTCCTTATAATCTACAAAATTTGTCTTTATTTTCGATATTGGTTTTGTAAAATTTTCTTTAAAAAAGTTTGTTTTAAAATCTTTCGGTATAGCGATTTTGTTTTTTTTTAAAATGAGCTCGATTTGACCAGTTGTAAGATTTTTTCTATTTTTAGTATAATCTTGAATTTCTTTTACACTATAAATATAAGCTAATTCTAATAATTTATCTCTATAACTTAATTTCTTTTTCATAATTTAATTTGCCTCTACAGAGTTTACTTCTTTTACGTAATGTTTCAGGAGATTTTGAACACCTTGTTTCAAAGTCATCAGTGAACTTGGGCAACCTGAGCAGCTTCCTTGAAGCTCTACTTTAACAACGCCGTTTTCGAATGATTTAAACTTTATATCACCGCCATCTCTAGCAACAGCTGGTCTTATTTTGGTATCTAGCACGTCAATTATTTTTTTAACAGTTTCGTCATTACTGTCATCAAAATTTTCTTTTTTTTTATTTTCTTTTAAAATTGGTTCATTATTTTTTTCAAAATAATGATTCATATGTGAAATAACCATAGGCTTAAGATCGTTCCACGAGACTTCATCTGTTTTTTTTACTGAGAGAAAGTTTTTTGATAGAAGCACCAGCTCCACGCCCTTGAATTCTAATAATTCTTTTATAAAAGGGTTTTTTAAATCTTTTGAATTATCTTTCTGAAATTCTTCAGTTCCAATAGCAGAAATAGTCTTTTCTGAGAGAAACTTTATAGAATTAGGATTTGGCGTTGACTCTGTTTGTATCATGAGAAATTTATATTATATCAGTCCCACTTTTTCACGTATATTTTTTAGGTTTTCCTCAGCAATTATATTGGCTTTTTCCTTGCCTTTTTCCAAGATTTTCTCAAGATTACCTTTATCGCTCAAAAGTTTGTTAATTTCTTTTCCCACAGGTGTAATTTCATTTATTAAAAGATCTGCCAATTTTTTTTTTAAAAATGAATATTCTTTTCCTGACATCTCATTTAAAGCTTTGTCTAAATTTATTTTGGATATTTCTGAGTAAATATTAATTAAATTTAATGCTTCAGGTTTATTTTCCAGATCTTTTAAATTATCCGGTATTTGGTCCGAGTCTGACTTTGCTTTTTTGATTTTCTTACTTATTTCATCTGCGCTATCTTTTAAATTAATCCTAGAATAATCTGACTCTTCCGATTTACTCATCTTTTTAGTTCCATCTCTTAAACTCATAACCCTAGAAATATTTTTAGGAATAAGAGGTTCTGGTAAAGGAAAAAAATCTTTACAATTAAAATCATTATTAAATTTTTGAGCTATATCTCTTGATAACTCTAAATGTTGTTTTTGATCCGCGCCAACAGGAACGTGAGTAGCCTTATAGAGCAAAATATCCGCAGCCATCAAATTTGGATAAATATATAAACCAACGCTAGCTTTCTCTTTGTCAGACCCTGCCTTATCTTTAAATTGAGTCATTCTATTAAGCCATCCAATTCTTGAAATACAATTTAATATCCATGCTAATTCAGCATGTCCTGAAACTGCAGATTGGTTGAATATTATACTTTTGTTTGGATCGATTCCAGTTGCCAAAAAACTCGCAACAGTCTCTAAAACACTGTTGCGTAGTTGATCAGGTTTTTGAAAGATAGTTATAGCATGTAAATCTACAACACAATAAATACAGCTCATTTCTTTTTGAAGGGAGACAAAATTTTTCAAAGCTCCGAGATAGTTTCCTAAATGTAAATTCCCGGTTGGTTGAACACCAGAAAATACTAATTTTTTTTTACTCATTTAATTTGTTTTATAATTTTTAATCTTTAATAAACCCAATAAATGACACGATAGCAAATAAACAATTCCCGCGAAACCTACAATAATTAACAGAAATATTGACTTATAAATGTAAGTATAATCAAGATAGCTTGAGAATTTTGATAAAATAAAAATAAGGGAGACGCTCATAATAAATGAAGATATGAGAATCTTAGAGATATTATTAAATAAACTTTTATTTAATAGTAATAAATTATTTTTTTTTAATTTATATATAAAAATTAAGACTCCTATCCATGATGAAATCGATGTTGCTAGCGGAATAATTAAAAATCCAATTTGATCAAAGAAACTTAAACTTATTACTAAATTTAAAAAGATCACAAACGAAGAAATATAAAATGGTATTTTTGTATTATCTCTTGCAAAATAAAAGTTTGATAAAATTTTTATTAAAGCAAATGCAACTATACCATATCCAAATAACATTAAAGCATCAGAAGTCATTTTTACATCTTGAAATGTAAATGAGCCATAGCCAAACAATCCATTTACAATTTCATCAGATGCAATTATCAACCCTAAACTTGCAGGTATAGATAATAATAAAGATAATAAAATAGACTTATTTTGAATATTATAAACTTTTAGAAAATTTTTTGTTTTGAAAGCTTTTGATAATACAGGCAATGATACAGTTCCTACCGCTATGCCAGCAATCGCTAAATTAATTTGATAAACTCTATCTGCGTAATATAAATATGAGACTGCTCCTGACTGAAATGAGGCGATAATAGTTCCTACTAAGATGTTTATTTGAGTAACTCCAGAGGAAAAAATACTTGGTAATAGTTTTTTGAAAAAAAATTTTATCTTTCCTCTAATTTTAAAATTAAATTTAAATTTTGGTTTATAAAACTGGTAAGTTACATATATGAGAAAAATTAATTGGACGACTCCAGCAACTGTAACTCCATATGAAAGATTCTTTGCTATATCTAAATTTTCAAAATATGAAAATAAAATACTTGCTATTAGAATGATGTTTAAAAAAATTGGAGCGGCTGCAGCGGCAGCAAACTTATTATTTGAATTTAAAATTCCTGAGAAAAAAGAAGATAAGCTTACAAAAAACAAAAATGGAAATGTAATCCTCGTAAACTCCACTGCTAAATTAAACTTAAAATCATCAGTTATAAAACCAGGAGCAATTATATATACTAAATACGGTGTGAATATTTCAGCTAGGGTCACAATAAATAATAAAATAATAGAGAGAATAGTGAGAACCTCATCTGCAAAACTTTTACCAATTTTTTTATTTTCTAATTTTGCTGAAGTGTAGCTTGGTATAAAAGCCGCGTTAAATGTTCCCTCAGCAAAAAGTCGCCTAAATGTATTTGGTAATCTAAATGCTACAAAAAAGGCATCAGCGATTATTGAGGCTCCTAAAAAAAATGCAATAAGTATGTCCCTTAAGTAACCCAAGATTCTGCTGATAAGTGTGAAAAAACTGAAAATAGACGCTGAAGATAATAAGTTCATATAATATCTAAATTAAGCCATAAATTTATAGTGAATTTAAATCCTTTATATTACATACTCATTAAAATAAATGCCAAAGAAAACAGAAATTGACCATTATTCAGATAAAGAAGCACTTGATTTTCATATAAAGGGGAAGTCAGGCAAAATTGAGATTAATTCCAGCAAGCCGTTAACTACCAAAAGAGATCTTTCACTAGCTTACTCACCAGGAGTAGCTGCACCAGTAAAAGAAATCGCAAAAAATCCTGACTTGGCATATGACTACACAAGTAAGGGAAATTTGGTAGCAGTTATAAGTAATGGGTCAGCTATTTTAGGCCTAGGTAATTTAGGTGCTTTAGCTTCAAAACCAGTCATGGAGGGCAAATCTGTATTGTTTAAACGGTTTGCTGATATTGACTCTATTGACATAGAAATAAATAATAGTGATCCTAAATCGATTATTGAAACTATTAAGAATATTGGAGGAACATTTGGAGGAATAAATCTTGAAGACATCGCTGCTCCTGACTGTTTTATAATAGAGCAGAAATTAAAAGAACTTTTAGATATTCCTATATTCCACGATGACCAACATGGAACTGCAATAATTACAACTGCCGCTCTTATTAATGCTTTAGATATTTCAAATAAGAAAATTGACGAGGTAAAAATTGTTGTTAATGGAGCAGGTGCTTCGGCTCAAGCTTGTGCAAATTTATTTAAAAGTTCAGGTGTAAAAAATAAAAATATTGTCATGTGCGATAGCAAAGGGGTAATCTACAAAGGTCGTAAAAATATTGATCAATTTAAATCGGCTTTCGCTATTGAGACTAAACTTAGAACTTTAGATCAAGCAATTAAAGATGCTGATGTTTTTTTAGGATTATCTGCTAAAGACGTGGTCTCAAAGGATATGATAAAATCAATGGCAAAAAATCCAATCATTTTTGCATGTGCAAATCCCGACCCAGAAATTAAGCCAGAGCTAATACAAGAGGTAAGGTCAGATGCTATAATAGCTACTGGAAGATCAGACTATCCAAATCAAGTAAATAATTTAATAGGATTTCCTTACATTTTTAGAGGTGCGCTAGATGTAAGGGCAAAAGAAATAAATGAAGAAATGAAAGTTGCTGCAGCTAATGCTATTGCACTTTTAGCAAGAGAAAATGTCCCTGATGAAGTAGTTTCAGCTTACGGAGGTGACAGACCAAGATATGGAAAAGATTACATAATACCTTCAACCTTTGATCCAAGACTTATTAGCGTAATTCCTTCGGCTGTTGCAAAAGCAGCAATGGAAAGTGGTGTGGCTAGGAAGAATATTTCTGACCTTGAATTGTATAAAGATCAATTGACAAATCGACTTGACCCTACAATGTCTTTAATGCAAGGGATAAATGCAAAAGTTAGAAAAAATCCAAAAAGAGTAATATTTGCTGAAGGTGAAGATGAAAATATGTTAAAGGCAGCAATTGAGTTTGGACGGAATAAACTAGGAACGCCAATTTTAATTGGTGCAGAAAAAAGAATTAAAGAACAATTAAGAAATATTGGATTAGACGAAAACTATAAAATTGAAATTGTAAATTCTACAGATAAAGAAAAAAGAGAAAAATATGTTAAACATCTTTATAAAAGGCTTCAAAGAGAAGGTCAGCTCGAAAGAGATGTTGACCGTTTAGTTAGAAATGAAAGAATAGCATGGGGAGCCTCTATGATTGCTTGCAAAGATGCAGATGCAATGGTCACAGGGAATATAAGACACTATGCTGCGTCTATCGAAAAACTTAAAAAAGTTACAGATCCAAGACCCGGTGAGGAAATATTTGGTATGACTATGATCACATTGAAGGGAAAAACAATACTTGTAGCAGATACCAATGTGCAAGATTTTCCCTCGCCTGAAAGATTAGTAAAGGTATCTAAATCTTGTGTACGAGTGGCTAGATTATTTGGATTTGATCCGAAAGTAGCATTTTTATCCCATTCAACATTTGGTAAACCTATTTCAAAAAATACTAAACATGTAAGAGACGCCATAGAGCTTTTGAAAAAAGAGAAAGTTGATTTTGATTTTGATGGAGAAATGCAGCCAGATGTAGCTTTAAATCCTATTTATCAGGAGGTTTATCCTTTTTCAAAGATAGTTGGTAACGCAAATATTCTAATTATGCCTGCGCTTCATAGTGCTGCTATATCTACAAAATTAATGAAAGTATTTGGGGGAGGAAAGTTAATTGGTCCTTTACTTATTGGTTTGGGATCACCTATTGAAGTTGCTCCACTAAGGGCTAGTACTTCTGAAATATTAAACCTTGCATCAATTGCAGCTTATTCGTCTGACGTAATTGATTATTCGATTTAAAGTTTATTGCGACTTAATTCACTAGCGAGATAAATTGATGGGACTACTTTTTTTACATCATAAATTTTATTTGCTTCATTTATAACTTCTTTTTTTTCCTCACGGTCCATAGCAATTCCAAATATATAGACTGTTTTATTTATAGTTTCTAAAGTATAATTTCTTGCTTTTGTTTTTTTGTTAAAAATTAATGCAGATCTTAGTTGACTTGAAATTAAAATATCTTTTGCTGTACTTTTAAAATTAGATTGACCTTTAATAGTTATAGCGTTTTTGACTGATCTTACTCCTCTAGTTTCCCATGCCATTTTAGTAATCTTAATTTTTTCTTCTGGTTCATCTACTTTACCAGACAAAAAAATGTTTCCATCTCTTACCTCAGACTGGATAGATAAAAAATATTTTTTGTCTGCCAGAGCAAGCCTTGCTGATAAATTTTTCTGCATTATTGTATCGTCTATTTGCATCCCAATAGTTCTGGGATCAAAAGTGATATCGACCCCAGCGCCAAATCTTCCTACAGACGAACAAGAAATAAGCAGAAAAATTATGAATAAGATAAATAATTTTTTCATATTTTGTTTTTAATTTTTAAACATAAATCATAAATTTTTTTTTTATTTACTTTTTCAGTTTCTATAATTAAATCAACAGTATCCTTCAGGCTATATCTTTTTAGATATTTTTTTGCTTTGTTGATAATTTTTTCTTTATCGAATTTTTCAATTTTTGTTGTTTTTTCTGAGATAACAACAGTAATCTCTCCTTTAATTGTTTGCGAAAAAGGCTTTAATTTGTTGATTTCTTCTCTATAAAAAGACTCATGGAGTTTAGTGAGTTCTCTTGCAATAAGAAGTTTTCTATGAGGAAAAAATAATTTAAATTTTTTCAAATAAAAATTTATCTTATTAGCTGGTAAAAAAAATATAATAGAAAAAGATTGATCCGATAAAGATGAAAGAATTTTTTCCAATTCTCTTTCTCTTTTTGGTAAAAATCCATAAAATAAAAATTTATCGTTAAATCCACTTGCGCTAATGGCTGCTGTAATTGATGAAACACCAGGAATTGGAATGATTCTTATCTTCGCATTTAAACACGAATTTAAAAGTAAACGCCCAGGATCTGATAATAAAGGAGTTCCTGCATCTGAAATTAATGACAAAATTTTGCCCTCTTTGATGTGCTCTATAGCATTAAGTATTTGTTTTTTTTCATTAAATTTATGATATGGAACTAATTTTTTTTTCAAACCTAAATGATTAAGTAACTTAATGGATCGTCTTGTATCTTCACACAATATTATATCTGTTTTTTTTAAAACTTCGATAGCTCTTAGTGTTATATCTTCTAAATTTCCAATTGGTGTTGAAACAATATACAATGAGTTGTTAAATAATTTCATGATATGAATAAAAAAATTTTAATTTTAGTATCTTATATAATATTATTTATTAATTCTAATCTTTTAGGTAATGAAAAAAATGATAATCTTAAAATTGGACTATTAGCTCCTTTAACGGGTGAATACGCCGATTTAGGAAATTCCCTTTTATATTCACTCCAATTAGCGTTGGAGGAAATAGGCGACGAAAAAGTTTTTATTATTCCAAGGGATGCTGGTTTTAATGAGAAAGATAAGCTCAATGAAGCTATTAAAGATATCAAATCGCAGGGAGTTAAAGTTATTATTGGACCTATAAGTAATGAGGATTTTAATGAAGTAAGAAAATATTCTGAATTAATTTTTATATCTCCATCGAACATTTCGCCTAAATTTACAAGTAACATAATTAGCATAGGTATTAGTTTAGAGTCTCAACTCAAAGCTTTAATTAATTTTATAAAAAAACAAAAAAAGAAAAAAACAGTAATAATGTTTCCTGATAATAATTATACAAATTTTATCGAAAGAAAATTAAAAGAATTAAATATAAATGAAATGAAAACATTTATATATAATCCTAACCCTCAGGTCCTAACTGGTGAGATTGAAGTTTTAACTAACTACGCTCAAAGAAAGAGAAATTTGGAATTAAGAAAAAAAATGTTTGAAGATAAGGAGGATGAACAATCTATTAAAACTTTAGAAAAACTTGAACAATTATACACATTAGGGGACGTAGATTTCGACTCAGTTATTATTATTGATTTTGGGAATAATCTTAAAAGTGTGCTGACCTCATTAGTGTATACTGAGGTTGATCAAAAAAGAGTTTTGTTTACTACTGTAAACCAATGGTTTGATGAAAGTATTTTTTATGAAAACACAATTAAAAATCTTTATTACCCTTCAGTAAATTACGACGAATTTAGAAAATATAATAAAAAATATTTTAAAAAATTTCAAACTTATCCAAATGAAATAACAATTCTCACCTACGATGCATTAGGATTAATATATTATGCATGGAAAAAAAACGGAAAAATTAATTCTATTAATGATTTTATGTTTAAAAATAAAATTAAAGGTAAAATAGGAACTTTTAGTTTTAAGGATAAAAATGTTTTTCAAGAATTAGATATTTATAAAACTGAAAATAAAAAATTTATAAAATTTTAATTTTCTTTTTTAATTTTTTAAAAGCTAAAAACCTATGATCAATTAGAACTTTTTTTGATTGAGTCATTTGACCATAAGTAATCTTATAGTTTTTTGGAATGAATATAGGGTCATAACCAAATCCTTTATTGCCTAATATTTTTTTTGAAATTGTTCCATTAACTTTTCCCATAACGGTTATAATCCTCTTTCTAGGATATTTTATAGATAGGCTACTTATAAAAAAAGCTGATCTACTTTGTTTTTTTTTTAACTTATTTAAAATATATGACATTGCTTTTCTAAAGCTTCCTTTTGTTTTTGCTAAACGTGCAGAATATATTCCAGGTTTATTTTTTAAGGATTTTATGCATAAACCTGAGTCATCAGAAATTACTGGATAGTTAACATACTTAGAAAAGTATTTAGCTTTTAATCTGGAGTTTGCATTAAATGTTTTACCAGTTTCTTTTGGGCTTTTTATTTTAAGAGATTGAGGTGAAATTTTTTTGATTTTTCTTGATAATAAATAAGCTATTTCTTTGAATTTTCCTTTGTTATGCGTGCCTATTAAAATTTTTTTCATGTAGGTCTAGTAATTTTACAATTCTTTACTATATAGCAACTTAATGTCAGAAAATAATGAAAAAAAACAAAAAGATATTGACTCTTCGGACACTAAGAGCACGGAAGAAAATACAAAAAAAGAAACTACTATTGAGGAAAAATTAAAAGAAACTGAAGATAAGTTGTTAAGATCGCTGGCTGAAATAGAAAACCAAAGAAGAAGATTTGAAAAAGAAATAAAAGATGCTTTTGAATTCGGATCCTTCAACTTTGCTAAAGAAAGCCTAGCTATATTAGATAACTTAGATAGAGCTAAGAATGCAATAAAAAATGATCAAGTTTTAAAATCTAACAAAGATCTGGATAAGTTTTTAGACAATATCGCAATTATTGAGAAAGATTTAATTTCAATTTTTGAAAAAAATAGAATTACAAAAATCGATGCTAAAGGAAAAAAATTTAACCCCAATCTACACCAAGCGATGGCTGAGATAGAGGACGATAAATCGGAAGTTGGAACAATCGTTCAAGAAATACAATCAGGCTACATGTTAGGTGAAAGATTGTTAAGACCTGCTTTAGTGGGGGTAGCAAAGAAAGAAAATCAGAAAAACGAGGAAAAAAAGGAAAAAAAAGATAAAAAATAACCTTGTAGAGTAGAAAAAAACACCCATATAAATTTAACAAAAGGAATAAATAATGAGTAAAGTAATTGGAATTGACTTAGGAACAACTAATTCTTGTGTTGCTATCATGGATGGCACTCAAGCTAAGGTATTAGAAAATACAGAAGGAGCTAGAACAACTCCTTCAGTAGTAGCGTTTTTGGAAAATGAGGAGAAATTAGTTGGACAACCTGCTAAACGACAGGCAGTTACAAATGCGGGTGATACTATTTTCGCTGTTAAAAGATTAATTGGTAGAAAATTTGATGGGCCATCAGTTCAAAAAGATATTTCGAAGGTTCCTTATAAAATTGTAAAGTCTGATAATGGCGATGCCTGGGTAGAGGGCAAGGGAAAAAAATATTCGCCTGCTCAAATATCAGCATTTGTTCTACAAAAAATGAAAGAGACCGCCGAAAAGTATTTAGGTCAAGCAGTTACTAAAGCAGTAATTACAGTTCCAGCATATTTTAACGACTCGCAAAGACAAGCAACCAAAGATGCAGGAAAAATTGCTGGCCTAGAAGTTCTTAGGATTATAAATGAACCAACCGCTGCATCACTTGCCTATGGCCTTGATAAAAAAGGTGGGAAAAAAATAGCAGTGTATGACTTAGGTGGTGGTACTTTTGATATATCAATTTTAGAAATTGGAGACGGGGTATTCGAGGTTAAATCTACAAATGGAGATACTTTTTTAGGAGGAGAAGATTTTGATGATACAATAGTTGAATACCTTGCCTCTGAATTTAAGAAAGATAACGGTATAGATTTAAAAACTGACAAACTAGCCTTACAGAGATTAAAGGAAGCAGCTGAAAAGGCAAAAATTGAGCTTTCTTCTGCTGCTCAAACTGAAATTAATTTGCCATTTATTACTGCAGATAAATCTGGCCCAAAACATTTAAATTTAAAGTTTACTAGAGCTAAACTTGAGGCTTTGGTACAAGCTTTAGTAGATAGAACTTTAGAGCCTTGCAAAACTGCCTTAAAAGACTCGGGTTTCTCTGCTGCTGAAATCAATGAGATTGTCTTAGTAGGTGGGATGACTAGAATGCCAAAAATTATTGAGACTGTTAAAAATTTTTTTGGAAAAGAACCTAATAAAAGTGTGAACCCTGATGAAGTTGTAGCCATGGGAGCAGCAATTCAAGGTGGGGTACTACAAGGTGATGTAAAAGATGTTTTGCTTTTAGATGTTACGCCTCTGTCACTTGGTATAGAAACCCTTGGCGGTGTTTCTACAAAATTAATTGAGAAAAATACAACTATCCCTACAAAAAAGAGTCAGGTATTTTCAACTGCTGAAGATAATCAACCTGCGGTCTCAATTAGAGTTTTACAAGGTGAAAGAGAGATGGCTGCAGACAACAAAATACTCGGCAATTTTGAATTAGTTGGAATTCCTCCAGCACCAAGAGGAACACCTCAAATAGAAGTAACATTTGACATTGATGCAAATGGTATCGTAAGTGTTTCTGCAAAAGATAAAGGAACTGGCAAAGAACAAAAAATTCAAATTCAAGCGTCAGGAGGTTTATCTGACGAAGAAATTCAAAAAATGGTTAAAGATGCAGAAGCTAACAAAGAAGCTGATAAGAAAAAAAGAGAGTCGGTGGATGCTAGAAATCAGGCTGATAGTTTAGTTTTCTCAACTGAAAAAAGTTTGAAAGAGCACGGCGATAAAGTTTCAGCGGAGGAGAAAAAGTCTATTGAAAACGGGATATCAGATCTAAAAAAATCTTTAGAGGGAACTGATATTGAGGATATTAAGAAAAAAACACAAAGTTTAATTCAAGTTTCTATGAAGTTAGGTGAAGCAGTTTATAAAAGCCAACAAAAACCAGACGATAAAGACAAAGGTAGTGGTGGGCCAAAAGATGCTAAACCAGGTGAAAAAGATAATGTAGTAGATGCAGATTTTGAAGACGTGAAGGAAGATAAAGAAAAAAGCGCCTAAGATAAAAAATAAGGAGACGTCCTGTGGCTAAAAGAGATTGTTATGATGTCTTAGGTATCCCAAAAGGGGCTTCAAAAGATGATATTAAAAAAGCTTACAGAAAATTAGCCTTAAAATACCATCCAGATAAAAATAAAGGAGACAAAGCCTCAGAAGAAAAATTTAAAGAGGCTAGCGAAGCATATCATATACTTTCTGATGATAAGAGAAAAGCCAACTATGATCAATTTGGACATGCCGCTTTTGAAGGTGGTAGCAGTGGAGGATTTCAAGGATTTGGTGGATTTGATAGCTCGTCCTTTTCAGATATTTTTGAGGATTTCTTTAGCGACTTTGGTGGAGGTTCTTCTAGAAGAACGAGTAATAGAGGTAATGATTTAAGGTACGATGTAAGCATCAATTTAGAAGATGCTTACAAAGGCACTGAAAAAAATGTTAGATATACAACATATAAGTCTTGCAAATCATGTTTGGGCAGTGGTGCAGCAAAAGGATCTAAACCAATAAGGTGTGATTATTGTTCAGGTAGAGGTAAAGTTAGAACAAACCAGGGTTTCTTCACAGTTCAACAAACCTGTCCACAGTGTAGTGGTTATGGAGAAATGATTAGTACACCTTGTAATAGCTGCAATGGAAACGGGAAAGTTCAAGCTAGCGAAAATGTAACTGTTAAAATCCCTAAAGGAGTTGATGACGGAACTAGAATTAGGCTTTCTGGTAAGGGAGAGGCTGGATCTAAAGGTGGGTCAAGCGGAGATTTATATTTATTTATTTCAATTGATAATCATAATATTTTTAAAAGATCAGATGAAAATCTATATTATGAACTTCCAATCTCATTTTCAGATGCAGCTTTAGGAACTTCAGTAGAGGTCCCTTCAATTGATGGTGGTAAATCCAAAATTAAAATTCCTGCTGGGACTCAATTCGGAAAACAATTCAGATTAAAAGGTAAAGGTATGCCTGTTCTTAGAAGAAGTACATTTGGTGATCTTTATATAAGAGTTATAACACAAGTACCAACTTCGATGTCTAAAAGACAAAAAGAGATTTTAGAGGAATTTAATGAAATAGAGTCTAATAAACCAGATCCAGTTATAAAAAGTTTTTTTGAAAAAGCCAAAAAATTCTGGAAAAGATCTTAATTTAAATGGAAACTGAACAAATAATGTCTGCAATTTTTTTAATTGCGGTAATGGCTTTAATTCTACCAGGTTTTTTATCTACAAATAATAAACTAAAACAATTTTTAAGTAATTTATCTATTTGGACTATAATTGTGCTTATTATTATTGTAATTGTTTATATTATTAAATAATGAAAAAAATTAATTTAGCTATTACTGGATGTATGGGTAGAATGGGTCAAAAACTCATAAAATCCTCTAAATTTGATAAAAGATTTAAAGTAGTTGCTTTAACAGAAAACAAAAGGATTAATCGTAAAATTAATGGAATTAAACCGACTTTCAATTCGACTGAGGCATTTGACAAAGCAAATGTCATAATTGATTTTTCAGTTCCAAAGTGCACTTTAAGTGTACTCAAAATTGCTGTTAAACTTAAAAAGAGAGTTGTTATTGGAACAACTGGTTTTACAAAAAAACAGGAAAAAATAATAAAAAATTATTCAAAAAAAATCCCTATTTTAAAGGCTGGAAATATGAGTTTAGGAGTAAATCTTTTGATGCATCTGACTGAAATAGCTGCAAGATCACTAGGTAAAAGTTTTTTAAGTAAAATATATGAAATTCATCACAAAAATAAAATTGATTATCCATCAGGTACTGCTTTGATGCTTGGGGAGGGTATTGCAAATGGTAAAAATAAAAAACTCAATAATATTTTGGGCAAAAGGTACCTGAATAAAAGCACTTTTCCTTATAGTAAAAAGATAAATATCAATTCAATAAGGAAAGGATCTGTAATAGGTAAACACGAGGTAAATTTCTCAAGTGGTAAAGAAGTTGTAACTTTAAATCATGAGTCTTTTGATAGAGCTCTTTATTCTGAGGGCGCGCTTAGTGCAGCAAAATGGATAATAAAAAAAAAACCTGGGCTCTATACGATGAGAAATCTTTTGAATTTTAAATAAAATTTAAATAAATTATATTTGTGAAGATTTTAACCTTTCTGTCACTATTTACGCTATTTATATCATGCGCAACACCAGAAGTTGTGGATGTTGAAAATCCTCTTGATCAAAAGAAAAACTGTGATGAACTAGAAATTGCTGTAGCAGAGGCTCAAAAATTTAAGCGAGATGCTTTGTATGAAAAAGAAAATACAGGCGGCAATATGGCTAGGTTTATTTTATTTTGGCCTGCAATGGCAACTTCATACCATAATGCTGATAAAGCAATTAAAGCGGCTAATGAAAGAACCTATCACCTATTAAAGATAATGAAAAAAAAGAATTGTGATAATGTAGATCTAGTAAATTCTGAAATTTTAAGAAATTCAACAGAAACAGTAGCTGGTCAGCTAAATCTTCTAAGAGAGATGTTTAAATCTGGAGATCTCACTCGCGAAGAATTCTCTAAAGCTAAACAAAAAGTACTTGAAAGTGAATAATAAAGTAAAATCTAAAATTATTATTAAAATATTAAATAAAACATATCCAAAAGTTCCTATACCATTAAATTATAAGAATACTTTTACTCTATTGATTTCGGTTTTGTTATCAGCACAGTGTACAGATGTAAATGTAAATAATGTTACAAGAAAAATTTATCCAAAATATAATCAACCAGATCATTTTGTAAAACTAGGCAGAAAAAGAATTGAAAGATTAATAAAAAAAATTGGTATTTTTAGAGTAAAAGCTAAAAGTATTTTTTACTTATCAAAGTCTTTAATGGAAAATTATAATGGCAAAGTCCCAAAAACATTTAAAGAATTAGAGCAACTACCAGGTGTTGGGCACAAAACTGCAAGTGTAGTTATGTCTCAAGGTTTTGGTTATCCTGCTTTTCCAGTAGATACTCATATACACAGATTGGCTCAAAGATGGGGTCTGACAAGCGGAAAAAATGTAGTTGAAACTGAAAAAGATTTAAAAAAAATTTTTCCAAAGAAGCATTGGAACAAACTTCATCTACAAATAATTTGGTATGGAAGACAGTTTTGTAAAGCAAGAGAATGCTATGGAATAACTTGTAAAATATGTAAAAGCTGTTATCCAAATAGACGTAAACCAAAGAAAACTAAGAAGGCTTAAATGAAAGTTCTGGGAATTGGTAACGCCATAGTAGATGTTATTTGTAAAGTAAATGACGATTTTCTGCTTAAAAATAAATTAACCAAAAGTACAATGAAGCTCGTAGATGAGAGTGAATTCAAGAAATTATTATCAAATTTAAAAATAGAGGAAACAATTTCAGGTGGTTCAGTAGCGAATTCAATAGTCGGATTATCTCAACTTGGTAACAAAGTTGGTTTTATAGGCAAAGTCAGCGATGATAATTTGGGAAATAAGTATGAAGAAGGTTTAACAAAAGAAAAAGTAAAATACTTATACGTCAAAAAAAAAGAGGCTACTCCAACTGGAACTTGCCTAATTTTAATAACTCCAGACTCAGAGAGAACAATGTGCACTTTTCTTGGAACTGCAGGAAAAATAAATGAAAATGATATTAATGTTAAGGCAGTGAAAGAAAGTGAAATTCTGTTTTTAGAAGGTTATCTATGGGATGAAGGCGAACCAAGAAAAGCATTCGAAAAAGCAATAAATCACTCTCAAAAAGTTGCAATGTCTTTGTCTGATTTATTCTGTGTTGAAAGACATAAATCTCAATTTTTAAATTTAGTAAAAAATAAATTGGATATTACTTTTGCAAATGAACAAGAAATCTTATCATTGATAAGTGAAAAAAAATTTGATGAGGTTATTAACTTTTCAAAAAATTTAAATAAATTAATTGTCATAACCCGTGGTGAAAATGGTGCTATAGCAATACATGGAAACAATATTATAGAATGTTCATCAAAAAAAAATTTAGAAATTAAAGATTTAACAGGAGCTGGCGATTTATTTGCAGGTGGATTTATTCATGGATACATTAATGGGAAAACAATTAGAGAATGTTTGGAAAAAGGAACCGAAATGTCATCAAAAGTAATCCAGATTATTGGAGCAAGATTAATTTAACCTATCTTTTTTTTCTTTTAAAACTTCCTTTTCCTTTTTTAGGCTTAATTATACGCTTACGGTATTTTTTTGAAAATAGATCGATTGCAATTTTATTCCTCTTCTTCATAAGTAATAACCATCCTTATTATTCAAAATAAAATTATTATCTAAAAATTTTTCCTGAATTTTTTTTCTTAACCTATAAATATGTGTTTCTACTGTGTGAGTATCTGCATCTTCTGAGTAATGCCAGACGAGCGATAAAATTTCATTTTTAGATATTGCTTTTTTCTTAATTAAAAATAGCTCCAAAAGTTTAATTTCTTTTTCAGTTAATATTATATAAAAATTATCTTTAATTAATCTTTTCTCATTTTTATCTAAAAAATATTTTTTTATTTTAATTGATGAATTAAGATTAAACTGTTTTTTTGCAAAACTAGTCTCGACTACTTCATTTATTTCTTTAATCGAAGTAGGTAATGTTATTATAGCATCAAATTTATCACTAAATTTTGATTTTTTTTTGGTAATCAAAATTTTTATATTTTTTATTTTTTTAAAATCGTTTTTTTGTTTTAAGATTTCATAAGAATCATGATGGAAAATTAAGACATCAAAATTAATTAAAGATATATCTAAAGATTTTTTATCGTTATATTTAAGGTTGAACTTTAAATATTGTTTAAGTTCGTTTATTGTTGAAATAAAATTATTGGGACCGGATAGTAAAATGTTCAATTTATGCATATTGTGGTAAAAAATAAATTTCTTTACTTTAGACATTATAAAGTAAAATGCGCTGTTGGTAAAAGAGGAATTGATGTTAAGAAAAAAGAAGGTGACCTAATTACTCCAAAAGGTACTTATAAAATAAAAGGAATCCTTTATCGAAAAGATAGATTAAAAAAACTTCGATCTAAACTTAAAAAAATGATTATTAATAAAAAAATGGGTTGGTGCGATGATGCTAAGTCTAAACAATACAATAGGTTAATTAAATTACCTTTCAACTATAGTCATGAGAAGATTTGGAGAAATGATAATATATATGACATTATCTTAGTTTTAGATTTTAATATGTCCCCTGTTCGTAAAAATAAAGGTAGCGCAATTTTTTTGCACGTTGCTAAAAAAAAATTTACACCTACAAGAGGTTGTATAGCGATCAGGAAAAAAGTGCTAAAGCGGATAGTTAGTGAAATTAATAAAAAAACAAAAATTGTAATTTCTTAAAGTCTTTTACCAAATATCGAGCTACCAATCCTAACATATGTAGATCCATGATTTATAGCTTCTAAATAATCTGCAGACATTCCCATACTCAAATCCTTGAGTCCTAAAGAAACATTTAACTCACTTAAAGTTTTAAAATATTTGGAAGAGTTTCCATCATTTGGAGGAATAATCATTAAACCTAGAATATCTAAGTTTTTTTCAATTTTACAATAATTATAAAATGACTCTACTTCATTAATTGGAAGCCCAGATTTTTGAGTCTCGTAAGCAATGTTGACCTGGATAAAATACTTCAAAAACTTATTATTATCTTTTTCGTAAGATGATAGAATATCTGCGAGCTTTTGACTATCTAAAGAATGAATATAATCAAAAATCCCTGCAGCTGATTTTGCTTTATTGCTTTGTAACTTACCTACCATATGTAAATTTATTTTATTATGCTTTTTTACATCTTGCCATTTTGATATTGCTTCCTGTACTTTGTTTTCACCAAAGTGTTCATGTCCGACTTTTATTAAAGGTTTTATATGATCTAAAGAAAAAGTTTTGCTAACAGCAACTATATTTATAGCCTTTTGAGGCTTCTTCGAATTAATATTCAATTTTATTTTATCTAATCTTTCTATTATGCTGCTCACAATGTTCTCTTATAAAAAAAAATATTTTTTAATTATTAAAAGTATACACGATATAAATTTAAATAAAATCAAAGCTAATAACAAATTTTATTTAATTTATAGAAATACAGAAAAAAAAGAAATATTTAGTGAGTTATTAAAATTCAGAAATAGATGTAAATTAAAAAAATTTTCATTTTTTGTAGCAAACGATGTGTTTTTAGCTCGTCTTTTAAATTCTGATGGAATATATTTATCTTCTTGGAACACAAGTATTAAACATTCTTATTTTAAACAACCCAATAAAATCATTATTGGATCGGCGCATACTGTAGCAGAAATGACTTTTAAAATAAAACAAGGATGTAATTATGTGTTAGTTTCTAAACTTTTTAAAGTAGATTACGCACCTAAAGAAAAATTTTATGGAGTCATAAAATTTAACAGACTCCTTGATATAAATAGAAAAATTATTCCATTAGGTGGTATTAAATTATTGAACTTAAATAAATTAAAAACAGTTCGATCTGAGGGTTTTGCTTTAATGTCAGAAATAAAAAAAAAGCCGGCTATTTCTAACCGGCTTTTTTAAATAAGTATTAACTACTAATTAAAACGAAACTGAAACACCTAGTGTTCTAGTGTCATCAGATTGGTTGTCTACGTAAGCGTCGTTATCTGTTTTAGCTTCTTGGAAACCAATTGTCATACCGCCGATTGTGTAACCAACGTTAATCGCACTTGATTTCTGAACTTTGTCAACAGCAGAGAAATCGTGTTTCTCTGACTCATATGTGTTGTATGAAATAGATAAATTATCATTTACAGCATATGAAATACCAATAACTAAATCTTTGTAGAAGATTTCGTTACCGTTAGCAGTTGTTTCACCTTTAGATGATGCTTTTCTTTGCACACCAAATGCGAAATTTCCTGTTGAGTAGTTAAGAGCTATTGTACCATCTACTGCGTCTTCTGTAGCAGCAATTGTTGATACTTCGTCTTCCTCATAACCCATTGTTAATGTTGCACCATCAAGGTACGAACCTAACACAGGAATGTCAGCTAAATTTGTTTTAACAGAAACTGATTGTCCAGATCCTACTGAAGCACTTGTGTCAGATGAATTAGCATTATCTGCATTTTCACTTCCGTCAACTTTTGGAATGTATTTGTAGTCTACAGCTCCAACTATTGGAAGGCTGAATTTAAATCCGATTCCCATTTCACCAGCTAATCCACCAATGTCAACATTAGTGTATGTACCTGATCCTGATCCGTTAGCTTCTTCATAAGCAGTTGGTGTAACATCGTCGATTGCGTCTACTGGGCTTCCGTCAGCACCTACATAAACATCAATCCCATAACCCATTACATTACCAAAAGTTATTTTAGAATCACCGTAACCTAAGCTATCAGTTGTATCTTGCATAACTGTTACAGTCATACCGTTGTCCAACTCTGTAGAACCAGAAAATTTTAATTCTCTGTCAACACCAAGAGGGTTACCCGTAGTAGTATCGTCCTCAGAGTGGTAAGTTGCTTCCATACTACCTGTTACAGTTAATTCACCAGCATTTGCTGTTGAAACACCAAACAAGAACGATAGAGCAACTAATATTTTAGTTATTTTCATTTATTTTCCTTTGTTTAATTTAATTATTTAAATTAATGATATTATTTAATTGAAAATTAATGCTAAATGTCAAAAAACTAGTAATATATATGCTTTTTTGATAAGTATGTTGCATTTTTACAACAATTAAAAAGATGACTAGAATAAGCCTTTTTTTGACTATATAGCTTAATAATGAGCTTAATTTATAAAAAATCAATCAAACATTGTATTTTCAAAATTTTTTGTACTTTTTTCATTACAATTTTTATAGTTTTATCAATCTCATCTTGCGCAATCCCCGAATTCGCCAAACCAAAAAAAGTAGATAAATCAGTCCCCCATGCAGCCAAGGAAAGGGCAAGAAAAAACATTGATGAAGGAAGAGGTGTAAGTTTAAAAGGTATGGTGGGTGGTAATAAAAAAACCACTTATGAATTTAGTTCATCTAATCCGTTGTGGAGAGCATCTTTAGAGTTAATTGATTTTATGCCTTTAACAACAGTGGATTACTCTGGTGGAATTATAATAACAGATTGGTATAGCGATTCCAGCAATTCTAATGACTCAATTAAGATTACTGTAAGATTTCTCTCTAATGAAATACAATCGAATAGTGTAAAAATAATTGTGCATAATAAAAAATGTAAAACAAATGAAAATTGTTCGATTAGTGAAATTGACTCAAAAATTAAATATGAACTTCAACGTTCAATTTTAACCAAAGCTGCTCAATATGATCTTGAGTCTAAAAATAAAAAAAAGAAAAACTAATATCTTCATACGCTAATGGAAAGATATAATTTTCAAAAAATTGAAAAAAAGTGGCGTGACGATGCAAATGCTACATCTGTAAAAAAAACAGAAAAAGATAAAAAGTTCTATTGCTTAGAGATGTTTCCTTACCCGTCGGGGAAAATCCATATGGGACACGTAAGAAATTATACTATTGGCGATGTGATTGCTAGATATAAGTATCTAAATGGATTTAACGTTTTACATCCCATGGGCTGGGATGCTTTTGGCTTACCAGCTGAAAATGCTTCTAAATCAAATAAATTACATCCTAGGAAATGGACAAATACGAATATTCAAACAATGAAATCTCAGCTAAAATTGCTTGGGCTATCGATAGATTGGGACAAAGAAATTTCCACCTGTGATAAAGAATATTATAAGCATCAGCAAGAATTGTTTATTGATTTCTACAATGCAGGTTTAATATCTCGAAAAGAAACATACGTTAATTGGGATCCTGCAGAGGGAACAGTTCTTGCAAACGAGCAAGTAATAAATGGAAGGGGCTGGAGATCAAATGCCATTGTAGAGAGAAAAAAATTATCTCAGTGGTTTTTTAACATAACAAAATTTACTGATGAATTACTAAACGACCTAGAATCTCTTGAAGGTTGGCCTGAAAAAGTTAAACTAATGCAAAAAAACTGGATAGGGAAATCTATCGGTTGTGAAATAATTTTCGAAATATCAAATAAAAAAAAAATAAATATATTTACTACAAGGCCAGATACAATCTTTGGTGCGAGTTTTCTAGCTTTATCTGTTGATCATCCTTTGTCGGAGGACTTCAAAACAAATCCAAGATTTTTAAATTTTAAAAAAGAATGCGATAAAACTGGTACCACTGAGGAGGCTTTAGCAAATGCAGACAAACTCGGATTTAATACTAATTTATTTGCCAAGCACCCTTTTGTTGAGAATAAAAAAATTCCAATATATTTTGCTAACTTTGTACTTATGGACTATGGAAGCGGGGCTATATTTGGTTGCCCAGCACATGATCAAAGAGATTTTGATTTTGCAAAAAAATATGGACTGGAAATAATAAAAGTTGTTTCGGACGGTAACGATGTTGAAACTTTAAAAGAAGCGTATACTGGAAACGGCACACTAATTAATTCAGAATTTCTAAACAATTTAAATATTTCTTCAGCGAAAGAGAAGATAATAAATGAAATTGAGAAATTAAATATTGGAAAAAGAAAAACTTTGTACCGTCTTAAAGATTGGGGAATATCTAGACAAAGATATTGGGGTTGTCCTATACCCATGATATATCTGGAAGATGGCAGCGTAGTTCCAGTAGATAAAAGTGAATTACCTATAGAGCTACCAGACGATGTTGATCTTAATTCAAAAGGGAATCCTCTAGACAATCATCCTCATTGGAAAAATACATTGCAGAAATCAACTGGAAAAAAGGCTATTAGAGAAACCGATACTTTGGATACTTTCGTTGACTCCTCTTGGTATTTTTTAAGATTTTGCTCTCCAAATCACTCTTCTTCTCCCTTTGACGAAAAACAAGTAAAATATTGGATGCCTGTGGACCAGTACATAGGTGGTATAGAACACGCCATTTTACATCTTCTTTATTCTAGATTTTTTACAAAAGGTATTAAAAAATTTAAAAAAAATTTTAATATCATTGAACCCTTTAAAAATTTATTCACTCAAGGAATGGTTTGTCATGAAACTTATCAAGATCAAAAAGGAAACTGGCTTTATCCAAATGAGGTAGAAAAAGTTGACACCAATACTTACATACAAAAAAAAGATAAAAGTAAAGTTATAGTTAGTCCACCTGAGTCAATGTCTAAATCAAAAAAAAATACAATTGATCCTGAGACTATGATTAATGAATATGGTGCAGATGCTGTGAGATGGTTCATTCTGTCGGACAGCCCGCCAGAGAAAGATGTTCAATGGTCAGATACAGGGGTGACATCTGCGAATAAATTTTTGCAGAAGATTTGGAATTTAAATTTTTTAATACATAAGAGAAAGAATAAAGATATTGATAAAAAGCTTGAAAAAAAGTTCGATTTGGTCATCAAGAGCTTTACGGCAAAAATAGATAATTCTATTAAGAGTTTTAGATTTAATGTTTCGATAGCTCATTTTTATGAAATTTATAAAGTTTTTAAAGATGCTTACGAATCCAATATAAGTAATAATCTTTTAAAAGAAAATATTATCCTCGTAATGAAATTAATGATTCCATTTATCCCTCACTTGTCATACGAATGTTTGGAACTTCACAAATCTAAAACAAAAAATGATTGGCCAAAAATTGAAGCTAATTTATTAGAGGAGATTAAATTAGCTATCCAAATTAATGGAAAAACAAGGGATATAATTACAATTCAAAAGAATTTAGTTGAAAAAGATATAGATAGTATCATTAGAAAAAATTCAAAAGCAAAAAAATATATACAGGATAAAAAAATTTTAAAAACTATCTTTGTAAAAAATAAAATTATCAATTACATTATACCAAAATAAGTATGAGGTATAAATTAGTTCTTATAATTTTAATGGTGTTACCTTTAAATGCCTGTGGATTCAGCGTTGTTAAGAACACTGAAAAAAATTTTAATGTAATAGAAGTGAGTACCTCGGGTGATAAAAGAATCAATTACATAATTAAAAATAAACTTTCAGTAAACTCAAGCAATGTTCAAACTAAAGACCTTTTAATAAGTATTGATAGTGCTAAAAACAAAATTGTTAAAGAAAAAAATATCAAAAACGAAATTACAAAATATGAAATTACAATAAATGTTAATGTAGTTTTTAACGTTATTGAAAATGCTTATAAAGATCAATTTTCAATAAGTAAAACCTCTGACTACAAAGTAGAAAGTCAACACACACAAACATTAAATAATGAAAAGAAAACTATACGTAGTCTATCTGAAAGTATAGGCGACAATGTTTTAAATGAAATAACAAGAAGATTAAATGATATATAAAAGTTATTTAATTGAGCAAAACTTAGAAAGTCTTACCGAAAAGGTTGTTTTGTTTTACGGTGAGAATTTTGGTCTAAAACACGAGTTTAAAAAAAAAATCAAAAATAGAAGTCTTGAAAATGAGACATTTGACTTTTATCAGGAGGAAATAATAAAAGATGAAAGTTTTCTTATCAGAGAAATAAAAAATATTTCTCTTTTTCAAAAAAAGAAAATTTTTTTTCTAGAAAATGTTAATGATAAAATTTTTAACATACTAGAACAGAATATTAGGCATGTGGGAGACAATCAAATTTACCTCTTCGCTGATATTCTTGATAAAAAATCAAAATTAAGGAATTTGTTTGAAAAACAGCAAAACTTAGCATGTGTGCCATGTTATGCTGACAATGAAATTTCTATTAAAAAAATAATTCAAAACAAATTAAAAGATTTTGAAGGAGTAAGTCCTTACATTATAAACTTAATCTGCGATAATAGTAATCTCGATAGAACAAAACTTAACAATGAATTGGAAAAAATAATTATTTGTTTTGAAAATAAAAAAATAATTAAAGAGGACCTTGAGGCTCTACTGGATGCAAGAACGAATGATGATTTTAATTTGTTGAAAGACGAGGCTATAATTGGAAATAGAAAAAAAACCAACGAATATCTTTCAGATACAATTATCGAACCTGACAAAGATATATATTATTTAAGTTTGATTAATCAAAGGTTAACAAAACTTTATCAGATAAAGAAACAAGCAAAATCGGGAGGTTTAGAACAAGCTATCTCAAATATTAAACCACCCATATTTTGGAAAGACAAGCCAATTTACCTGAAACAATTAGAAAAATGGAGTTTAGAAAAAATAAGAAAAGTTTTAAATAATACTTATGAAATAGAAATTCAAATAAAATCAAATTCCTTAATAAATAAAAATTTACTTTTAAAAAAACTTCTATTGGATATATGTTCTACAGCTAATTCTTAGTAAGCAAATTTGATATTAGCTGAAATTGATCTAAGTCTTTATATTGTATAGTTATCTTACCAGAATTATTTTTTTTATTAGTTACTATAACTTTAAGTCCTAAATTCTTTTCAATTTTTTCTTGGGCTTTTAAAATATCAGTATCAATTTTTTTGAAAGATTTATCCGTGTTCTTTTTATTTCTTGTAAGATATTCAACTTTTCTAGCACTATAATTTTTTGAAACAATTTCTTCTGCAATCGAAGAAGCGTTGGACAAACCAATCAAGGGTCTTGCTTGACCCGAGGATAAAGTTCCCTCTTCTAACATCGCGACTACATCTTTTGGAAGAGTTAATAACCTCAATGTATTACTAATGTGACTCCTGCTTTTTGACATTAATTTTGAGATACTTTCATGGTCATATTTAAATTCTTCGTTTAATCTTTTATAACCACGAGCTTCTTCTATTGGATTTAGATCATCTCTTTGTATATTCTCAACAATTGCCACTTCCAAAGACTCAACATCGCTTAAATCTAAAATTGTAACTGGAATCTCGTGAAGACCAGCTCTTTGAGCAGCCATCCATCTTCTTTCCCCAGCTACGATCTCGTATTTGCCATTTTCAATTTTATTCGGTCGTACAGCAATAGGCTGAATAATGCCATTTTTCTTAATAGATTTAGCTAATTCTTCAAGTTTTTCCTCGCTGAAATGCTGTCTTGGTTGATAAGGATTTCGGCTTAAATCACTAATTAAAACAGTGTTAGATCTTTTAGTATCTTGAGATTTAGTTTGAGGTTTTTCATCACCGAAAAGTGCGGACAAACCTCGACCTAAACCCTTTTTTTTTCCACTCATGCAACACTCTCTATTTTATTTTTAAACTCTTCAGCTAATTTGAAATATGACTTACTTCCTACACAGCTTTTATCATATATAACACAAGGTAATCCATGTGATGGCGCTTCGGATAATCTTACGTTTCTTTGGATCACAGTTTTATAAACTTTATCTTTAAAATAATTTCTTGCTTCCCTATCCACTTCTGATGAAAGTTTGTTTCTTTTATCAAACATTGTTAAAAGTATTCCTCTTATAGAAAGTGACGGATTAAGATTTTCTTTTATTCTGTCTATTGTTTTTACCAATTGCGTAATACCTTCCAAGGCAAAAAATTCTGTTTGTAAAGGAACTAATAACTCATCTGAGGCGACTAAAGACATAATAGTTAGTAAGCTTAATGAAGGAGGACAATCTATAAATATATTGTCATACTTTTTAAGTAATCCCGATTTTTGCGATGATAATATTTCTTTTAAAACAAATGCTCTTTTAGAATCGTTTGCAGTTTCAACTTCTAATCCAGATAAATTTACATGTGATCCTACGATATCTAAATTTTGAATACTGGTTTTTTGTATCGCATGCTTAAGATTAATTTTTTTAATTAATAAATTGTAAATATTTTTATTTTCATCACTATTACTTTTTCCAAATCCTGTCGTAGCGTTTCCCTGAGGGTCTAGATCTAAAACAAGATTTGCTTGACCCAAAATGGACAGTGAAGCAGCTAAATTGATTACAGTTGTAGTTTTTCCTACTCCGCCCTTTTGATTGATCACTGAAATTGTTGTCGTCATTTTTTAAAATTGACTATAATTATTTTAGAGTCTTTGTTTGTTATGCTATTTTCAAATTTATAATCGTATTTTTCCTTATTGAAAGCTTTTTTTAAATCTTCCTGTGCGTTTTGACCTTTTAAAATTATTAATTTATGTGACTTTTTAGCAATTTCACGTGAAACTTGTATTACCGCCTCTAATTTTTTAAAAGCTCTACAGACTATGTACTCTGTATCAATATATTCATCATAAACATTACCACGTATTTCCACTTTTAATGATAATTTATCACTTAAACCCCTCAAAAAAGCCCTTTTAACTGGTGATTTTTCATATAATTTAACGTGAAAGCCCTTATTTTTGTTAAATAAAGCTAAAATCAAACCTGGAAAACCAGCTCCAGAGCCTAAATCCGACAAAGAGCCCTTTGAAAAATCGATAAATTTTACCAATTGAGCTGAATCAAGAATATGTCTGTGCCAAATATCGTTTTCCGTGCTTTTTGAGATGAAATTATGCTTTCTATTAGCTTTTATTAATTCATTTATGAATATTTTAATGTCTGATATATTTTTCTCACTATAATTAAGCTGTTTATGAAGAATTCTTATAACTTCATTGGCCTGCATTAAGCAGTAGCTTTGAATTTTAACTTTTTGATGTGAGATAACAAGATTATTATAGCAGCAGGAGTCATGCCGTCTATTCTAATTGCCTGCCCTAACGTTTTAGGTCTTATAGAGATAAGCTTTGACTTGACCTCGTTAGACAAACCACTTAAATTTTCATAATTTATATTCTGAGGTATAATAACTGACTCATCTTTCTTAAAAGATTTAATATCTCGCTCCTGTCTCTTCAGATAACCCATATAATGAGCATCTGTTACAACCTGCTTTTCTATTGAGACAGGGAATAGGGGTATGTCAGTAAAAATTTGTCTTATTTTTGCCATATTTACTTTTCGTTGACCCATCACCTCTAAGCATGATCTTTTGACTCCATCCATAGCAATTTTTATATTATATTTTTTTGCTTCATTTGGAGTCAGAAATTTCGATTCTAAAAAATTATTAAGTGAAGAAATATTTTTTTTCTTCTCCGAAAATAATTTTTCTCTTTCAGAACCTACTACACCCAAATTTATGCCCAGATCTGTTAATCTCTGATCTGCGTTATCAGCTCTTAATGATAATCTATATTCGGCTCTGGAAGTAAACATACGATATGGTTCAGTAACACCTTTGGTTATTAAATCATCAATCATCACACCAATGTAAGAAGTTGATCTGTCTAAAATAAATTCTGATTTATTTTTAATTTTTAAAGCAGCATTAATTCCTGCTATCAAACCTTGTGCAGCAGCTTCCTCATAACCAGTAGTACCGTTAATTTGTCCTGCTAAAAATAGTGACTTAATTTTTTTAGTTTCTAACGTAGCGTTAAGCTCCCTTGGATCAACATAATCGTACTCTATAGCATAACCTGCCCTTTTCATCTTTACTCGCTCCAAACCCTTGATTTTAGCTAATATTTTGACCTGTATCTCCTCTGGAAGAGAAGTAGATATACCATTTGGGTAAATAGTATTGTCCTTTAATCCCTCGGGTTCAAGAAATATTTGATGTTGTTGTTTTTCCTTAAATTTTACAACTTTATCTTCAATAGAAGGACAATATCGTGGTCCAACCCCTTTAATATTTCCCGAATACATTGCGCTACGAGAAATATTATTACTGATGATCTTATGGACTTCATTATTAGTGTAGGTCATTCCACATTTAATTTGTTTGTTTTCAATTTTGGATGTTAAGAAAGAGAAATAGTAATGATCATCATCTGCTGGCTGCATTTCTAAATCATCATAATTAATTGTATCTCCATCTAATCTAGGAGGAGTTCCGGTTTTTAATCTTCCAATTTGCATTTTAAATTTTGCTAATTGTTCACTTAAACCAGTTGATGGTTTCTCATCATACCTGCCAGCTGGTATTTGTGTTTCACCTATATGTATTAGACCATTAAGAAATGTACCAGTAGTTAAGATTAGCTCTTTAGTTCTTATCTCTTTTCCACTTTGACATACAAAACCTATAATTTTATCTTCCTCAAATAAAAATTTGACAACAGGATCTGCTACTACCTCTAAATTTTCATAATTTAATAAAATCTTTTGCATATGCTCTTTATAAAAAGCTCTGTCTGATTGAGTCCTTGGTCCTTGCACTGCTGGGCCACGACTTCTATTTAATAATCTAAATTGAATACCTGATTTATCAGCTACTACACCCATTACACCATCTAAAGCATCGATTTCTCTCACTAGATGCCCTTTTCCAAGCCCTCCTATAGCGGGATTGCAAGACATTTCACCAATAGTCTCGATTTTATGAGTAAAAAGAGCAGTATTTACGCCCATTCTAGCAGAAGCTGCTGCTGCTTCACATCCGGCGTGTCCTCCACCTATAACTACTACATCATAGCTTTGTTTTGTCATTCTGTGAATGTAAACCTCTAGATTAATAATACAAGAAGTATTTTATTTACCGATACAGAAGTCTTTGAATATAGATCCAAGTATTTCTTCCACATCTACCTTACCGACGATGCTACCAAGATGTCGTGTGGCCATTCTAAGGTCCTCTGCTGCTAATTCGAGTTCTTTGTTTTGATCCTTTTTAAGAAACTTATCAATTTCTTTTAAACAATCATTTAGCTTAACTCTGTGCCTTTCTCTAGTAATTAAAGCGCTATTATTGGATGTAAATTTTTTGCTCAACTTAGCTTTAATCAAATCTATTAATTTGTCGATATTTTTATTATTTTTTACTGAAGCTAAAACTGTATCAACATTAAAATTATGATTTTGTTTATCTGAAACATCTGATTTATTTAAAAAAATTATAGTATCTTTATTAATCATATTCTGTATTTTTTTGTTAATTTTTTTTGACGAATTATCAATGACTATTATATTTAAATCTGCTTCTTTTGATTTTCCTAACGCTAAAGAAATACCTTTTTTTTCAATTTCACTTTTAGCTTCTCTTATACCAGCAGTATCAGCCAGAATTACAGGATATCCATCCAAATTTAAATAAGTTTCTATAACATCTCTAGTCGTACCAGCCTCATCTGACACAATTGCTACTTCTCTTTTTGAAAGTAAATTTAGTAATGATGATTTACCTGCATTAACTTCTCCTGTAATTGAAACCCTAAAACCATCTCTAATTTTTTCTCCAACTTTATTATCTTCAATTATTTTTGTAATTTCTGAATGGATTTCTTTAATTGATTTGTGTGCATCTTTTAGTACTTTTTCTGGAAGATCTTCCTCTGCAAAATCAATTTTTGCTTCTATAAAAGCAAGAGATTTTATTATTTTTTCCCTCAGATCATTATAATAATTTGATGCATTACCCTGAACTAATTTAACTGCTTGTTGTCTTTGTAGTTCCGTCTCTGAATGGATTAGATCTCCTATACTTTCTGCTTTTAACAAATCGATTTTATCATTTTGAAATGCAATTTTAGTGAACTCACCTGGTTCAGCTAATCTGCAGTTTTTTTGCTCGGAAAGTACTCTTAATAAAGCGTTTATTACTGCGTTACTTCCATGGATTTGTAATTCTGCTAGATCATCTCCAGTGTAGCTATTTGGCCCAGGAAACCACAATAATAGAGCCTCCGGATCTATTACATTACCATTGTTAGGGTTATAGAACTTACAAAAATTAACTTCGTTCGACTTTATATCTTTAGACTTAATCAAATTTTGACAAATCTTGAGTGTTTCACTGCCTGATATTCTAACGATAGCTATTCCAGAGGGTCCTCTACCTGAAGATAACGCATAAATGTTCATTGAATTAAAATGATAAACCTCGATTAGAGATTATTTTACTGACTTTTTTTAATGTTTCGTTATTCTTAATATTTTTTACAATTATTTCTTTGAATGGATCTAAATATTTATTATGTTTAAAGAAGCTATGAGTAGCATCAACACCTAAACTCATGATAGTATTTTCAGGTTTTCTACTATTGTAAAAATCGTTTAACGCATAGCTATTTTTAATAGAAATACCTAAACCCACGTAATATTTAATAATTTCTTTTAGTTTTTTTATATCCCTTAAGACTAAATTAAAACCTTGGCCAGCTACAGGATGAATAGTGTGCAAACCCTCGCCAAGAATTAATATATTTTTTTGATGATATTGTCTCCTTAAACTAAGAGAAATAGGATAGGACTGAATATTACTAATAGTGATATCTTGTTTATTCTTCAATATTTCTAATATTTTGTTTTTAACTAAAGTTGGAATTTTTTTTGAATTATCTTCGAAAAAATATTTTTTTACACTCCAAACGAAAGAGAAATAATTTTTTGAAAAAGGAAGTATAGCTAGTGGGCCTTCTTTTAAAAAGAATTGACTTGCATTGAGAGTCTTAAAACTATGTTTTACATAACCTGTGATGGCTACTTCTTTATAATCTTTTTTAATAGATCTTATTTTTGTTATTTCATTGTAAATTTTAGATTGCCCACCCATACAAAGAATAGCTAAATCATAATTTTTAAATTCCTCTAAGTTTTTTACATCTTTTCTAATTAATTTAATTTTATTTTTTGAAACTTCTTTCATCAATGCGCTTTTAACTTTATCATTTTCGAAAACATACATAAGATTGGAGTTGGCTTCGTTGAGATTTAAAAAATTTATTTTTTCCTTAGAAGTTTCGTAAAAAAGTTCAATTTTTTTTGAGGGCCAGAACAACTTTTGCTCTAGGCTGGTAATATTTTGATTAATAAACTTGAGGTTTGTATCCGAAATAGCAGTAGTCCTATTATCTTTAATTTTTGTGCCTTTTTTAGCTATTAAATTCACCTCTAGGCCTGGTACTTTAGCCAAAACTACAGCTGTCATTAAGCCTGAAAGACCGTCTCCAACAATGCATATTCTCTGTTTTGTCATATAACAATTTTTAACACTTTCATAAAATGGTAAAAAGTACGTAATCGATTCGCAATGAATACAAACTTTTTAGATAGTGTAACAAATTTTTTGAAAAAGCGAACCTTTGAATTGCTAGGTTTGATCTTAATTTTATCAAGTGTCGCACTCGCAATCGCCTTTACAACATATTCTCCTGAAGATCCTTCATTCATTTATGGAGACAGGAGCTTCGAGATCGAAAATTTTTTTGGGATTTATGGAAGTAGCGTCGCGGGTTTTTTTTTTCAAAGTTTTGGTTTGGCGTCTTTTTTTTTATTAATTAATTTTTTATTTTTGGGATTAGATTTAATAATAAAGAAAGAATTAAGAAGAATAATTTTAAAACTATTTTTAGTTATAGCCTATTTGATTGTAGGCACAGTTTTTATCTATTTAACGTTCAATAATTCTTTTTGGCTAATCGACAATGGCAATTCGGGTTTTGTTGGAAAAGTTACCTATAACTTTATCAATACTTGGGCTCCATGGATTGATAATACATATTCAATTTATGTACTACTTTTATTGACTATAATATTTTTTTCGTTTTCAGCCGATATAAATTATAAAAAAGTATTCTCAATAATTATTTCACTTTTTAGAAGAAAGCCTGTTGTAAGTATTGATCCAGATTTTAGTAAAATTAATATTGAAGACCAGCCACAGACATTAGAAAAACCACAACAATCTTTTTCATTTGATACTGACACAATTTCTAAAACAGAGAAAGTTAGTACGAACACTAAATATAAATTACCAGATATTAATTATTTAGAAAAAAATTTATCTAAACTTAGTTCCGATGGAAATAAAAATCGTCCTGACGCTGAGTTTATGGAAAAAATATTATTAGACTTTGGTATAGACGGAAAAATTAAAACAATTAATAATGGACCTGTAGTAAGCCTTTATGAATTCGAGCCAGCCCCCGGCGTGAAAGTATCAAAAATTATTAATTTATCTGAAGATTTAGCAAGAAATACTAGTTCAACTTCTACAAGAGTTTCGGTCATTCCAGGAAAAAATACGGTTGGGATTGAAATTCCAAACGAGGAAAGAGAGAGCGTATCACTAAGAGAAATTATTTCTTATGATAAATTTTTAAAAAAAGATGTAAGACTCCCGATAGCATTAGGTAAAAGTATTTCGGGAATGCCAATTATTGGTGATTTAACATCAATGCCTCATCTTTTAATTGCAGGTACCACAGGTTCAGGAAAGTCTGTTTGTATTAACACTATAATTGTTTCTCTACTTTACAAACTAAGTCCAGATCTTTGTAAATTTATCTTAATTGATCCAAAAATGTTAGAGCTATCTACTTATGAGGGAATTCCTCATTTATTAACTCCAGTTATTACTGACGCTAAAAAAGCTACATCAGCTTTATCGTGGACAGTTAAAGAAATGAACAGCAGATATAAATTGATGAGCAAGGTAGGAGTAAGAAACATTGATGGTTATAATGCTAAGCACAAACTTAAGATGCCTTACATCGTTGTAGTAGTTGACGAGATGTCAGACTTAATGCTTGTAGCTGGAAAAGAAATTGAAAATTACATTCAAAAATTATCCCAAATGGCAAGAGCTGCAGGTATTCATATCATTATGGCTACGCAAAGACCTAGTGTTGATGTAATAACAGGTACAATAAAAGCGAATTTCCCAACAAGAATATCTTTTCAAGTTAGTTCTAAAATTGACAGTAGAACTATTTTGGGGGAGCAAGGAGCTGAGCAATTACTTGGAAAAGGAGACATGTTATTCATGTCGTCAGCAAACAGAATAGTTAGAATTCATGGCCCTTACGTTTCTGAACAAGAAATTGAGAAAATTACAAATTCGTTAAGAGCACAAGGAGAGCCAGATTATATGGAAGAAATTACTTCTCAAGAAACAACCGAAAGCTCATTAATGCCTGGAAATGAAGGTGATGAGGATGAATTATTCAATCAGGCTGTGGAAATTATAAAAACTGAAGGTAAGGCCTCTACAAGCTTCTTACAGAGAAAATTACAGATAGGATACAATAGAGCTGCTAGAATTATTGATATGATGGAAGAAAAAGGTATTGTTAGTAAAGCAAATCATGTTGGTAAACGTGAAGTTCTTTAAAAAAATATTTTTACTCTCGTTTTTTTTATTAATAACAACGAGTTTATTAGCTAATGAAAAAGATCAAATAATTGCTCAATTAAAAAGCTTAAACTCTTTAGAGTTTACATTTGATCAATTAATTAATGAAAAAGCAGAAAAAGGTAGTTGTCTTTTAGAATTTCCTGGAAAATTAAAATGCAATTACTTTGACGACAAGGAAAAAGAATTAGTTATAAATGATAAGAGATTAGCAATAACCCAGAAAAGATATAACAAAACTTACCATTATCCTATTTTAAAATCTCCATTCTTAAATATTTTATATAAGGATAAACTTTTAGAAATAGTACAATCAGGGGAATTAGAGTTAACTGATCAAATAATTCAGCTAGTTTATTTTGGTGATAACGAAATTACAATTTTTTTTGACAAAAAAAATCTGGATTTGAAAGGATGGGAGATTAAAGATCAATACAACAATAATATAAATTTCTCCCTAAACATTATTGCTAAAAATGACGTTTTTAAAAAAGATACCTTTAAAATACCAGAAATAAACTAAGCTACAAAATCAATTTCTTCCTCTTTGAAAATTTCAAAACCTTTAGATTTATAATTTTGTAATGCGTGTTTGTGGTCTAAACTGCAAGTATGAACCCACATTCTTTCAGGATTTTTTCTTGATGCACTTGCGATTGCATGATTTACAAGTGTTGAACCAAGCTTCAGACCTCTAAATTCTTTTAATACTCCTAGATTAATCAGCTCTACTTCATTTGATCGGGGATGATATTCTTGTTCGTAATATCCTACAAGATCTTCACCTTTTTTAAGAACATGAGTCTCTAAATTTTTATTCGTAACATACTTTACCCATTCGCTATCAGACCAAAGTAATCTGTCTCTCCAGTAATGATCTACGCCTATTTGTTTGTAGAAAAATTTGTTTAAGTGAAAATTATCTTTATCATCCAAAATAATTTGAAAGTTTTCTGGAAGATTCAAATCAACTGTTTTTGAAAAATCTTTTATTTCTAAGAAATATCTTTTCACTCTTGATACCATTAGCTGACCATCTTTCCGATCTTTTCACCTGCAAATATATGGAAGTGTAAGTGAGGGACCTCCTGCCCACCATCGCTGCCAACATTAGTTAAAGCCCGATATCCTTTATCTTTTGCACCCATTAAGTTTGCAACGTGCGTTACTGCTTTGTTTAACTCTACAATCTCTTTATCTGAAGCTTTGCTGTTGAAATCATTAAGATCTATGTATTCACCTTTAGGAATTACTAAAACATGAACTTTCTTTTGAGGATTGATGTCATGAAAAGCTAAAACATGTTCATTTTCGTAAACTTTTTTACACGGGATTTCTCCCCTTAGAATTTTAGCAAATATGTTATTTTTATCGTAAATCATTTCTGTCTTTTCTTAAGTTCGCTCATCACATCTTCAATCTTTATATTATTAGCCTCTAAGAAAACCATCAAATGATAAATCACATCTGCAGCTTCATGTATCTTATTTGAATTTTTTTCCACAGATTCTATTAACTCGCCTATTTCCTCTTTTACTTTAGAAACACTAAGTTTTTTATCATTAAGGAGTTTATTTGTGTATGAATATTCAGGGGTAGATCCTCTTCTCTCTCTGATTGTTTTAATTAACTCTTCTAAATTTTCAAACATCTCATAACCTTACCGATACATTCTTAGAATTCAAATATTCTTTAACCTCTTTAATTTTGTATTCTCCAAAGTGAAAGATCGAAGCTGCTAGAACTGCGCTTGCTCCACCTTTAACTATACCATCATGCAAATGATCGAGATTTCCTACACCGCCTGACGCAATGACTGGAATATTAGCATTTTTTGTTATGTTTTTTAGGAGATCTAAATCATATCCAGTTTTCGTACCATCTCTATCCATTGAAGTTAGTAAAATTTCACCTGCTCCACATAATTCAACTTTTTTTGCAAATTCGATGGCGTCTATGTTTGTTTTATTTCTACCTCCATGAGTAAATACTTCCCATTTATTTTCAGAAGTTTTCTTAGCATCTATCGCCACAACAATACATTGTGAGCCAAATTTATTTGAGGCTTTCGTTACAAAACTAATATCTTTAACAGCAGCAGTGTTAATTGAGACTTTATCTGCACCAGCAAATAAAAGGTCTCTAACATTTTCCAAAGATCGTACACCCCCTCCAACTGTGAGTGGCACAAATGATTTTTCTGCTGTTTTTTTTACTATTTCCAACATTGTGTTTCTATTGTCACTTGATGCAGTGATATCCAAGAAACATATTTCATCAGCTCCATTTTCACTATAAATTTTTGCTTGCTCAACTGGATCCCCTGCATCTTTAAGTTTTACGAAATTAATTCCTTTAACAACTCTTCCATTGTCTACATCCAAACACGGAATAATTCTTACTTTAAGCATTAATTTCCTTTGCTAATTGATCAAGTTTGATATCTCCATCATAGATAGCCTTACCAACTATAATACCTTCGATATTCTTATGATTTAAACTTTTTGCTTTCCTAATATCGTTTATTGAGGAAACTCCACCAGAAATAACAACAGGGCAATTAGAAATCTTAGCAATATTTTGAGTTTCTTCAAAATTGGGACTTGTTTTCATCCCATCTTTATTTATGTCAGTATAAATTATCCTGCTAATACCAAAATCATTCACCTCTTTTAAAAAATCAATAATTTTGATATTCAGATTTTCTTTCCATCCAGACACGGAAAGATTACCGTCCTTTGCATCTAATCCTAAAGCAATTTTATTTTGAAACTTTTCACATGCTTCTTTTAAAAATTCTTTATTCTTTATTGCACCACTCCCCAAAATCACTTTATCTACCCCTGCATCAATGTATTGATTAATACTATCTGTATTTCTCACACCTCCGCCTACTTCAACTTTAAAATCGTTTTTGATTATTATTTCTTTAATAATATCCAAATTAATTGTTTTACCTGTTAAAGCTCCATCCAGATCAACAATGTGTAAATTTTTAAATCCATATTCTCTATATTTTGTTGCTTGATCAATTGGTGAAATTTCATATTCGATTTTGTTATCAAAGTTTCCTTTTATTAATCTCACACATTTATTATCTTTAATATCTATAGCTGGGAAAATTTTCACTATTTTAAATAGAGCCTTTTGTCGAAGGTATTGAATTTTTTATCCTTTTATCAATCGCTAAAGCATCTTTTAAAGATCTGGCTAAACCTTTATAGCATGACTCAATTTTGTGATGACTATTTTCACCATAAATATTTTCAACATGCAGCGTGACACCCGCTGACTGGGAAAAAGCTTGGAACCACTCTTTAAATAATTCTGAATCCATTTCACCTAGTTTTTCTACAGGTAAATTTACTTTCCATATTAAATATGGTCGATTAGAAACATCAATTGAAACCCGGCTTAGAGTTTCATCCATTGGTATCATTGTTGAAGCATATCTGGTAATTCCTTTTCTGTTTCCTGCAGCTTTCTTTATAGCCTCACCAATTGCAATACCTGTATCTTCTGTTGTGTGATGTAAATCAATGTGTGTATCGCCTTTAGCTTTTACCTCAATATCTATTAAAGAATGTTTAGATAATTGCTCTAACATATGGTCTAAAAAACCTATTCCTGTTTTAATTTTGTATTTTCCTTTGCCATCTAAATTGACCGCGACAGAAATGTTAGTTTCTTTTGTTTTTCTAATGATTTTCGCTTTTCTTTTCATAAACTAAGCCGATTTATCTTTGATATATATTTAAATAACTATTTTATCAATAAATCACTATTGAAGATTTAAAATTAATCTCCACATATAGCAATATGAATACAGCTGAAAAGTGGCATGGGACAACAATTGTACTCCTAAGAAAAGGAGGGGAGACAATAGTCGCGGGAGATGGACAAGTGAGTCTAGGTAATACTGTTTTAAAGAGTAAGGCAAAAAAAGTTAGAAAAATTGAAACTAGAGGAGTAATAGCAGGATTCGCAGGATCAACGGCGGACGCCTTAACTTTATTTGAGAGGCTTGAGGCAAAACTTGAAAAACATGCAGGAAATTTACAAAGAGCGGCGGTAGAATTAGCTAAAGACTGGAGAAGTGATAAATTTTTAAGAAGGTTAGAGGCGCTTATGGCAGTTGCAGATAAAGATCATAGTTTTATTATATCAGGTACTGGTGACGTTCTTGAACCTGAAGATGGAATTATAGGAATTGGATCAGGCGGTAATTATGCACTTGCAGCAGCTAAAGTATTGATTGAAACAGATATGAAAGCGGAAGATATAGCAAAAAAAGCCCTTAAAGTTGCTTCAGAAATATGTGTGTTTACAAATAATAATATTTCTATGGAGAAAATTTAATGTCTAAATCAAAAAAAGAAACAAATTTGAAACTTGTAAAAGGTTCTAAGAATAGCAGCTCAAAAGTAAGTGCGTTATCACCTAGAGAAATAGTTTCTGAACTAGATAGATATGTTATCGGACAAAAAGAAGCTAAAAAAGCTGTGGCTGTAGCTTTGAGAAACAGGTGGCGAAGACAAGCTTTAACAGATGAAATGAGAGATGAAGTTTTGCCAAAAAATATTCTTATGATAGGGCCGACAGGCGTTGGTAAGACGGAGATCTCAAGAAGACTTTCCAAATTAGCTGAGGCTCCTTTTATTAAAGTAGAAGCAACAAGATTCACAGAAGTTGGGTATGTTGGAAGAGATGTAGAACAAATAGTTAGAGATTTAATCGAGATTGCAATTGCAATGGAGAGAGAAAGGAAAAGAAAAGAAGTAAAAGCTAAAGCTGAGTTAAAAGCAGAGGAAAAAGTTTTAGATGCGCTGGTCGGAAACAAAGCAAGCGTAGCAACCAGAGAAAGTTTTAGAAAAAGATTAAGAAACGGTGACCTAGATAACAATGAGATTGAAATAGAAGTTCAGGATACATCGTCTGGAATTCAAAGCTTTGAAATACCCGGTATGCCGGGTGGAAACGTTGGAATGGTTAACCTTGGGGATATTTTAGGTAAATCAATGGGAGGCAAAAAAGGTAGAAAGAAAAAGATGACCGTAAAAGAATCTCATGGAATATTAGTTGCCCAAGAATCAGATAAAATGATTGAAGAAGATAAAATTATAAAAGAGGCAAAGAAAGCAACTGAGGAGAATGGAATAGTTTTTTTAGATGAGATTGATAAAGTTTCAGCAAGAAGTGATAGGGTTGGTGGAGACGTTTCAAGAGAAGGGGTTCAAAGAGATTTGTTGCCTCTAATCGAAGGAACAACTGTTAGCACAAAACACGGCCCCATAAAAACAGATCATATTTTATTTATTGCTTCAGGAGCTTTCCAATTGGCTAAGCCATCTGATCTTTTACCAGAATTACAAGGAAGGTTGCCAATCAGAGTTGAGTTAAATGCTTTAAATGAGGATGATTTCAAAAGAATCTTAAAAGAGCCAGATAATAGTTTAATTAAACAGTACAAAGCTTTACTGAAAACAGAGGATGTAAACTTGGAATTTTCAGAAGACGGTATAGATATGCTTGCAAAAATATCAGCAGAAGTAAATTCATCTGTTGAAAATATTGGAGCTAGAAGACTTCATACAATTATAGAAAAAGTTTTAGATGATATTAGTTTTAATGCCACAGACAAAGCAGGAGAAACAATTACTGTAGATAAAGCTTTTGTTCAAAATAATTTGGGAAATCTAGTAAAAGACACAGACCTTTCCAAATTTATTTTATAAATCCTTTAGTTTTATAATAATTGCACCCTCTCCACCATTTTTTGTCTCAGCAGTTTTGATTGATATTATCAATTTATTTAATTCATTATCTGATTTAATAAATTCCGGCACAGAAAACTTTAATTTATTAAAATCCTTCGATGCATAAACATCTTCGCCTACTGATGAATGAATCCCTTTCCCGGTGATAAAAAGAATTTCTTCGTATTTTTTTTTTACACAAAGAAATATTATTTCTTTAACTTTTTTATTAGCATTATCTAAGGTAAAACCATGTAAATCAAATTTGAATCTGCCTCTTCTTAAATTATTTCTGAAATGATTATTTTCCTTATCATAAACATCTGAAGGATTATTAACGTATTCTTCCCAAGTTTTTTTATCTTCCTGAGAAAGATCCTTTTTTTTAATCACTTGCTTATGATTTCAGATAAATACCAATTAGGACTCTTATTATTTATATTTTTTGTGAATTTCCAACTATCCGTTACAAATTTAATTTTATCAGGATTTCCCTCTATAATTTTATTATCTTTATCTTTTTTAACTGAAATTACCTCTGCAACAAATTTCACTGTAGCAAACAAATTATCTTTTATTTTTTCATATTTCTCAACTGACGATTCTTTAACACCAATAAAAGTGAAATCTGATTTTATATTATCTTTGTTTCTAACTTTTATAGCCTCGGAAAAATTTGAAAACATATTCGCAGATAACAAGGCTTTTAATTTAATCAAATCACCATTTGCGAAAGATGTGAGAATACTTTCGTAAGCTATTTCTGCACCTTTTAAAAACTCTTTTTTATCTTTTCCCTCTAAAACTTCTAAATTTTGATCTACAGGTTTAGTTTCCTGTTGAGGCATACTAAATTTCTTTTCGGCAAAACTTGGGTATACTTTAGACTCATGACCAGTTTTTCTTCCTAAAATACTTCTCAATCTCAGGATAATAAACCCTGCAATCATTCCAAGTAAAATTATATCTAAATAGCCAAAACTGTTACTCATAATTTGATAAATATACATGAATAATATAATTTTGTATCAGACAAATGAACACATTTTTCCTAATATTTATAGGTTTACCGGCTTTAGAGATATTCTTGATGATTAAAATTGGGGACGAAATTGGGGCGCTTAACACGATATCTCTAATTTTCCTGACTGCTATCATAGGTATATATTACGCTAGAATACAAGGCATACAGACTTTAAGGTCAGGAATTTTAAACTTATATCAAAACAAAGCACCTATTAACGAGTTAATATCAGGTGCTTCAATTGCATTTGCAGCCTTGTTGTTAATCATACCAGGCTTTATTACAGATCTATTTGGTTTTCTATTACTAATTCCTCTTACAAGAAATGCAATTTTTAAATTAGCCATAAGAAAAAAAACAGTTATTAGAGAGTCAAATAAAGAAAATAGGACTATAGATGGTGAAATAATAAAAAAGGATAAAGATGAATTATAAAATTATCGGAAAATATATCAAAAATTTAAACTTCAGCATTCCAAGTCCAAAAACTTTTTTTTTGTTATCAAAGGATATCGCTAATTATAAAATTAATATCGATATAAAAAGCAGCCGAATAAAAGAGAATATTATCGAAGTATTAACTTCGATTAATTTGCAGCCTACTAATACTAATCTCGAAAAAATTAATACCGAAGTAGTTTATGCTGCAATTATTGAACTTGATACAAATAAAATTGAAAAAGAGGAGTTAGAAAAAATTATTCTTGTAGAAGTGCCAACACAAATTTACAGTGAACTTAGACAAATTTTTATTTACTTATTTGAAAGATCTGGTTTTAGAGAGGTGAAAATAAATGAAACTGTTGACTTTCAAAAACTATACAATATGAAAAAATTTCAATAAAAATTCTTTTTTAATTCTTTCTTTAGAAAATCTTTATGAAGATTAATTTCGATATCAGAAATTTTAACAACTCTTTTATTATAATTATTATTTATAAATTTATTTTGTTCTTCATAACTAGGAGCTAATTTAAATTTTGGTTCTTTTACATCTAAAAGGTTTATGTATACTTCTCTTAACAATTCACAATCCAATAAAGCATTATGCTTTTTTCTTCTTGAGAGATCTATGTTAAATTTTTTACATAAAGCGTCTAGGGAATTTGAGACGCCTGGGTATTTATTTCTAGCAATTTCAAGAGAGTCGATTACAAAATTTGTATTAATTGGCTTTTGATTTATTAAATTTAATTCACCATTAAGAAAACTCAAGTCAAAAGGTGCATTATGAATTATTATCTTTTTATCTTTAATAAAATACAAAAATTCATGTGCAATTTTTTCAAAAATATCTTTATCATTCAAAAATTCATTTGAAAAACCATGCACCTTAAAAGCATCAATTGAGACATCTCTTTGAGGATTAATTAATTTATGAAAAATATTTCCAGTCGGTATTAGGTCTTTTGTTTCTATACAAGCAATCTCAACGATTTTATGTCCATCTTTAAAAGATAAACCAGTCGTTTCTGTATCCAAAAAGATTTCATTCATACCTTTTTAATATATATAATAAATTTTTTTTTAGAACATGAATATTTTTTTCATTAACAACCACATAGTCAGCAAACTTTTGTTTTTTCGCATCACTTAACTGTCTATTATCTAGTTTTTGAAAAAGCTTTCTGTTTCCGCCCTTAGACTTAAATCTTTTTAATCTGATATTTTTTCTTGCTTTTATAAAAATTGTTAAATCAAAGTATTTTTTTAACTTGCTTTCAACTAAAAGAGGTATCTCAAAGAATAGAAATTTTGATTTCTTATTTGATTGAGTAAATTTTCTCATTTCTTTTCTAACTACTGGATGAATCAACAATTCGAGTTTTTTTAAAATAAAACTATTATTAAGTATTTTATCTTTAAGAGCCTTTCGGATACTTATTTTTTTTTGGATTTTGAATTTTTTTCTTACATTATTAACAAAACTTTTGTTACGATAAAGTTTTCTTACAACATTATCAGCACTGAAAAGAGGCCCTCTTCTCGCAGACAAAATTTTGCTAGCTGTAGTTTTACCTGATGATAAAGAACCTGTTATGCCGATTTTCATTATTTTAATTTCGATACTAATAATTCTATTAATTTTTGATCAATTTCCGGATTAATTTTGTTCCATAAGTAAAATGCTTTTTGCCCTTGGTATATAAACATATCTAATCCATTAAAAACTTTGATATTCTTATTTTTTAAAAACTTAACAGTTTTTGTTTCTACTGGATTATAAATTGTATCAATAAAAATGAGGTTCTCTTTAGTGTTATCGAAATCAAAATCAAAGTCTTTTCCATTCTTTAAACCTAAACTTGTGGCATTTATTATAATGTCAAAATTGACTAATTCATTTTTTAGATTTTTCCACTCAATTATATTTAAATTTTTAAATTTCTTTTTTAGAAATAAACATCTTTCTTTAGTTCTATTTACAATTGAAACATTTACTATTCCTGATTTCTGCAAAGATAGAATGACGGAAGGAGAAACTCCTCCAGCACCAATCACTAAAGCTCTTTTATTCGATGCATTCTCTAATTCTTTCAAATATGCTGCTTGAAGACCGAATACATCAGTATTTTCACCTATAATATTTTCTTTATCATCAAGATATAAAGTATTTACTGAGCTTGTTATTTCTGCATCATTAATAAGTATGTCTAAAAAAGGTACAATTTTTTGTTTATAAGGTAGAGTTATATTTATTCCGCTTAAGTTTTTTTTTCTAATTTTTTCTACAACTTTTGACAAATCATCTTCTCCAACATTAATAATTGAATAATTTGCATCAATTTTATATTTTTTAAACCAATAATTATGAAGTGTTGGTGATAGTGAGTGTTCTATAGGGTTTCCAATAATTCCAAACTTTTTAGTCATTTTTCGAACTGATTAATATAATTTATAATATTTTTTACAGGCAAACCCATTATAGAGTTGATATCTCCTTTTATATACTCAAATAAATGTAAGCCTTCAGCTTCAATTTGATAAACGCCATAAGACAAAAGAGTCTTTGTTTCTATCTTTGAAAGATAATTTAAAATCTCTTTTTCTGATAAATTCTTCATTTTTAACTCAGATATATCTGTATGATTCCAAATCATAGCACCATTTTTTGAAATAGTAACTGAACTAATCAAGTTATGTTTAGAATTATTAAGTTTTTTTAAAATTGTTAGAGCTTCTTCTCTTGTCTTTGGCTTGTTAATTAATTTGTTGTCAAGTGAGATAACACTATCTGCTCCCAAAACAAGTCTATCAGGGTTTTTATTGCTAACTTTTATTGATTTTATTTCTGCTAAATTTTTTGATATTAACAATGGGTCAGCACCTTCGGAAATAAGAGAATTTTTTACTTCATCTTCGTCAACATTTGACGGGATTACCTCACACGCAATTTTATTATCATCCAAAATTTTTTTTCGCACTCCACTCTTTGAAGCTAAAATAATTTTCATTTGTGTTTTTTTATATCTATAATTTTTAAAATTGAAGCCGCTGTTTCTTCTACAGATTTTCTCGTAACATCTATTATTGGCCAATTATTTCTTTTAAAAAGGGATTTAGAGTCACCCACCTCTTTTTTAATATAATCAAGGTCTGTATATTCTTTTAATTTGTGATCCTTCATTATAGCAACCCTATTTCGTCTTATATCAGCCAATCTCTCTGGATCTGCAACAAGTCCTACAACACAAGCTTTTTCGTTTGAAAATAAATCTTTAGGTACTTTTTGATCTAAAATTAATGGAATATTAATTGTTTTATAACCTCTATTAGCCAAATAAATAGACGTTGGGGTTTTACTTGTTCTGCTTACCCCCAAAAGGATAACATCAGCATTATTTATATCATCAATTTTTTTTCCGTCATCATGTGACATAGTAAATTGAATAGCTTCAATCCTTTTATAATAATCATCATCCAGAACATGTTGTGCGCTGGGTTTGTGAATTGCTTTCTGGTTTAATAATTTAGAAAAACTTAAAATTAAATTCCCTAAAATCCCAAAACAAGGCACATTATTCTTCTCGCTTTGAGTTGAAATATATTTTGCCAATTTGGATTCTACTATGGTGTACAAAATTAAGGAATTTTCTAAATTAATACACTCTGTGATAATTTTATCTATTTGTTGTTGTGTTCTTACAAAAGCAAATTCCTTTTTTTCATACTCAAAATTTTCAAATTGTGATTTAAGTGATAAAAAAATCCTATCTAAGGTTTCACCGGTAGAGTCAGACACAAGATATACATTGTATTTTTCGTTCATAAAATTGTTAATAAATTAATGATAAACAATACTTTTCCACCATAATTTAAAAAAACTGTAAAAAAATTAACAATAATTAACATTATTTTAACATCTTATTAGGTGTTAATAATATTGTTTTACTAGTGTTTATAAGATTAATAAAGTGAGCAAAATAGTGATTATTTGCAAATTTTATCAACTTACTGTTTGTATTAAATATGTATAAAAAGTTATAGGTGCCTTGAACAAGCCCTATAGATAAAACAAAATTTTAAAAAACTATTAATTTATATGAATAGTGTTAAAGAAATTTTAAAAAATAAAGTTATTTGTAAATCTGTTTGGTTCATGAGACAAGCAGGTAGGTATTTACCTGAATTTAGAGAAATTAGGTCAAAAAATAAAGATTTTATTAAACTTTGTTTGAATAGTGAATTAAGTTCTCTAATAACACTTCAACCAATTAAAAGGTTCAATCTTGACTCTGCTATAATTTTTTCTGATATTTTAATGGTGCCCTACGCACTTGGTCAGGAAGTAGACTTTACTAAAAATTTTGGACCTAGACTGAGCAACTTTGATCAAAATATTTTTTTTCAAAATGATAAAAAAAAATTTACTAATAAACTAGACCCGATTTATAAAGCGATTGAAATAACAAGAAATAATTTAGACAGAGAAAAATCCTTAATAAGTTTTATTGGGGCTCCATGGACCTTATTAATCTACATGCTTAATTTAAAGACAAATAAAAATGAATTAAATCTTTTAAAGTTACAAAAAAATAATTATAATTTAAGCGAAATATTAGAAGAGTTGATCACATATTTATGCATTCATCTCAAAAATCAGATAAATGCTGGTGCTGATGTTGTACAGATATTTGATTCCTGGGCTGGATTGATACCTTCAAGCGACATAGCTAGATATTGTCTCCTCCCAAATTTAAAAATAGTTGAATTTTGCAAAAGAGAAAATATCCCTACAATCTGCTTTCCTAAGGGAATTAAAGAGAAATACGAAGAATTCAACAGGATGGTTAAGCCAGATGGAATAAACCTAGACTCAGAGATAGATCCGATATGGGCTAAATCAAAGCTAAAAAATGTAGTCCTTCAAGGAGGGTTAAACCCGAACTTGCTATTAAAGACCGAGAGAGAAATGCTAGATGGAGCGACAAAATATATTCAAGAATTTAAAGACATTCCTTATATTTTTAATCTAGGCCATGGTTTACTTCCAGAAACAGATCCTGATAAAGTAAAAAAATTGATAAAATTTTATAGGAATTTTTAATGGACAAAAATCATCCAGATGTAAAGTTTGGAAAAACAGGCGTTCTATTAATAAATCTTGGAACACCAGACTCAACAAACTGGTGGGACATTAGAAAGTATTTAAAAGAATTCTTGTCAGACAGAAGAGTGATCGAGGTAAACCCAATAATTTGGCAAATAATATTAAATTTATTTATTTTAACTTTAAGACCATCAAAGACAGCACATGCATATAAACAAATTTGGAGAAAAGAAAGCAACGAGTCGCCATTACTATACTTTACTAGAAATCAATCGACCAAACTAAATAATAGCATCGGAAATGAAAAAATAATTGTAGACTTTGCAATGAGATACGGCAACCCGAGTATCAAATCAAAACTTCACAATTTAAAAGATAAGGGGTGTGAAAATATCATTATTTTACCATTATACCCTCAATACGCAGCAGCAACAACAGCAACCGTATGCGATGAGGTGTATAGATCATTGATGAAAATGAGATGGCAACCAAGCTTACAGATCATTCCTCACTATGAAAGCGAGCCACTTTATATAGAAGCACTAATCAAAAGTATTGAAAAAAAAGTAAAAGAGATCAATTGGAAACCTGATTTAATAATCTCATCATATCACGGTATCCCAAAGAAATATTTTGACAAAGGAGACCCTTATCATTGCTACTGCCACAAAACCACTAGGTTGATGAAAGAGAAATTTAATGATATTGAAATTCAAACAACATTCCAATCAAGATTTGGACCTCAAGAATGGTTGACGCCTTATACAGATAAAACATTGGAGACTTTACCTAATAAAGGAGTGAAAAATTTGCTAGTAATTTGCCCAGGATTCGCATCAGATTGTGTTGAGACTCTCGAAGAAATCAACATTCAAGGAAGAGATAGCTTTTTGAGCAAAGGAGGAGAGAATTTTGATTTAATCCCATGTTTAAACGATCACCCTGATCATATTAAATTATTTGAAAAGTTAATTAACAAATACTTTTAAAATGAATTTATACTTATTATTTAAATCATTACATTTAATCGCTGTCATTTCATGGATGGCAGGCCTTCTTTATTTGCCAAGAATATTTGTTTACCATGCTCAAGCAGAACATGATTCACAAAGAAAAATATTTAAGATTATGGAAAGAAAACTTTATAATTATATAATGATGCCTGCGATGTTGCTCTCCTGGCTTTTTGGAATTTTATTAATACATAGTCTTGGTTTTTCAGTGTTCTCAGAACTTTGGATGAAAGTCAAAACTGTTGCTGTAATAATATTAACTTTTTATCATTTTAGTTTAGGAAAACATCTTAGTGATTTTGCTCAAGATAATAATAAAAACTCATCGAAATTTTTCAGAATTTACAATGAAATACCAACAGTTATACTGATTGTGGTTATATTTGCTGCTATATTCAAACCCTTATAAAAAAGGGTTGAATTTTTTTAAAAAAGACATATATTTTACTTACTTTTCCTTAAACAATTAATCTCATGAACTTACAAGAATTAAAGCAAAAAAACCCTGCAGATCTTATTAGTGAAGCTGAAAAGCTCGGTATTGAAAATCCTAGCACCCTAAGAAAGCAAGAAATACTTTTTGCTATTCTCAAAAAAAAAGCAGAAAAAAATGAGCAAATAACAGCAACTGGAGTTCTAGAAGTTTTACAAGATGGTTTTGGTTTTTTAAGAGCGATAGAGTCTAATTATCTTCCAGGCCCAGATGATATCTATGTTAGTCCTAGTCAAATAAGAAAGTTTGGTTTAAGGACTGGAGACTCAGTTGAGGGAGAGATCAGAGGCCCCAAAGACGCTGAAAGGTATTTTGCACTTCTAAAAGTAAATAAAATTAATTTTGATAATCCAGATAAAGGTAAAAATAAGATAGCCTTTGACAATTTAACCCCATTGTATCCTAATGAAAGAATAAAGCTCGAGGTAGAGACAACAAAAGTAGAAAAAAAACCCGACAATACTGCCAGACTTATTGATCTAGTGAGTCCCATTGGAAAGGGACAGAGATCATTAATAGTTTCTCCACCAAGGGCAGGTAAAACAATTATCTTACAAAATATAGCTCAATCAATAACAGCCAATCATCCTGAATGTTACTTAATGGTTCTATTAATAGATGAAAGACCCGAGGAAGTAACAGACATGCAAAGATCAGTTAAAGGTGAGGTGGTTGCATCAACATTTGATGAGCCAGCTTCAAGACACGTAGCTGTTGCAGAAATGGTGATTGAAAAGGCAAAAAGGTTAGTGGAGCACAAAAAAGATGTAGTAATATTATTAGACTCAATTACACGATTAGGCAGAGCATATAATGCAGTTATACCTAGTTCAGGTAAAGTTCTGACGGGAGGTGTGGATGCTAATGCACTTCAAAGGCCTAAAAGATTCTTTGGTGCGGCAAGGAACGTTGAAGAGGGCGGATCTTTAACAATTATTTCGACCGCATTAATAGACACGGGAAGTAGAATGGACGAAGTAATTTTTGAGGAATTTAAAGGCACAGGTAACTCTGAACTGATTTTAGATAGAAAGGTTGCAGATAAAAGAATTTATCCAGCTCTAGATATAACAAGGTCAGGGACTAGAAGAGAGGAACTTCTTTTTGAAAAAGACGAATTATCCAAAATGAATGTATTAAGAAGAATAATAAGTCCAATGGGCACTATGGACGGGATTGAATTCTTGATATCTAAGCTGAAGAATACGAAAAATAATTCAGATTTTTTCGACTCGATGAATAAATCTTCTAGTTAGTAAACTATTGGACAGTCCGATTGTTAAAATTTACCTCATGCAAGTAAAAGTCGATTATATTTTCTAGAATTTTAATTTTTTCCTCAAAAGTTACAGTTTCTATTAGTTTTTGTTTTTCTTCATTAGTAACAGGTGATATCATTGATAAAGTATTAATTTTTTGTGCTTGATCCAGTTTTTCAAATTCACGCCAATTTAATAAAAGCCCATTCTTTTTAAAAAAAACCTTTGCCTTGTTCATAAGCTTATCCGTGTTTGTGGTAAAATTAGAATTTTTTAAATCTAGCTCAAAATTTTTATAATTTACTTTGAATTCTCGATACAACTTATTGTTTTGAATTTCTTCTAAAATCTTAAATCTTGTTAAACCTGTAAGATTGATTAAGACTCTTCCATCTTCACTTTTTTGAAAATCACTGATTTTACCTAAGCATCCTACACTATAAACTTCGCTACCGTCTTTTTTTGACTGCACCATACCCATAAGCTTATTTTTGTTAAAAGTATCGTTAACCAGATCAAGATATCTTTGCTCAAAAATATTTAAGGGTAGATTTGTTTTCGGGAAGTATATGACTCCACTTAAAGGGAAAATTGGAATTATTTCTGGAAAGGTTTTCATTCAAATAGTATATTAAAAAATTCACTACACCGATAGCGACATTAAATACTCACGACACACTTAACGTTGAATTTTGAACTTTTTATTATCGCTTGCATTTCTAAAAGTCACTATTTATAATCTTTTATAAGCGGGCATAGCTCAGTGGTAGAGCGTCTCGTTGCCAACGAGAAGGTCGAGGGTTCAAGTCCCTTTGCCCGCTCCAGAAAAACTATGAGCGAATTAGCTAATAAAAAATGTATTCCTTGTGAGGGAAATATTCCTCCTTTTGATAAAAGTGAGATTCACAAATATTTGAAAAAAGTTGATGGCTGGGATGTAAAAAGCGATAAAGATGAAAATTATTATTTAATTAAGGAATTTTCATTTAAGAATTTCAAGGAAAGTCAAAAATTTATTAACAAAGTTGGAGATATAGCTGAAAAAGAAAATCATCATCCCGATATGTCGTTTGGATGGGGATATTGTAGAGTAAAAATATTTACACATGCTATAAAAGGATTGGCTGAAAGTGATTTTATCTTGGCCGCGAAAATAGATAAGATTTAACTAATGGTTAAAGTGCCTGATACCTGTGAAAAGCATTTTAATTTTTGCTTTATTTGCTGCATTTATTATTTCTTTGTCTTTGATAGAGCCTCCTGGTTGAACAATAATTTTCACACCTGCTTTGATCAAAATTTTTATCCCATCAGTAAACGGAAAAAAAGCATCAGAAGCTGCCACAGAGTTGTTTATCTTTTTTGATTGAAATTGTTCTGCTTTTTGTATTGCTATTTTACAGCTATCAAGTCTACTTGGTTGACCACCACCAATACCGATTGTAGAAAAATTATTACTAAGTACAATTGCGTTTGATTTTACGTATTTACAAATATTAAAAGCAAATTTTATTTCATTTAAATCTTTTTTACTTGGTTTAAGCTTAGTCACACATTTTAATTTTTTTTTATCAAAAATAATTTCATCTTTATTTTGAATTATAAAAGATCCGTCGAAAGTTTTAATCTTACTAACATTTTTTTCTCCAAATTTAGATATGTCTAGTATTCTTAAGTTTTTTTTTCTCTTTAATATTTTCAAGGCTTCCATATCAAAGCCCTTAGCAAGGATTACTTCAAGAAAATTTTTAGTAATATTCAAAGCAATTTTTTTATTTATTTTGTAATTACATGCGATCACACCTCCAAAAGCACTTATTGGATCGCATGCATACGCATTCTTAAAAGAGACAAGTGGGTCTTTATTTTGTGAAACCCCACAAGGATTTGCGTGTTTAATAACAACTGTACAAGACTTTTCTTTAATTGATTTTAGCAGATCCAGTGAAGCAAATATATCATTGTAATTATTATAGCTTAATTCTTTTCCATTTAGTTGTGTAAACCCTAACTCACGATCATTATAATCATTTACGTAGATAGAACTTTCTTGGTGTGGATTTTCTCCATATCTTAGCTCCTTTAGTTTCCTTCCAAACAAAGTTTTTCTTTCTGGAAATTTAATATTTAATTTGTTGTTAAACCAATTAGCTATCATAGAGTCGTAATAAGCAGTTAAGCCAAAAGCTTTTGATGACATCAATTCTCTAAATTTTAGACTTGTTCCACCTTTATTTTTTTCAATCTCTGTAATTAATGATTGATAATCGTTTTTATTTGTAATTATTGCTACATTTTTAAAGTTTTTTGCCGCTGCCCTAACCATTGTAGGGCCCCCAATATCAATATTCTCAATTATATTTTTAGAATTTTTGGAGTGTCTTACTACTTTTTGAAAAGGATAGAAATTTACTACAATTAGATCTAACGAAGGAAATCTTTGCTTGTCCATTTCATGTTTATGAATTTTATTTTGTCTATCATGTAATATTCCAGCGTGAATTTTTGGATGCAATGTTTTTACTCTACCATCGAGCATTTCTTTAAAACCAGTATATTTGGATATTTCAGTGCAATCATAACCCAATTTCTTGATCGCTTTAAAAGTGCCGCCCGAACTTATAATTTTTATATTATATTTTTTAAATATTCTTAATAGAACACTAATATTTTCTTTATCTGAAATAGAAATTAAAGCGTTTTTAATTTTATGACTCATTTCTAAATTTTTTTCTTAATTTCCCAATTAAAAGATTTATTTTTATTAACTAAATTACCAGAAATAGATATACAAGTGCTATCTAATATTTTTTTTCCTCCAAGATATATGCTTTTTTCAATATCAATACTCTCATTTTTTACAGTAAATATTAAGGACTTGTTTTTAGATATTTGTATTAAAGCACTGTTCCCACCCATTGTTTTTACAGCTGCTAATTCTGGATTTAGATAAAATCTAAAAACATATCTTATAGGTATCCCGTCACTTTTTTTAAAGATATGATCTGTTCCTTTTAAAAAATTACTATCATGATTTAAATAAATCTCTCTTCTGTGTGTGCAACTAAAATCTTTTTCATATCCATTATGCGAAACAGAACAACCAATAAGACTTTTATCGTTTATAACTTCATGCTCTTGTACCTTAAATGTACTTTTAATGGAGTTTCCAAAAACCCTATTTATTAATTTGCTTCTTTCAAATTTAGTAATACTAGTGTCGTTTATAGTCAACGTGGACTGACTAGCTGTCAATCTACTTATTAATTCTGCTTTTGTTGAAATATTATTTCCAAAACCCGAGTTTGAAATTATTTTAATCCCATCTAAATAATACTCAAAAGATAAAGGCCCAGATTGATAATTTCTTGAAAAATTTTTTTCTGGAGGTGAGCCAACGTCAAAATATAGAACTTGATTTTTTGTTTTTGCAAAAAAAATTCCACCTACAGTATTTTTTTTATTTTTATTACTTAATCTCAATTTTTCTAGGTATTTTTCAAAATGATTAACATTATTTTCAGAGCTACCGTTGAAAAGGGGCAGTTTATCATCCGGAGTCTTGAAAAACTTAATACATAACAAATTCTTTTGTATAATTTCACTTAAAAATTCGGGAACAAATTCTTGAGCCTCATTAATATTCTCATGACACAGTAAGAGATATTGAGTAAAAAAAATTAAATCATTTGGATTTCTTGTAAAAGGAAAGCCGTCATTATCAAAATAATATTTAACAAATTTTTCTAGTTCTTTAATTCCTTCCTCGTAATTAGATTTGTATTCTTTAAATACTATACCTGATAATATCAATGCGGTAAGCACTTGTATCTTTTTCACCGGATTCTTTTCATATTTAATATTTTTTCTCAAATGATTGCATTGATAAATAATATTTTGAAATACTTTTTTTTTAAATTCGAATGTTCCATTATTAATTATGATATCGATGTTAAGCATCCAGCTAATTACTCTTGAGCTTAAAATAGAATTTTCCCAAATTTTATTTTTGAAATTTGAATATTTTAAAGTCCAAAGGTAAATAATTCTCTGAATATTTTTTCCATCAATTTTCCTGTCTAAAAGACTTAACCATAAAAAACTGTGATGTTTTATAATTTTATCTTTTTTATTCTCTAACCAAAAATCATTTGGATTAATTTCATTAATTTTAAAAGAGCTCTTTTTATATGGCGAAATTATAGATAGTAAAAAAGGATTAGGATTAAAGAAAACTTGTGTTGGAATTTTTGATTTGAGAGAATTATTGTAACGGTTTGACGAAAAATATAATTTTTTGAAAAACTTAATAAAAGTTACTTGAAGAGCAATCAAATAAAAATAGGCACCTTTTAAGCCGAACATCTATTAATTTTTTCTAAGAATTTCTATATTTTTTTTTAAATCGCCTTTATTTTCTCTAAAGATTGTTGATCCTGAAACAAGTATATTAGCTCCAGCTTTTTTGGCCAAAGTACAATTTTCAAAATTGATACCTCCATCAATTTCTATATCTACATTTAATTTTTTATTTTTAATAATTTCTTTTAGTTTTTTAGTTTTTTCCAAAACTTCAGGCATAAATTTTTGTCCGCCAAATCCTGGCTCAACACTCATGATTAATACTAAATCAATATCACTTAAAAATTTTTCTATTAAATCTATTTTAGACTTTGGTTTTAGTGAAATTCCCACTTTTTTTCTCTCTTTTCTTATAAGATCAATCGTTTTCGCAGTATCTTTTGTAGCCTCTGGGTGAAAAGTAATGATATCAGCTCCAGCATTAGCAAAGTCTTTGATAAAATTATCTACTGGCGATATCATTAAGTGTACATCAAATATTTTTTTGGTAAGCGGTCTAAGTTTCTTTATTACTTCAGGACCTATAGTTAAATTTGGGACGAAATGTCCATCCATAACATCAATATGAATATAATCTGCCCCAGCTTTTTCCAGTGAGATCACTTCACTGCCTAATTTACTAAAATCTGCAGATAATATAGATGGTGAAATTTTGATAGTGTCAGTCATTCTTTACTTATATTTTAATACTAAACTTTGTCAAAAAATAAGCTTAATTAAACAGTTGATATAATTGTCTTGAAAAATCGCTTTCTAATGGAAAAGCAAGCATCCCCCACACATCATATCCAAGTATGTATGGCATTGCGTAGAACCTGAAGAGATAGAAGAACCAAGCTACATATAGGGCTATAAATGGACCAAAAAGAAAACTAGGAGTTATAAACTTAAACAAATTAATAATTGGATTTGTATATTTTACAAAGACTCTCATGAAAAAAAAAGTTGAGTCTTCCCTTTGAAAAATATTCATAAAAGCACGTCCGATTAGTGTCCACATAATGGTGCCTAATATGTAATCTAATACTATCGCCCAAGTTGGTATCATATTTTTAAAATATCATGATTTAGGTAAAAAAAAGGGGCGAAAAATTCGCCCCTTTTAATTTTAAATAATTGTTAATTAGTGTTGCTTACCAAGAATAGCTTTACCTGTTGGTATCCTTGTATCGTCTACTAATTTTTGTGTAGCTGGGCTTGGTTCTTTAGTCATTAAACTGACTACTACCATTACAACTAAACAAATTGGTGCTCCAATTAAACCAAATCTTAAGTGGTCAATACCTAAGAAAGGAGTATTTACACCGCCCCATAAAGGAACTGAGAATTTAGGGAACACCCACGTTAAGTAAACTGTTCCTGACACAATTCCTGCAATGATACCGGCGATTGCACCTTCTCTAGTAGCTCTCTTCCACCATACACCAAGTACAAGTGGGAAGAATAAACCTGACATTGCAAAGTCGAATGCCCAAGCAACCGAACCTAAGATACTTGTTAGCCTGAAAGAGGCTATATAAGCACCAGCAGCTCCGATTATTACTAGAAGTACACGAGCAACTAACAGTCTTTTTGAAGTCTCCGCTTTTGGATTTATGATCTTGTAGTAAATGTCGTGTGATAACGCATTTGAGATCGCAAGAACTAATCCATCGGCAGTTGACATGGCAGCAGCCATACCACCAGCAAACACTAGTCCTGAGATTACGAACGGTAGACCCGCTACTTCTGGAGTAGCTAATACTACAACGTCACCTCTCATGAACCATTCGTTCAACTGAAGTATTCCGTCACCATTAAAGTCTGCGATAAATACTTGTTTAACTTCAGACCATCTTTGTACCCACTCTATCGACTGAACTTCAGAAATAGATTTTCCAATAATTCCAGTTGGTAGATTTGGATCCATCAATGCTAATTTAGACAATGTCGCTAACATAGGCGCTGAAGAGTAAAGTAAGAAAATAAAGAATAGCGACCAAGCTACTGATTTTCTTGCTGCTCTTACTGTAGGAGTTGTAAAGTATCTCATTAAGATATGAGGTAACGATGCAGTTCCCACCATCATACAAATCGCTAACGATAAGTATTTCCACACAGCCATTCCACCTTCAGGTACTCCAGAGTGAGTTCCAGAGATGTATTTCAATCCTCCTGGTACCCCAGCTGCTTTCATATCTGCGGCGCTGTTTTTAACTAGTCCAAATTGTTGTTCAAGTTCGCCAAGTCTTGCAACTTCATCACCTAACATTAAGTGAGGGAAAATTCCTCCACCTACGTTAGAACTAATCCAGAATACTGGTATTAAGTATGCGATGATTAATACAATGTACTGAGCAACCTGTGTCCAAGTTACGGCTCTCATTCCACCAAGCATTGAACAGATAAGGATACTTATTAATCCTACCCATACACCTGCTTCGAACGGAATTCCAAGAGCTCTAGAAGCAATTGTTCCCGTAGCATTAATTTGCGCTGTTACGTAAGTAAATGATGCTATGAAAAGCACGAATACAGCCGCAGCTCTTACTGCATTACCACCGTATCGTGTTCCGATAAAATCAGGAACTGTGTAACATCCAAACTTTCTTAGGTACGGAGCCATTAGAGTTGCAACAAGTACATATCCACCTGTCCAACCTACTAAGAAGGCCATATATGTATAGCCACCAAAGTAAACTCCACCCGCTAAAGCTACGAATGATGCACCTGACATCCAGTCAGCTGCTGTTGCCATTCCGTTAAACACGGTCGGCACTTGTCTTCCTGCAACATAGTAGGCATCTACTTGAATGGTTCTTGATAAATAACCGATTAAGGCATAAATCAATACCGTGAAAGCCACGAACATCACTCCGATGTTTTTAGCTGACACACCTGCTTGCTCTGCTAATGCCATCAAAATGATGAACACTATAAAGCCACCAGTGTAGGTACCATATATTTTAGGAAGGTTTTGTATAAAATCTCCTTTAAACATTAGTCATCCTCTCTTTCTGAGAAACCATGTTCTTCGTCGATTTTTTCTTGTTTATTTGCAGTCCAAAACAAAATTATCACAAAGGCAAGAAGTGAACCTTGCGCAGTCATGTAATATGCTAGTGGATAGCCAAGAAAAGACATCGTGTTCAGTTCTGAACCAAACATGAAGATCACTAATGAGAAGAAAGCCCAAAGAACCAATGTTACTATCATATGGTTTTTGGTCTTATTCCAATATGCGTCTTTATTTGACATATTTCCCCCTATTTATTTTTAACTTTTTACGTAAAAAGTACTCCTATGCTGGGGAGCATACTGATTATGAGTTGAATTTAAAGAGAAAAAAGGACCCCAAAACCAAATTGAAATGCTATAAGACAAGGAAATAAAGGGTTTTTAAATACAACGTGAAATTGAATCTAGATAAATTGCGAAACACTCTTAGAACCACTCTAATTGGCGTTTGGGAATATGTTATTCCGATTTGGAAAATTTCCGGTTTATTTAAAAGCGTGAAATCAAAAAAAGATTTAGAAAATTTTATTCAAGAGAGATCTGCTCATGTTACTCAAACAACTCTTTACGGTTATTTAAAAACTAGAATTGGAGTTAAATATATTGCCATGATGGAGGATGAAAGGTTTTTAAAGTCAATCAATCTTGCAAAATGGAATATCTATGTGGTTGCTTTAGCAGATTGTGCTTTTTATGTTTTCTCCTATCTAATTTCAGAAAAAAACTTGAAAGAAAATGATTGTAAAGAAATTTTTCTAAATATTTTAAAAAATGAAAAAAAAAATGGATTAAGTGATGAAATTTTTGATAGAGGTAAAAAAAACTTTTTAGAAAGATTAGATAAAGTAAATTTTTTAAATTACCATTTAAATGATCCCTTTAAAGAGAGTGGTCAAGCTTTATATTATTGGTCGCCTATTGCAGATGAATTAAAATCACTGGATAAAAAAATAGTCTTAAATTCTATTCATTTAAAATGGGGGCTGATGAAGGACGAATTTAAAAAATTAACAAAAGATTTAACATTTAATTAACCTTTATTTTGTCTATTTTCTACAAGAGACGTTACTACACTAGGATCCGCCAAAGTTGTTGTATCTCCTAAATTATCAGGCTCATTGGCAGCAATTTTTCTTAAAATTCTTCTCATAATTTTACCAGATCTTGTTTTTGGTAACCCCGGTGCAAATTGAATGACATCAGGAGTAGCTATTGGACCGATTTGTTTTCTAACCCAAAGTTTAAGATCTCTTTCTAAATCTCCAGTAGGGTTTTCACCAGCGTTTAAAGTCACGTAACAATATAATCCATTACCTTTTATACTATGTGGAAATCCAACTACAGCAGCTTCAGCTACTTTAGGATGCGCAACAAATGCACTTTCAATTTCAGCTGTTCCAAGGTTGTGGCCTGATACAATAATTACATCATCCACTCTTCCTGTAATCCAATAATATCCATCCTTATCCCTTCTGCATCCGTCTCCAGTGAAATATTTTCCATCAAATTGAGAAAAATAAGTGTCTATAAATCTTTGATGATCTCCATAAACTGTTCGCATTTGACCTGGCCAAGAAGCAGCCATACAAAGTCTTCCTTTGCCTTCTCCTTTTACAGTTTTACCATCTTTATCAACTAAAACTGGTTTGATGCCGTAAAAAGGCTTAGTTGCTGAGCCCGGCTTTAAATCTATAGCACCAGGCTGAGGTGCAATTAAAATTCCTCCGGTTTCTGTTTGCCACCAGGTATCAACAATTGGACATCTAGAGTCCCCAACTGTTTTGTAATACCACATCCAAGCCTCTGGATTTATGGGTTCTCCAACAGTTCCTAATAATTTTAGCGTTTTTCTACTTGTTTTTTTTACAGGTTTATCTCCCTCTCGCATTAAAGCTCTAATTGCTGTTGGCGCGGTATAAAAAATATTTACTTTATATTTATCTACTATTTGCCACCATCTAGAACTATCTGGATAGTTTGGAACTCCTTCAAACATTATAGTTGTGGCTCCATTTGAAAGGGGCCCATAAATTATGTAACTATGTCCTGTTACCCAACCTATGTCAGCCGTACACCAATAAATATCATTAGCCTTGTAGTCAAAAATATACTGATGGGTCATCGAAGCATAAACCATATATCCACCCGTAGTGTGTAGAACACCTTTTGGTTTTCCAGTAGAACCGGAAGTATATAAAATAAATAAAGGGTCCTCGGCATTCATTTCTTCCGGATCACATTTCGATGGAACTGAAGAAATTAGCTCTTTGTAAGAGACATCTCTTTCATTATTCCAGTCAACTTGATTTCCAGTTCTTTCAACAACTACACATTTTTTTACTCCGGGACATTGATCTAAAGCTTCATCAGCAATTTTCTTTAACGGAATTATTTTTCCACCTCTTACTCCTTCATCTGCAGTTATTAAATATTCAGACTCGCAATCAGTTATCCTAGTAGCTATTGAGTCAGGTGAAAAACCACCAAAAATAATTGAGTGAACAGCACCAATCCTAGCACAAGCTAACATTATGTAAGCTAATTCAGGGATCATTGTCAGATAAATTGTAACTCTATCTCCTTTTTGAATACCTAAACTTTTTAAACCATTAGCAGCTTTACATACGTTTTGGTGCAATTCTTTGTAAGAAATTTTCTTTGTATCAGCGGGATCATCACCAACCCAAATGATTGCAGTTTTGCTTGGATTTTTCTTTAAATGTCTATCTATACAATTTGCTGAAGCATTTAAAGTTCCATCATAATACCACTTTATTTTAACTTCGTCTTTGCTGTACTTAACATCTTTAATTTTGGTGTACTTTTTCATCCAAGTAATTCTTTTTCCCTCTTTAGCCCAAAATTTATCATTTTCCTTGATGGACATCTTATATTTCTTTTTATACTTAGATTCGTTCACGTAAGCATGGTTTGCCCAACTGTCTGAGACCCTTATAACTGAATTGCCGTCACTATCTTTGGAGTAAGTAGGAGCTTTAAAATTAATTCGTCTTGCTTTTTTTGCTTTTGTTCTTGATTTTTTTATTTTTTTGGATTTTTTACTTTTCTTTCTAGGCCTGCTAATTTTTCTAGACTTTTTTACTTTTCTAGATTTTTTCCTAGACTTTTTTACTTTTGATTTTTTCTTTTTTTTCTTTCTAGCCACAAATACCCCTAAATTTTTTATACTTTACCCATGTTACAAATAATTTTCCAGCTTTTATAATCTATTGGCATTACTGACAACCTGCTTTGTTTTATCAACGGTAAATGAGAAATTTTCGTGTTTTTTTTAATTTTTTCTAAAGAAATTGCCCTTTTAAATTTACTTACAAACCTAACTTGAACGGCTACAAACCTCTTTTTCTTATCAGTTTTATCGATAAATGCTGATTTAATTACTTTAACTATACCAACAATTTCTTTTCCAATATTTGAATGGTAAAAAAAACATAAGTCACCATTTTTCATTTTTCTTAAATTGTTTGCAGCTTGGTAATTTCTAACTCCATCCCAGGCAGCACCTTTTGTACCAGCTTTTATTTGCTGCTCAATTGACCAAACATCAGGCTCAGACTTAAGCAACCAATATTTCATTATAACTTTAAACCTGGACCCTTCATGTAGGGAGCATTTTCATCCAAAGGCCATCTAGATCTAGCTTCTACGTCAATCTTATCTAATAAATTTTTTTTAAACCTTTTTATACCTGCCCAGGCAATCATAGCAGCATTATCACCACAAAATTTTAAATCAGGATAAACAGTTTTAAATCCAATTTCTCTTGAAAGTTTTTTTAAATTTTCTCTTATAGAAATATTAGCAGCCACACCTCCTGCTACAACTAAATTAATATTTGTGGTATTAATTTTTTTTTTAAACATTTCGATTGCGATCTTTGTTTTTTTATAAAGAATTTTATTAATAGTATTTTGAAAAGATGCTGCAAGATTAAATTTTAATTTATCATTTCCATTTATTTTTTTTGACTCTCTTAAAACTGCAGTTTTAAGACCAGCAAATGATAAATTACATCCTGCTTTATTTATTATTGGTTCAGGAAGCACGAAAAAATTTTTATCTCCCAGTTTTGAAGCTTTTTCAACACTCGGCCCACCTGGATAACCTAGGTCAAGCATTTTTGCAGTTTTATCGAAAGCTTCACCTAACGCATCATCGATTGTGGTACCTAATTGTTCGTATTCATTTACATCTTTAACAATTAAAAATTGAGAGTGACCTCCAGAAATTAATAAAAGTAGGTAAGGGAATTGAATATTATTTTCTAATCCTGGACTTAGGGCATGACCTTCTAAATGATTAACTGCAACGAACGGTTTATTTGTAAATGTAGCAATTGATTTACCTATGTTAAGCCCAACTGTTAAACACACAATTAAACCTGGACCCGCAGTAGCTGCAATGCCATCTATTTCATTTAAAGAAACTTTACTCTCTTCTAAAGCGGCTTTGATTATATATTTAATATTTTCTAAATGCGCTCTAGCGGCTAATTCAGGCACTACTCCTCCAAATTTTTTATGCTCTGAAATTTGACTTGAGACGATATTTGATAAAACGTCAGCAGTGCCTTTATCATTTTCCCTGATTACAGCTGCTGCTGTTTCATCGCAGCTAGTTTCAATTCCTAAAAATGTAATATTTTTGCTCATCTCTTTAAAAAATTAAAATAGTATAAAATATTTCTATCAAATATATAATCAATTAATGACAAAAATTACAATTGGAGCTCGAGGCAGTAAACTTTCATTAGCCTATGTGGCAAAAGTTAAAGAACTATTATTAAAAAATAATAAAGACCTTAAAAAGGAAAATATTTATTTTAAAGCCATAAAAACATCAGGTGATTTGAATTTAAATAAGAAAATCTCAGAAATAGGTGGAAAACATTTATTTTGTAAAGAAATTGAAGAAAGTTTATTAAAAAAAGAAATAGACATTGCTGTCCATTCACTAAAAGATATGGAGGCTTTTGAAAATGAGAATCTTTTGATTGGAGCTTATTTAAAAAGAAACGATTACCGAGACGTAATAATAAGTGATAAAATTAAGAGTCTTTCTGATTTACGAGATGGCATAAAAATTGGCTCAAGTTCAAAAAGAAGAGAACTGCAATTAAAAAGAATTAATAATAAAATTTCTGTAATCAATATTCGGGGAAATATTGATACTAGAATAAATAAAATTAACGAAAAAAATTTAGACGGTATTATTCTTGCTGCTGCTGGAGTAAAATCACTAAAACTAGATAAAAAAATTAGCTTCTCTTTTAATTGCAAACATATTTTGCCTGCGGTGGGACAAGGAATTATTGCTGTACAATGTAGAGTGCAAGATAAAATTAAAAATTTAATAAAAAAAATTAACGATAAAACAACTAGTCTTTGCGCAATCGCTGAAAGAAAAATGCTTCAAACCATTGGAGGTGATTGCGATACTGCGATAGGTGGGTTAGCCGAAATCGAAAACCATAATTTAAAACTTAAAGCTCAGCTTTTTTCAGATAACGGTCAAGAGAGTTTTGAATATGAACTTACAGGAAGAGAGGTTGACGCTTCTTTTATTGGAAAAAGTGTTGGGGAAAAATTATTAGATCTAGCTGGAGAAAAATTCAAAAAAAAATGAATATTATAATTACAAGACCCTTAATAGACGCTGAAGATTTAATGGGTAAATTACTTTCTTTAGGTCATAAAATTATTCATGTGCCTACTTTGAAGATCTCTAAAGCAGAACTTGATCCCATTGATTCCAAGAAATACAATGCATTTATATTTACAAGTGCTAATGCAATAAGGTGTCTAAAACTATTAAAACCAGATAGAAATAAACTTTGTTTCTGCGTTGGAGCAATCACAGAAAAGATTGTAAGACAACAAGGTTATAACAATACTATTTCAGCTGGAGGGACGATAAATGCTTTAAAAAATATTATTGTTAATTCAGGTGACTTAGATAAAAAAAAAGTTTTGGCTTATATATGTGGAGATAATATTACTTCAGACTTAGATCTAGAGCTAGAAAAAGAAGGTTTTCAAATAGATAAAATTATCAATTATACCTCAGAAAAAATTAAAGAATTAAATGAAGATACTAATAATTTAATCAACGATCATCCTCCTGACATAATTTTTGTTTACTCAAAAAGGAGTGCAGAAAGCTTTATTGATTTAGCAAAAAAGTACTCACTCAATGGACTGATGACAGGCTCAAGAGTTATGTGTATAAGTGAAAAAGTTTTAAATGTTTTCAAAGAAGCTGGCTGGAATAGGCTAGAAATTTTTGAAGCCGGAGAAGAACTAACAAAATTAAAATAGTTAAATGGAAGTACTAGAAAATTTTAAAAAATTGTTTTTAGATGTTTGGGATAAAGGGATATCTGGAGTTAATATTTCTGAAATTGTTATAGCCTTATTTATATTCCTTTTTTTTCTTTTCTTAAGAGGTATTTTTTCAAAGTTTGTTATTAAGCGTTTAGAAAATTACGTTTCAAAAACTACAAATAATTTTGATAACTCACTTGTATTTTCAATGGAGGGACCTGCTAAATTTTTTCCTATTGTTTTAGGTTTTTTTGTATCCACAAGCTATTTAACTATAGAAACCCAAGCAGCTCAATTTATAGAAACTGTGAATCGTTCGTTAATTACAATCTTAATTTTTTGGACATTTCATCAAATTATTGGCCCTTTATCTACTGTTATAAAGTCAGTTGGAGACTTGTTATCTAAGGATTTAATTAATTGGATAATAAAGTCTTTCAAAATTTTTATTTTAATACTTGGTCTAGCTGCTGTACTTGAATTATGGGGTATAAAGATAGGACCAATAATTGCAGGGCTTGGTATTTTTGGAATTGCAGTTGCACTTGGTGCACAAGACTTGTTTAAAAACTTAATATCAGGAATTTTAGTATTAGTAGAAAAAAGATTTAAAGTAGGAGACTTAATTTTTGTTGATGGAGTTATAGAGGGAAACGTAGAAAAAATTGGATTCAGATCTACAGTTGTTAGAAGGCTGGATAAATCTCTAGCAACTATACCAAACTTTCAATTTGCAGAAAATGCAGTTTTCAACCACTCTCAACGAACGAATAGAAGAATTAAATGGTTAATCGGTCTTGAGTATAGAACTAATTCTGAGCAAATAAAAAATATTAAAGATCAAATTGAAGAATTTATAAATTCTAATGAAAGCTTTTCAAAATCAGGTGGCGGTACTTATGTTTCAGTAAAAATTGACCAATTTGCAGCAAGCTCTATAGACTTGAGTTTAATATGTTTTACTAAATCAATTAAATATTTAGAATATAGAAAAGCAAAAGATGAGCTAGCTTTTGCTGTGAAAACTATAGTGGAAAAAAATAATGCTTCTTTTGCCTTTCCCAGCACATCAATTTATGTGGAGAAAAATTAATGAAGTCGATATTAATTCTATTCGACAATATAGTGAGCCTTTACATCTGGATATTAATTATCCACGTAATATTTAGTTGGCTGGTTGCTTTTAACGTTTTAAATACAAGCAATCGTTTTGTTTATTCTGTTTTAGACATCTCTTACAAATTGACAGCACCACCTCTTAATTTTATCAGAAGATTTTTACCTAACTTAGGATCTATAGATATCTCTCCAGTGATACTTATTTTAGGATTAATGTTTTTTAGAAATTTAGTTTTTGAAATGTTTGCGCCAGGATTATTTTTAAGATGATTATTGATGGAAAAAAAGAAGCAGAGATTATTAGAAATGAAATTAAAAAAGAGATTTCAGATTTAAAGAAAAAAAGTGGTAAAACACCCAGTCTTACAGTTATCTTGATCGGAGATTTTGCGCCCAGTTTGATATACGTAAAGAATAAAGAAAAAAGTGCTAGAGAAGTTGGCATTAACTCTGAAATAATTAGATATCCAAAAAATATAGGCGAAAAAGATATTTTAAAAAAAATTGAAGAACTAAATAAAAATGATGAAATTTCTGGCATCTTAGTTCAGCTTCCTTTGCCCAGCCAGATTAGTAAGGAGAAAATTATAAATGCAATTAACCCATCCAAAGACGTAGACGGTTTTAATCCAATAAATGTTGGCAATCTCTCATCAGGTTATGACTCAATCGTTCCTTGCACCCCTTTAGGATGTCTTTTATTGATTAAAAAGATAGAGCCAAATCTAGCAGGCAAACACGCTGTAATAATAGGAAGATCTAATTTAAATGGTAAACCAATGGCTCAATTATTGTTAAAGGAAAATTGCACCGTAACTATAGTTCACTCAAAAACAAATAATTTACAAAATGAGTGCGTCAAAGCAGATATTTTAGTAGCAGCTGTCGGAGTTCCAAATTTAATCAAAAAAGATTGGGTAAAAAAAAATGCGATTGTTATAGATGTCGGCATTAATAAAGTAGGAGAAAATATAGTAGGAGATGTTAATTTTGATGCATTAAAAGATAATGTTAAAGCAATAACTCCTGTTCCTGGAGGCGTAGGACCAATGACAATTGCATGTTTATTAAAGAATACTTTAAAGTGTTTTAAAGCTCGCTTGACCTAGACTTTTCAATTTTTAAGTACCTACTATTTCTGAATCTTATAATAACTGTAGCAATTGCAACTATTAAAATAGCTAAAGAAATATAAATTAAGTTTGCAGGGTCACTCTCTTTATCTTGTAATATTATGAACCGAGCTAGCGCTGTAATAGCTATAATTAAAGGATATGTTATTCTTACGGATTGCGTTTCCCAATAAGATCTCACTAAACCAATTACTTCAATATAAATGAACATTAAAAGCAAATCAGCTAATGTGATATCTTTGTTTTCGTACATTTCTTTCATTTCTAAAAAGAAAGCAATAATAGTTGATACAAGAACAACTATAACCGCAACTAACTGAATATTTCGAATCGAACTGTTCATCTATTATTAATCTATCAAAAATTTAGGCTTTATTTAACTGTTTAGAGTGAAATTTTATGAAATTTTCAACTTTTCTTTTGTTAAAGGTTTTATTCTCCTCAAAAGAAACTTTTTTCATTGAATAAGCTTTATTTTTTGTTCTTCTTGATAAAATAGTTACATTCCCCTTGAATAAACTTAAAACAATATCACCAGATACTTTGTTTCTTTTTTTATCAATTAGTCTCTGTAATTTTAATCTTTTTTTCGAAAACCAGTAACCGTTATATACCAGTTCAGCATATTCTGGCATTATTCTCTCTTTTTTATGAGCGGTTTCTTTATCAAGAGTTACAGATTCTATAGCTCTATGTGCGGTATACAACAAAGTTCCACCTGGAGTTTCGTAAACACCTCTAGATTTAATTCCAATAAACCTATTTTCAACTAGATCAACTCTTCCAATTCCATTTTTCCCAGCCAGAATATTCAATTTAATTAAAAGCTTTTCAGGACTTAATTTTTTTCCATTTACTGCAATTGGGTCACTGTTTTTAAAAGTAATTTTGACTTTTGTAGGCTTGTTAGGAGCTTTTTGCGGTGAAACTGTTCTTTGATAAATAAATTCAGGAGCTGAGTTTTTTGGGTCCTCTAAAACTTTTCCCTCTGTTGAGGTATGAAAAATATTGTCGTCCACAGAAAATGGTGGAGCACCTTTTTTATCTTTAGGAAATGGTATGTTATTTTTCTTCGCATATCTAATTAAATCTGCTCTTGATTGTAATTTCCATTCTCTCCACGGCGCAATTATTTTAATCTTATTCTTACCAAAATATGAGTAACCAAGCTCAAATCTCACTTGATCGTTGCCTTTTCCAGTCGCGCCATGCGAAACTGCAAAAGCCTTAAATTTTTTTGCAATTTCAACTTGTCTTTTTGCAATTAACGGTCTCGCAATAGATGTGCCTAATAAATATACTCCTTCATAAACTGCATGAGCTCTTATCATTGGAAAAACATAATCTTTTACAAATATATTTTTAAGATTTTCAATAATTATTTTTTTAACGCCTAGTCTTTTAGCATTCTTAATAATTATTTTTTTATCTAAAACTTGTCCAATATCAGAGGTGTAAGCAATTACTTCAGCATTATAATTTTCTTGCAACCATCTCAAAATTATTGATGTATCCAAACCGCCTGAGTAGGCTAAAACAATTTTTTTCATTTAGCTGCAAGCTTTTTTTGCTGTGTTATAAGCCTTTGTAAATCCCATCATTGAATAGTGATCAGTTGTCTCAGCCCCTTTTGCGGTTCTTGCTTTTACAATTATGTCAGTTGCTCTTTTCATTAATTGAATAAATTTTTTCTCTTCCTGATCGTCCAACAACCAAGCAAAATCTTTTTGTGAAAAAAAAGAATATCTTCTTTTCCCAGAGCTAGCGGTTACACTTGATGTCTTATAATCATGGCCACTTGTTAGACTCACTTCATCTTTGATTTCTTCAGAAGGCCTGAAAGTTACAAATAACTTTGATTTATTTCTTTTTACAGCAGCTGGCGCTCTTTTAGTTGGAACAGTTTGAGCGAAGCAAATTTTTCCCTTATCAGTTTCCGCTATAAAGCTTTCCCAGTTTTTATATTTTCCAGTTGATCTTGGCGTAACGGCTACAACATTCACAGAAAATAAACATAAAATTAGTATTATAAAAATTTTTTTAACTGACATATTTTATTTTTATACTAAAAATTATCTATTTCAATGCCTTGTATTAAGGAGATGGATTTGGATTATTATTATGTATAATATTTATCTTATTCATTATTTCATCAGACAGTTCAATATTAACACTATCAATATTTTCCTTTAATTGTTCCATTGTTGTTGCGCCTATTATATTACTCGTTACAAAAGGTCTAGTATTGACAAAAGCCTGGGCTAACTGAGCCATCGTCATGTTATTTTCTTTAGCAAGTTTAAAATATTCTTCATACGCTTTTAAAGCCAAAGGATTAAGATGTCTTTCCCAACCTTTAAACAGAGCTTGTCTAGAATTTTTTGGCATTTGCCCGTTTCTATATTTTCCTGAGAGAGCACCTGTTGCGAGTGGATAATAAACAAGAAGACCACATTTTTCCCTAATCGAAATTTCTGACATACCAATTTCATATGTCCTATTAACTAAATTGTAAGGGTTTTGAACTGACATCATCCTAGGTAATTTTTTACTTTTTGACAATTCAATGTATCTTGAAAGACCATAAGGTGTTTCATTAGACATACCGATGTATCTGATTTTACCGCTCTTTATAAATTTACCTAACGCCTCAAGAACACTTTCAAAGCTATTCCATTTTCCCTCATCACTATCAACTGTATATTCTCTTGTTCCAAAGTAATTGGTTGATCTTTCAGGCCAATGCAATTGGTACAAATCTATATAATCTGTTTTGAGCCTTTTTAGGCTGCCATCAATTGCTTCCCCAATTGTCTTTTCATCAAAATTATTTTTTCCACCTCTAATCCAGTTACATCCAGGACCTGCGACTTTTGAAGCTAAGATTATTTTTTTTCTGTTTTTTCTTTTTTCAAACCAATTTCCAATCATCACTTCTGTTTTACCGTAAGAGTCTGAATTTGGAGGCACTGAGTAAAGCTCTGCTGTATCAAAAAAATTTACTCCTTCAGCTAATGAGTAATCCATTTGATCAAATGCATCTTTTTCAGTATTTTGTGTGCCCCATGTCATAGTTCCCAAACATATTAAGCTCACATCTAAATCTGTAGTGCCCAATTTTTTAAATTTCATAAAAACTTAATAATTATAACAGTTTTTTAGGTCAATTTTTGCCTATTGAAAAGTATTTAAAAAAACTTATATATTTAGTCATGGAAATTAATAAACAAAGATCAACAGTTCGTTCGTCAGCCTCTGAAGCAATTATAGATCAGGGTTTACGTTCTTACATGCTTAAAGTCTATAACTACATGGCTTCAGGTGTTTTACTGACAGGATTCATTGCATTACTGTTTTTTAAAATGGCTGTTGTAACCTCAGCAGAAGGCCAGATAATTGGATTAACTAATTTTGGTAACACCATTTATGCCTCAGGTTTAAAATGGGTTATAATGTTGGCTCCACTAGCAATTGTTTTTTACATGAGTTTTGGAATAGCAAAAATGTCAGCAGCAAAAGCACAAACAACTTTTTGGGTCTTTGCAGCCTTGATGGGAGCTTCACTTTCGTCAATATTTTTGATTTACACTGGCGCAAGCATCACTAGAGTTTTCTTTATCACAGCTGGTACTTTTGGAGCAATGAGTATTTACGGTTATACAACTAAACGTGATCTTACTAAACTTGGCTCATTTTTAATGATGGGTCTTTTTGGAATTATTATTGCGTCTTTAGTGAATATTTTTATGAAATCTTCTATGATGTACTTCGTAATTTCAATTATAGGTGTCTTAGTATTTGTAGGCTTAACAGCTTATGATACTCAAAAAATTAAAAATATGTATTTAGTAAGCGATAGCGGTGAGTTGATGGGCAAAAAAGCTGTGATGGGTGCTTTAACACTCTACCTAGACTTTATTAATCTTTTCATAATGCTTCTAAGACTTTTCGGTCAAAGAAGATAATTATTTAATCAATTTTAACTTACTCCAACTAGTTTTTGTTATCAGATGATTTAGATCCTCTGATTTATTAATAACTTTTCCATCTTTGTCTTTAATAAAATATCTTTCATTAACATATCCAGGTTTTAAGTTTTTTGTAATTCTAAGTACAGGTTTTTCAGATACCCTTTGATAAACATCAAATGAAACCTCTTTTAAACCTGTGGAAAATGAATAATCTTTCCAAGATCCATTTGATACCATCTTTGCATAAAGGTTTAAAATACATTGAAGTTCTTTCTTAATAAAAAATTTCTGCTTTTCGCTTTTATTAATATCATTGTTTATAATTAATCTAATTTTATTCATATTTTATACCTTTTGATTAATGGTATCTGAAAAGCAGTAAATATAAAAGTAATTGGTAGAATACCCCACACTTTAAAATTTACCCAAGTGGTTTCAGGCTGTGTTCTCCAAACAATTTCATTCAATATTGCTAAAAATATAAAAAAATATGCCCATCTAAAATTTAATTTATCCCAACCAGTTTCGTTTAACTGAAAAGCAGTCTGTAAAAAAAATTTTAGAAAATTTCTTTGAAAAAAAATTTTGCTTATAATTAATATTCCAGCAAAAATTAAATTTACAATAGTTGGTTTCATGTAAATAAAAATTGGATTATTAAAATATAGAGTAAGCCCGCCAAATAGAGTAATAACTACACCTCCTATTAATGGCACATATGGTATTTTTTTTTCGACAAAATACATAATGCCAACAGATATAATTGTAGCGATAATTAATGGAGGAATAGCAACAATAAGATTATTTCCACTTTTATAATAGATTGTAAAAAAGATTAATAAAGGCCCAAAGTCAGTAATAAATTTTAAAAATGACTTATTCACAATATTTAGATTAACATATTATAAATTTTAAAGAAAATAGATATTGATTTTAATTAAAAAATTACTAACTATGAGGTATGGCAACAAGTAATAACGCAAAGTTTTCTATTGGAGAAGTAGTAAAACATCGTCATTTTGATTTTAGAGGAGTAATCTATGATGTTGATTTTGAATTTAATAATTCAGAAGAATGGTATCAGTCTATTCCTATAGAAGTTCGACCAAGAAAAGACCAACCTTTTTATCATCTACTTGCTGAAAGCAATGAAGTTACTTATGAAGCTTATGTTTCTGAGCAGAATTTGTTGCTTGATAAGTCTAAAGAACCGGTAAAACATCCACTGATAGAAGAAATTTTTTCTGGTAAAAAAGGTTCAATTTATTTTAAAATTTCAAATTAATACTTAAACGCCTAAAATAAAACATCATTTATACAAATCTGCGACACAGAGGTAGACTAATGATTAATTGTTTAGGCCTAATTGGGAATAAACTTCTTATATTACTCCCTCCAATTCTCAATTGGGCTTATAATAGACCTTCACAAAAAAAAATTATTATAGTAGTTAAAGCAAATGTTTGATTTTTTTTATAATAGCAATATTTTTGTTTGGATAGAAAAATTAATAAATTTTATAAATTCTATCTTCTTTATTTTGCTTTTGATTGCGCTTTCGTTTGCATTAATATTTTCTCCTCCAGATTATTTACAAGGTGATAGTGTAAGAATAATGTATGTACACGTCCCAGCTGCCTGGATAAGTCTTGCCTCCTTTAGCTGCATCGCCATTCTCTCTATTTTAAATTTTATTTTCAAAATTAAAAATTTGAAATTAATGACAAAGAGTATTGCGCCTATAGGTTTGATGTTTACTTGTATTGCAATAGTAACTGGATCTATTTGGGGTCAGCCTACATGGGGAACTTTTTGGGCCTGGGATGCAAGGTTAACTTCTATGTTAATAATGGCACTTTTTTATTTAGTTTTCATTATCATAAATAAATTTTTTGATGAAGATGATAAAGCAAACAAAATCTCAAGCATTGTTGCAGTCCTAGGTCTAATAAATATCCCGATTATCAAATACTCTGTAGAATGGTGGAGCACGCTACACCAACCTGCAAGTATTAAGATTACAGGATCAAGTACAATACATACTTCAATGTTAACGCCTTTATTGCTTATGTTTTTTGTATTAATTTTGTATTGTGCGCTAATTTTTCTAATGAAATACAAGACAGAAATCATTAGAATTAAGAAAAAAAATTTAAAAAGATATGATCAGTAATTTTATAAATATGAACGGATACGGAATTTTCGTATGGTCATCTTTTGTTATAACTTTTTTAGTTTGTGGGCTTGTTTACTATAAGACAAGAAAAACACTAAAAAAATATGAGAAGGAATTTGCCAAAGAAATTGGAGAACTTTCTATTCAACAAAAAAAAACAGTTTTAAGAAATTCAAAAATCGCTTCGAAAATATTAGCATCGTACAATAAAACAATTTAAAGCATTTAATGCTTCCAAAAAAAGTAAAAAAAAGGGCCTCTCTTTTAGCAATACTTCTATTTACATCAGTAATTGGAATTTTTTTGATACTAAATGCTCTTAACAAAAATATTTTATATTTTAATTCTCCTACTGATATTAAGATAAACCAAGATATAAATTTTGATAAAAAAATTAGAGTTGGTGGAATGGTGAAAAAAAATACACTTAAAATAAAAGATCAGGAAATAAGGTTTATAATCACAGATTTTAAAAATGAGATAAATGTTAGTTTTAAAGGAACAATACCAAACTTATTTGCAGAGGGCAAAGGGGTAGTGGCAGAAGGTAAGCTACAAGACAAAAAGTTTTTCGTCGCTGACAGAATTTTAGCAAAACATGATGAGAATTATATGCCTCCTGAAATAAAAAATATAATGAAAGAAAATGCTAAGTAATACTGGAAATTTTCTTTTATTAATTAATATTTTTTTAAGCTTTTTAATTATTTATAGTTCTTTAAAATGTTTAAAAATAAAAAATAATTCAATTTTCAAAAATATTTACCACATTAGCTTATTGCAAAGCACTTTAGTTTTAATTTGTTTTTTTACACTCACTTCTGCTTTTATAGTCTCCGACTTTTCTTTAATTACTGTTTATCAAAACTCTCATTCATTAAAGCCTCTCTTTTATAAAATTTCTGGAACTTGGGGAAACCATGAGGGCAGTTTATTACTCTGGGTTATAGTGCTTACAATTTTCTCATTTTTATTTTTGATTTTAAATAAAAATCACCCAAAAAATTACAGACTTTATACCTTAATAATTCAAAACTTATTAATCTTAGGTTTTTTACTTTTTATAATTTTTAATTCTAACCCTTTTAGCTCTATAGTCCCTATTCCTAAAGAAGGGTTAGGTTTGAATCCAATATTGCAGGATCCAGCTTTAGCAATTCACCCTCCTCTACTTTATATTGGATTTGTAGGATCATCTATATATTTTTCTGCAGCTATGGCATCAATGATTTCAAATTACTCTGGCAGTTTATTTGCGCAATCAATCAAAAGTTGGGTTTTGATTTCTTGGATTTTTCAAACATTAGGTATCTTGGTAGGATCTATCTGGGCATACTATGAGTTAGGTTGGGGAGGTTTTTGGTTTTGGGACCCAGTTGAAAATGCATCCTTACTCCCATGGTTCGCAATGACAGCTCTGTTACACAGTCTATTAGTTTTAGAAAAAAGAAACACACTTTATTTTTGGACGATAATACTTTGTTTAATGACATTTACTTTAAGTGTAACAGGTACTTTTTTGGTTAGGTCCGGAATACTAAATTCAGTTCATACCTTTGCAAATGATCCATCGAGAGGTATATACATTTTAATATTTTTAAGTTTAATGATTTTTGCATCAATTTATTTTTTATTTAGTAAATATAAGCCAACGAACGATTTGATTAATGCGAACAGTAAAGAAACTTTTGTTTTGATAAATAATTGGTTCATGATGTTTTATTTAATCACAGTATTATTAGGCACTTTGTACCCAATATTTACAGACGCAATTTCAAATAATAAGATTTCCGTTGGGCCACCTTTTTATAATTCCGTGATCATACCAGTTGTAATAGCCTTTTTATTTTTTATGGCGATTGGACCTCAAGCTAAATGGATTAAAAATAAATTTTCAAACTTAAAAAGCATACTTTTAGTTCTTAGTGGAGCAATTATAATAAACTTTGCAATCGTTTACTTCTTTAAAAGTTACAGTTTAATTTCAAATTTAATATTAATATCTTCTTTATTTCTAATTATGTCGTCTATTTTTGATTTTTTTAAAAAAAGTAGGTTGAGTTTTCCAAGAATAATTTCTCACTTATCTTTTGGTTTTTTGATTTTATTTATTGGATTGAATCATAATTTCTCTGTCGAAAAAGATTTTAATTTAAAACTTGGTGAAGCTAAAAAAATAGATGATTATGAATTTGCTCTTTTAGATCTTAAATTAAGTCAGGAAAATAATTATAAAGCTGTTGTGGGTAAACTAGAGGTAAATAATTCCAATACTATGAAAAGAAGAATCTTATATCCTGAAATAAGGATTTATGATAATCCTCAAACTCTAACATACGAAGCCTCGATTCAAACAAACTTTTTAGGAGACCATTATTTAACGATGAGTAATATTGATCGTTCAGAATACTATAATATTAAATTTCAGCACAAACCACTCATGATTTGGATCTGGATATCTGTACTCCTTCTTTCTTTTGGTGGGTTTTTAAGTTTATTCAAAAATGCAAAAAATAATTAAATCGTTAATAGTTTTATTGTTAATTTTTACTCTTTTAATATTTTACAATTCATTAAATAGAGAAACTAATTATAGCACTGAATACCTAGTAGGAAACAAATTAGCAAAAATAAACTTAAAAAGTTTTCACGACAATAAAATCTATACTAGTAAAGATTTTAAAAAAAGTCGTTATACACTTATAAATTTTTGGGCATCTTGGTGCGCACCGTGTAGAATCGAACATCCCTATTTAATGCAATTATCAAAGGAAAAAAATTTAAAGATTTTAGGAGTTAATTTTAAAGATAAAAGAATTAATGCATCAAAATTTTTAAATGAGCTGGGGAATCCATATTATTATATGGCGAAAGATACTACAGGAAAGCAATCAGTTAATTTTGGAATTTACGGTATACCAGAAAGTATTTTAATTAATAATGAAACAATAGTTTTAAAAAAATTTGTAGGACCGCTAAACGAACAAAATTTAAATGATATAAAGGAGATAATAAATTCCTTATGAGGTTTAAAATTTTACTTATAATTTTTTTTCTTAATCTAAACATTAATCTCTGTGCAAATGAACTAGTAGATGAAAGCATGATACACAAAAATTTGAGGTGTTTGGTTTGCCAAGGTCAATCAATTGCAGATTCTAACTCAGATTTTGCTTTGACTTTAAAAATGGTAGTTAAAGATTTGATTGATAAAGGAAAAACAGAGGAGGAAATTTATAGTTTTTTATCAGATAAATATGGAGACTGGATTCTATATAAGCCTAAAATTAATCCAGGAAACCTTTTACTTTGGGGCTTACCTTACTTGGCTCTTATTATCGGCGGTGTAATTATTGTTTTTTTAATTAGAAAATCCTCAAAAAAAGTTTGAATTGCAATCTGTACATATTAGCCATTTAGTTGTATTTTTCAAAATATGAAATTTCAATTTTTCACATTTTTATTTACTTTAGTTTTTTTGGTGACATTAGCAAAAGCAAATGAAGGTGAGGCAGACATATCATTCTACACTGGAACTTTTGATGTGATTGATGAGGAAGGGGATGACCAAACTTCTTTGTTAGGTATAGAACACAAAAATCCTGATTTGTTTAGAGATACTTTTCTTGGAAAATTCAAACCAATTACCGGAGGTTTCATAACCGGTGATAGTTCAATATATTTGTATACAGGGGTTGAGGGCCAGTACGGAATAGGCCCAATTAAAATTTTACCAAGTTTTTCTCCGGGTTTTTATGAAAAAGGTGACGGTAAGGATCTAGGGAGTATGCTAGAATTTAAAAGTGAAATTAAAATTGGATTTGATATTTTTGAGAATTCTAAATTAAGTTACAGTTACAGTCATATCTCTAATAATGATTGGGGAGATACAAATCCAGGTACAGATAATCAACACATAACATTTTCTAAGAAATTTTAATAACAATGAATTTGAACGATTGTTATAATTTTGATGATTTTAGAAAATTAGCAAAAAAAAATTTACCAGGACCAATATTTCATTACATAGATGGTGGTGCTGACGATGAAACAACTTTAAAAAGAAATACCGAGTCTTTTTTAAAATGTGATCTAGTCCCTAATATTCTTGCAAGCGTTGGTGAACCGGATCTTTCAACAAATGTTTTTGGTCAAAAAATTGATATGCCGCTTTTTTTATCACCAACTGCTATGCAAAGACTTTATCATCATGATGGAGATAAGGCTTCTGCAAGAGCTGCTGAAAAATTTGGAACATTTTACAGCATGTCTACTATGGCGACTTCTTCAATTGAGGAAGTAGCTAACATTTCAGGGGGTCCAAAACTTTTTCAACTTTATATTCATAAAGACCAAGGTCTCACAGACAACCTAATTGATAGGTGTAAAAGTTCTGGATTTAAAGCGATGTGTTTAACTGTCGATACTGTGGTTGCAGGTAATCGAGAAAGAGACCATAGATGGGGATTTACTACACCGCCAAAGCTTACTTTAAAAAGTTTGATGAGTTTTGCATCGCATCCTAAATGGGCATTTAATTATTTAACACATGAAAAATTTCAACTCGCAAACGTTTCTCACTGGACTAAAAAAGGTTCAAGCATTGCAAAAGGGGTAATGGAATACATCAACGAACAATACGATCCGGCCATGAGCTGGAAAGACGCTGAATATGTTGTTAAGAAATGGGGAGGACCTTTTGCTTTAAAAGGCTTAATGTCAGTAGAAGACGCAAAGAGAGCGGTTGAAATTGGAGCTTCGGCAATAATGCTATCAAATCATGGAGGTAGACAACTTGATGGGTCTAGATCGCCTTTCGATCAGTTGCCCGCAATTGCCGATGCAGTTGGGGGCAAAATAGAAATCATTTTAGATGGAGGTGTAAGAAGAGGCACTCACGTTCTTAAAGCACTATCTTTAGGAGCAACAGCTTGTAGTTTTGGAAAAGGTTTTTTATTTGCATTAGGGGCTGGTGGCCAAAAAGGAGTTGAGCAAATTTTAAAGAGAATGAGGGACGAGATCAGAAGAGACATGATTTTATTAGGATGTAAAAGCATAAAAGAGCTTAATAAAACAAAAATTGTATATAGGTGATGCAAAAAAACTGGTTTTCAAAAGTATAAATAAATACTAGGTTTAGAATATGAAATTAGCAAAAAATTTAGAAAGACTTGGTACAGAAACTGCTTTTAGTGTCTTAGCTGAAGCTAAGAAGCTTGAAGCTCAAGGTAAAGAAATGATTCACTTGGGTTTGGGTCAGCCAGATTTTATGACTCCTAAACATATTATGGACGCAGCAAAAAAAGCTATTGATGACGGACACCATGGATATGTTTTAGCTAACGGGATTGCTGAATGCCGGCAAGCAGTTTCAAGAAAAATTAAAAATTTATATAAAAAAGAAGTTAGTCCCGAGCGGATTATGATTATGCCTGGAGGAAAACCTACAATGTACTTTGCTATTCAAATGATCGGCGAGCCTGGTGCAGAAATAGTTCATCCAACACCTGGTTTTCCTATTTATGAATCTATGATTAATTATACTGGTGCTAAAGCAGTTCCATATGATTTAACAAAAGAAAAAGATTTAAAATTTGATCCTGAAAAAATCTTATCTTTGATAACAGACAAAACTCGTCTTGTGATACTGATTAATCCCAATAATCCAACAGGAAGTTTTGTTGAAAAACCTGCAATAGATTTTCTTGCTGAGGGTTTAAAGAAACATCCACACGTTACAATTCTTAGTGATGAAATTTATAGTAGACAAATTTTCGATGGAAAAGAGATGCCGACTTTTTTCAATTACCCAGATTTACAAGACAGGTTGATAGTTTTAGATGGATGGAGCAAAGCTTATTCTATGACTGGTTGGAGAATGGGATGGAGCGTGTGGCCAGAAAATTTAATTCCTCATGTAACTAAATTAGCTATAAATAGTTTTTCTTGTGTAAATGCGCCTTCACAATTTGCTGGAATAGCAGCATTAGATGGACCCGATGATTCTATTCATCATATGATGGAAAAGTTTGATCAAAGAAGAAAATTAATCCACAAAGGTTTAAACGATTTACCTGGTGTTGAATGCAGTATGCCTGGTGGAGCGTTTTACGCTTTTCCAAATGTAAAGGGAACAGGTATGAGTGGAAGTGAATTTTCAAAGAAATGTATGCATGAAGCAGGTGTGGCAATTGTTCCAGGAACAGCATTTGGCAAAACATCAGTTGATTACGTACGTTTTAGCTTCGCAGCTTCGAGGGATAACATTCAAAAAGCACTAGATAAAATATCAAAAATGCTTAAGTAGGATTGATTATGAGTAGTTTACAAATGCCAAAAGTTGATAACGCAATTATGTCTAAAAAAGATAAAATTGCTTTGGATCTTCGTAGAATTATCAATTCTAAAAATGTTCTTTCGAATCCTGATGAACTAAGACCTTTCGAAACTGACGGCTTGACGGCTTATAGACAAATGCCTCTTTTAGTAGTTATGCCTGAGACAGTTGAGGAAGTTAGTCAAATTTTAAGATATTGCAATGAGAACAAAGTTAAAGTAGTTCCAAGAGGAGCAGGTACAGGTTTATCTGGTGGTTCGATGCCTTTAGAAGATTGTGTTCTAATGGCAATGGGAAAATTTAATAAAATAATTGAGATTGATTTTGAAAATAGATGTGTGGTAACGCAACCTTGTGTAACAAATTTAGCAATCACTCATGCTGTTCAAGAGAAAGGTTTTTATTATGCTCCGGATCCATCAAGTCAAATTGCATGTTCCATAGGCGGAAACGTAGCTGAAAATTCTGGCGGAGTTCATTCTCTTAAATACGGTGCAACTACAAATAATCTCTTGGGAATTCAAGTAGTTTTAATGGATGGAACTGTTACTAAATTTGGTGGTAAAGCTATGGACGCGGAGGGATATGATTTCTTAGGCTTGATGACAGGTTCAGAGGGTTTACTTGGTGTTATCACAGAGGTTACTGTAAAAATTTTAAAGTCGCCTGAAGTTGTTAAAGCCGCTTTAGTTGGGTTTCCATCAATTGAAGATGCAGGAAACTGTGTTGCTGATATAATTGCAGAGGGATGTATACCGGCTGGGATGGAAATAATGGATAAAGCTCTGACGAAAGCAACTAATGATTATTCTAAAGCAGGTTACCCAACCGATGCAGAGGCGATGATGATTGTAGAATTTGATGGAACAGAACATGAAGTTGAAGCTTACATTCAAAAGACAAAAGAAATTGCTGAAAAAAATAATTCATCAAGTTTAAAAATCAGTAAATCAAATGAAGAGAGATTAAAATTTTGGGCCGGTAGGAAAGCAGCTTTTCCGGCTTGTGGAGTTTTAGCGCCTGATTACATGTGTATGGATGGTTCAATACCTAGAGGAAAACTTGCTGAGGTTTTAAATGAAATTTCAAGACTTTCTAAGAAATATAATTTGCCAGTTGCCAATGCATTTCATGCAGGAGATGGAAACCTCCATCCTCTAATTATGTTTGATGCAAATGACAAAGAGTCTTTAAGGAAATGTGAGGAGTTTGGAGCTGATATTTTAAAGTATTGCGTAAAAGTCGGTGGAGCTCTAACTGGTGAACACGGAGTTGGTATAGAGAAAAGAGAATTAATGTGTGAAGCTTTCAATGATAAAGATATACAACAACAATTAACAATTAAAGTTGCTTTAGATCCAAACTCATTATTAAATCCAGGCAAAGTTTATCCAATACTTAGAAAATGTGCTGAGGAAGGGAGAGTTCATGTCCATGGAGGAAAAACAAAATTCCCAGACATCCCTAGATTTTAATCAAAATATTTTTAAACCTACTTCAAGAAAGGAAATAGTTGAGATAGTTAAAACTTGTTATAGGAAAAATATACCTCTAGAAATCAATGGATTAAAATCAAAAAATAAAATTGGAAGAAATTTTCAATCTGAAAAAACTTTAGATCTCTCTGATTATAAAGGTATAATTGATTACAAACCTGAAGAGCTCTATATCAAAGTTAAAGCTGGTACACCTTTGAAAGAAATAATAGGGGAGCTAGACAAAAATAATCAGCAATTAGCTTTTGAACCGAATGATTTTGGTTACTTATTTTCTGGGCAAAGTAACAGCGGTTCGATTGGTGGAGTCGTTTCATGTAATTTTGCCGGATCACGAAGATTTAAAGTCGGAAGTGTTCGAGATCACATACTTGGATTTCAAGGGATTAACGGAAAAGGTGAAACTATTAAATCAGGGGGAACAGTAGTTAAGAATGTTACCGGTTATGATTTAAGTAAATTAGTATCAGGATCTTTTGGAACACTCACGATATTAACTGAGCTTTCAATAAAAGTTTTACCAAAACCAGAAACAAGTAAAACTTTAATTATAAAGAATCCTCATCTTAAAAAAGCACTAGACTTTCTTGGAAAAGCATTGTCATCTTCTACAGATCCATCCGGTGGAGTTTTTTATCCAGACTATTTTGGAAAAGATTTTGTTCTGAATGATCTTACACACGATGGAGGCTTAACTGCTATAAGAATTGAAGGTCCAACAAATTCTGTGGATCAAAGAGTAAACAGATTGTCTAAAGAATTAGGTCTTTTGGATCAAGAGCTTTCTATTTTAGATAGTGAGCAAAGTAATATTTTTTGGAGTAGGACAAAAAATTTAGAGGTTTTTAAAAGTTTAAAAAGTAATTTATTAAGAATAGTTTTGCCAATGAGTGAAACCTTACAGGTTATCCAAAAACTTAAAAATTTTGAGATTAAATATTTTATTGATTGGGGAGGCGGTCTAATCTGGGCCTCATTTGATCAATTGAACACAAAAATTCTTAGTGAAATAAAGGATACAGTAAAAAAACATCAAGGATATATTACCTTAATTAAAGTAGAAGAGGATCTAAAAGCTTCTGCTGATATTTTTACAATAGATCCAATTAAGTATAAAATAAGTGAAAAAATTAAAAGGAGTTTTGACCCTAAAAGAATTTTTAATCCAGGGAAAATGTACACAGGAATTTAAATGCAAACATCATTTACAGATAAACAACTTCAAGACAAAGATAATAAAACGAGTGAAACAATTATAAGGAAATGCGTTCACTGCGGTATGTGTAATGCTACTTGCCCTACTTATCAAGTAAATGGAGAGGAGTTAGAAGGACCAAGAGGAAGAATATATCTTATTAAAGATATGTTAGAGAATAAAAAAACAGCCACAAAAGAAATAGCAAAACACATTGATAGCTGTTTATCCTGTTACTCATGTATGACGACTTGCCCTTCAGGAGTGAACTATATGCATTTAATTGACCATGGTAGGAATTATGTTGAAGAAACTTACAAAAGGCCTTTTTTAGATAGAGTATTTAGAAATATACTTTCTTTTGTGCTACCGAGACCAAAAATGTTTTTGTTAATGGCTTTATCATCTAAACTAATTAAACCATTTAGTTTTTTATTTCCAAAATTTATTAGAAACGCATTAAATTTAATGCCAGATAAAATCCCAGGAAAAAAATTAAAAGATCAAAAAGTTTACGAGGTTAATAAAGGTAAAAAGGTTTCAAGGGTCGCTTTATTGACTGGTTGTGTTCAAAGAGTTATCTCTCCTGAAATAAACGAAGCTACTATAAGACTTCTAAATAGGCACAATGTTGAAGTAGTAGTAATGCCAGACATTAATTGTTGTGGATCTTTAAACCATCATTTGGGTAAACAAAAATTAGCACACGAGTCATTTAAGAATAATATTGAGAGCTGGCATGAAGAGTATCTTAAAAATGGATTGGATGCGATAATAAGTAATACATCTGGATGTGGCACAACATTAAAAGACTATGGACATATTTTTAAAAACGATAAAGACCTAAAAAAGAAAGCTAAGAAAATCTCAGAATTAACTAAAGATATTACCGAATACCTCGACGAAAATTTAAAATTAAACATAAATTTAAACTCAGAAAAAAAATATAGAATAGCGTATCATTCAGCATGTTCGATGCAACATGGACAAAAAGTTCACGATCAACCAAAAGATTTAATTTCAAAAACTGGTAACGAAGTATTAGATATTCCAGAAGGACATTTGTGTTGTGGCTCCGCGGGTACTTACAATATTTTACATCAAAAGATGGCTAAATCACTTTTAAAGAATAAAGTAAATAATATAGAAAAAATTTCACCTGATTTTATTTCAACAGGTAATATTGGTTGTATGACACAAATATCAGCTGGTACTCGAATACCAATTATCCATACCGTAGAGTTACTTGATTGGTTTACCGGAGGACCCAAGCCGTATAAACTAAACAATTTTTAAAATGAAAAAAAAAATTTTTGTTACAAGAAAACTTCTCAAAGAAAATGAGGAGAAACTTAAAGAATTATTTGAAGTTACTTTAAATAAAGACGATAAGATTTATAAACCTCAAGAAATAGTAGATGGCTCCAAAAATTTTGATGGGATATTAAGTTCTGTTTCTGATCCTATCAGTGCTGATACCATCTCTAAACTCTCGAGTTCCATAAAAATTATAGCTAATGGCGCAGTTGGTTTTGGAAATATAGATATAAAAGCTGCAAAAGAAAAAGGAATTACTGTAACGAATACACCCGACGTACTTACAGATGCTACAGCAGATATTCAGATTTTACTTTTACTAGGTGCTTCTAGAAAAGCTTATGAGGGACGTCTTGCAGCTGAAACTCAAAATTGGAAATGGTCATGGGATTTCTTGTTAGGAAAACAAATGTCTAATAAAAAATTAGGAATATTAGGAATGGGCAGAATAGGAAGGGCAGTTGCTAAAAGAGCTAAGGCTTTTAATATGGAAATTCATTATCATAATAGATCTAAACTTTCACCGGACTTGGAAGATGGTGCAATTTATCATAAAGATTTAAAAAGCCTTTTTAAACAAAGTGAATTTTTATCAATTAATTGTCCTGCCTCTCCCGAAACAACAAAACTTGTGAATAAAGAAACGCTAAGCTATCTAGAAGAAAATACTGTTGTAGGTAACGCAGCAAGAGGAGATATAGTTGACGATGATGCTATGATCGAAGCATTGAAAAGCGGAAAAGTATTCGCTTACGGTTTAGATGTTTACAATGGTGAGCCAAAAATTCATCCAGAATATTTGAAGTTAAAAAATATTTTTTTACTTCCACATTTAGGAAGCGCAACAAAAAGAACTAGGTGGGATATGGCATTTAGGGCTACAAAAAATCTTGAGGATTTTTTTTCTGGCAATAAACCACAAGATCAGGTGAATTAGTACACCTAGAGATTGAATCTACAATTTAAAATAATTCTAAAAAGAGCGAGACTCTGAATTAAGTTTATGCTTAAATCTTTATGTTAATTAACTAACGGAGGACATATGTCAAAAATAAAAAAAGGAGTAAAAACTCCATCAAGACGTAAGTTCTTTAAAGCAGCGGCAGCTACGGGTGCTGCAGCAGCAGCAACAGTTGCAATGCCTAACGTTGCATTTGGTGCTCCGCAAACTTTAAAGATGCAAGCGGCTTGGCCGTCAGGCGCTAACATTTTCTTTGAAATGGCTGGCGACTACGCAAAAATGGTAGGCGACATGTCTGGAGGTGAATTAAAAATTGATCTTCAGCCAGTTGGAGCTGTAGTTAAGACTTCGGAGATTGGACAAGCAGTAAGTTCAGGTGTACTTGATATGGGACACTGGGTAACAGCTTACTGGTATGGAAAAAATCCAGCAGCTTCTCTATTCGGTACTGGTCCGTCATACGGGATGTCATCTCAAGAAATTATGGGATGGATAGAGTATGGTGGAGGTAGAAAACTTTATGATGAAACACTTGCAAAAGTTGGTTTCGATTATATTGGTTTCTTTCATATGCCAATGCCTGCACAGCCTTTTGGATGGTTCAAAAAGAACGTAACAAAAGTATCTGATGTAAAAGGTATGAAGTATAGAACAGTAGGATTAGCTACTAACGTATTAACGGCAATGGGAATGGTTGTAAGACAATTACCAGGTGGTGAAATTCAGCCTGCAATGAAGACAGGTTTGATTGAAGCTGCTGAGTTTAATAACCCAACATCAGACTCTCAGTTTGGTATGCAAGACGTTTCTAAGCATTATCATTTAGGAAGCTTCCACCAATCACAAGAGATGTTTGAAATCCCAGTAAATAAGAAGACATTTAATGGATTATCGCCTAAACATCAGGCTATCCTAAAAAATGCTGCTTATGCTGCGAACAGCGATAACTACTTTAAAGCATTAGTAAGATACTCAGCTGACTTATCTAAATTGATGAACCAGCACAAAGTAAATGTGTATCAAACGTCAGATGCGATCTTAGCTCAACAATTAAAAGGTTGGGATAAAGTAATTGGAGATTTCAATAAGAAAGATCCATTCTTTAAAAAGATTGTAGACTCACAAAAAGCTTATGCTAAGAGAGTTATGAAATACTTACTCATGAACCAACCTAATTATAAGTTGGCTTACGAGAATGAGTTCGGTTCAATAGCAAAAGTTAAAATTTAATTATATTTTAAACAAAAAAGGGGGCGTTTTTACGCCCCCTTTTTTTTTATGGAAATTATAAAAGAATTAGAATAGTTTAAAAACTCATGAGGGGATTTATTCATTTTGCAGATCAACTATCAACTTCGGTTGGAAAAGCATTTTCATGGCTTATTGTGATTTTAATGGGAGGAACATGCTACGAAGTTATTATGGCTTATGCCTTTAACGCACCAACTTTGTGGAATTTTGATTTTAGCTTACAGATGTATGGAGCGATTTTTATGATGGCAGGCGCTTATACCCTTTCTACTGAAGCACACGTAAGAGGAGATGTTATTTACAGACTGTTTAAACCGAAAATACAAGGCTATATTGATCTAGTTTTATATTTTATTTTTTTCTTTCCAGGGGTGTTAGCTTTGGCTTTTTATGGTTATGAGTACGCATCTTTAGCTTGGAAAATTAAAGAAACGAGTTGGAACAGTCCTGCTCAAATTCAAATTTATATGGCAAAATCTTTAATACCTGCAGCAGGAATTTTATTAATTATTCAAGGCATCAGTGAGGTATTCAGATCTATAATTTGCATACAAACTGGCCATTGGCCTTCAAGAATGGTAGTGGCCGAGGAAACTGAAAAAATTTTAATGAGAACTTCTCAAGAGGAGGATCAAAAAGATGTTATTTAGTCTAACTAATCCAGAAATAGCAATTTTGATGATGGGAATATTCTTGTTTGCCGTGTTACTCGGCTTCCCAATAGCATTTACGTTAATGGCAATGGGAGTTGGATTTGGTTATTACGCTTACTTTGATCCTACGAGAATGGAACACATTTTTGATAATAGGATTTTTCAATTATTCGTGCAAAATACTTATACCGTAATGGACAACACTGTTTTAACCGCCGTACCGCTCTTTTTATTTATGGGGTACCTTGTTGAAAGAGCAGGAATAGTTTCCAGATTGTTTTTTGCTATAAGGTTAGCTTCGCATGGACTGCCAGCATCGATGGCTGTTGCCGCATTGATTACATGTGCATTATTTTCGACAGCAACAGGAATTATAGGAGCTGTAGTAACTTTAATGGGATTATTAGCTTGGCCGGCTATGGTCAAAGCTGGATATGACAAGAAATTTGCTTCAGGTGTTATTTGTTCAGGAGGTTGTTTGGGGATACTCATACCGCCAAGTATAATGCTAATTGTTTATTCAGTAATAGCTCAACTTTCTCCGTTAAGATTATTTGCAGCTGCAATATTTCCTGGATTATTATTAGCTGGTTTATATATTGGTTATGCAATTACAATGGCATATTTTAATCCATCAATTGCACCTAAGCCTCCAAAAGAAGAGATACCTCCTCGATCAGTCATAATAAGAGAAGTTTTAGTATCCTTTTTACCGCTATTCTCATTAATTATTTTGGTACTTGGAACAATATTAGGAGGACTTGCAACACCTGCTGAGGCAGCAGCAGTCGGAGCAGCTGGAGCATTAGTTCTTTCATATTTCTATAAAACATTAAAATGGAAAAACTTTAAGGAATCAGTTTTTCTAACAGCCAAAACTACAGCAATGATTATGTGGTTGTTTATTGGATCTTGGACATTTGCATCTGTTTTCTCATATTTAGGAGGACATGAAGTATTTGAACATTTCTTTAAATCAATGAATTTACAACCATGGCAATTCTTAGTAATCACACAAATAATTATTTTCTTACTAGGTTGGCCACTGGAATGGACGGAGATATTGATTATATTTGTTCCAATATTTTTGCCTTTAGTAGCTTTCTTCGAGGTAAATCCTTATTTTTTTGCAATGCTTATCGCTTTGAATTTACAAACTTCATTTTTAACACCCCCCATGGCAATGTCAGCCTACTATTTAAAAGGTGTACAAGCAAAGAATGTTGAATTAATGGAAATCTTTAGAGGCATTATGCCTTTCTTGGCAATAGTAATACTGGCAATGTTTTTGATGTATATGTTTCCAGGTATTGCGTTATGGTTACCTGACCTCTTATTTGCAAACTAAGAAAAAAAAATGATTGATGTTTCTACTTTCACAGCTAATGAGTTAGCATCAAAACTAAGATCTGGAGAAATATCATCAGTTGATCTTTGCAATAAATATCTCGAAAGAATAAAAAAATTTGAGCCAGAGGTTAAGGCATGGGCACATTTAGATAAAAAGCTTCTTTTAGAAAAAGCGGAAGAAGCTGACAATCATAGAAAATCAGGAAAACCACTAGGACCTCTTCATGGAATGCCTGTAGCAATCAAAGATATAATTGGAACTTACGACATGCCTACCGAATGTGGAACTGTTTTTAGAAAAAAAATGTCAAGTTCGCAAGACTCAGAAATAGTTAATCTTTTAAAAAATTCTGGTGCAATAATTATGGGTAAGACCGCGACAACTGAACTAGCTTATATACATCCTTGCAAAACTACAAATCCTCACGACTATACAAGAACTCCTGGAGGTTCTTCAAGTGGATCAGCAGCTGTAATAGCTTCGCATATGGCACATCTTTCAATAGGCTCCCAGACAGCAGGATCAACAATTAGACCAGCATCCTATTGTGGAGTTGTGGGATATAAACCATCTTATGGATTAATATCTAGGTCTGGAGTTTTAAAAGTCTCAGACAAATTAGATACAATTGGATTATTTGGTAAAACAGTTAAAGATGTAGCTCTTTTAGCAAAATGTTTAATCAAAAAAGATTTATACGATCCTGCTACTGTGTATTTTTCAGCAGAAGATATGTTGGAAGAATGTGATAAAGGACCAGTATTTGAACCAAAATTTATTTTTTACAAAACTGATAAATGGAAAGACATAAAAAACAAATCTCAACAAGCTTTTGAGTTTTTGATAAAAAATTTTAAAAAAAATATTGAAGTATTTGATACCCCTTCTTATTTCAAAGATATCCCAAAGTATTTACAAATAATTCACGAGACTGATATGGCTAATAATTTTCAAGTTTATTACAAAAAAGATAAGACTAAACTTTCTAAAGAAATGAGAGAAGCAATTAGCAGAGGCATGAAATACTCTGCTAAAGAATATGCTGATGCATCAGATTTCATGCAACAAAGTTATGACTCATATAGCGAAGTATTTGAAGATTATCACGGAGTAATTACTCCTTCATCCAGCGGTGTTGCTGACAAAGGTCTTAAATCAACTGGAAGTTCAGACTTTCAAAAGAATTGGACTTTTATGGGTCTTCCAGCAATTTCATTGCCTTTACTTACTGGGGAAAATGACTTACCATTAGGTGTTCAATTGGTTGGCAATAAACTAGATGATCTTCGATTTCTGGGAACTGCTAATTGGTTAGAAAAAAATTGTAAAGATGAAGGATAAACTAACAATTATAGTAGGCGTCGCTATTTGCACAGCCTTTTTATTAGGACTTGCAACAACTTTGACAAGATCCATGATGATTGGTTTTTTTGATGTGCTTCCTGTTTATATATTAATGGGTATAGTAATTGTGATGATGTTTTATGAAGCCTTCTTCGATAACAAAAAGTAATTATTTTCCTTACATACTTCTATTTATTCAGCCTATTTTTATGGCTACCAACACAATTGTTGCAAGAGGAGGTGTTGAGTCAGTGCCTCCAATTTCATTAGCTTTCTGGAGATGGTTTACGGTATTCATTATACTTTTTCCATTTTACTTTGATGAAATTTTTAAAAATAAGAGGGAGTTAAATAAAGAGTTTTTTAAACTCTTTTTCTTAGGCTCAATGGGTTGTGGTATATGTGGGGCTTTTCCAAATCTTGCAGGTATGACAACAACAATGGCAAATATTGGTATCATCTATACATCTTCACCAGTAATTATAATCTTTTTATCAATTTTATTCTTTAAAGAAAAAATTAATCTTTTTAGAATATTGGGTTTATTAATTTGTATTGCAGGTGTTTTTACAATTATATCTAAAGGTAATTTAGATTTTTTAATTAACTTAAATTTTACAATAGGTGATTTATGGGTTCTGGGGGCAGCTTTAGGCTGGGCTCTATACTCAATATATTTATTGAACTGGAAATCAAAATTTAGCTTAATGGCTCGATTTACTCTAATTGCAATGTTTGGATTTATATCGCTTTTCCCATTTTTTATTTTAGAAAATATTTACTTTGCTAAAACAAATTATAATCAGACATTTTTGTTCTGGATTATATTTGCAGCTATTTCTCCTAGTATTATAGCTTTTTCTTTGTATACACGTTTACAAAAATATGTAGGCGCATCCTTTGCCGGGTTCACTTTATATTTATTCGCAGTTTACGGGTCAATTTTTGGAATTATTATTTTTGAAGAACCACTTCTTGGTTTTCATTATTTAGGTGGGTTACTGGTTTTTACAGGAGTTTATTTCGCTAGAAAAAAAGTATGAAGTATATTTACTTAGCATTATCATCTATTTTATTAGCATATATAATAATTGTACTTTTTACTTATTTGTATCAAAGAAAATTACTTTATCACCCAAGTGAAAATAATTATACGGGAGATGAAATTCAATTTAAGTATAATGAAGTTTTTATTGAGGTAGATAAAGGTATAAAACTTAAATCGTGGTTTTTAGAAAAAGACATTAAAAAAAATAAAACAATTTTATACTTTCATGGGAACGCAGGTGATCTAACTAATAGGGTTCACAAGCTTAATGAATTAAATAAACTAGATGTAAATATTCTTATTATTTCATGGAGAGGATTCAGTGGTAATCCAGGCAAACCAACAGAGAAAAATTTGTATAATGATGCTAGAAAATCAGTTGAATGGCTTAATAGTACTGGAATTGAAAATAAAAATATAATCTTATATGGTGAGTCATTAGGTACAGGTATAGCTACAGAGTTGGGCCAAGACAATTCATTTGCTGGCATTGTTTTAGAGTCACCTTTTACCTCAATCGCTAATGCAGCAAAAATTTATTATCCTTATTTACCTATCGATTTATTGATTAAAGACAGATACGACTCTTTAAAAAAGATTAAGAATATAAATATTCCTATTTTGATTATGCACGGTAAGAAAGATGATGTTGTTCCTTTTAAAATGGGTGTAGAATTATTTGAGAAGGCGAATAACCCAAAATTCAGTTACTTTTCAGATAACGACGATCATATGATGGAATTTAATGATCAACTAATGAATGCTTTAAGAAATTTTTTAGCTTTCAATACCTAAAAGAGCTTTTGAAAAATATTCAGCGTTGAAAGGTTGTAAGTCATCTTCTTTTTCACCCATTCCAATTGCAACTATAGGTAAATCATATTTTTTACAAATTGCTAAAACTACCCCGCCTTTTGCAGTGCTATCAAGTTTTGTAATTATAAGACCTGTAAGATTATGTATTTTGCTAAACTCTTCAACTTGATTCATTGCATTTTGACCAGTAGTTGCATCAAGAACTAGAATTACTTCGTTTGGAAAAGACTCATCAATTTTTTTTAGTACATTTATAATTTTTTTGTATTCCTCCATTAGATTTTTTTTATTATGCAGTCTTCCTGCTGTATCTATTAAAGCGACATCAATTTCATTTTTTTTTGCAAATTCAGCAGTTTTAAAAGCAACAGAAGCCGGGTCACTATTTACTTCTGACTTAATTATATCTACTTTGACTTTTGCAGCCCAAACTTGTAGCTGATCTATGGCTGCTGCTCTAAAAGTATCTGCAGCTCCAAAGACAACCGATCTATTATTATCTTTAAAATATTTTCCAAGTTTTCCGATACTAGTTGTTTTTCCAACGCCGTTCACACCAGATACTACAATCACAGCAGATTTTGCATTCCCCATCAGGCTTAAATCTTTTTCGTACTTTTGAAGGTTTATCGCTAATTTATCAGCTAAGAGTTTTAAAATTTCTTTATGATCATCTAATTTTTTATCAACCTTTAAGCTTTCGAAATCTTTTCTAAGCTCTTTTGCTACATCAACACCGGCATCAGATGAAATGATTAATTCCTCAAATTCCTCAAGAATGGCGGAGTCAATCTTTTTTTTAGAAAAAATATTTTTAAAACCGTCTGTAAGGCTCGATGAACTTTTTCCAAGTCCGGATTTAAACTTATCAAAAATTCCCATTTTATATTTCTACTTTTATATTCTTTATTTCTGACACTGGACCAGTCATAAATATATTATTTTTTTCATCTAAAACTATATTTAAGACTCCCTCTTTAAATTTAATAGCAACTCTGTTTTCTATTAATTTATTATTTTTTCCAGCAACAGCTGTTGCGCAAGCTGCTGTTCCACATGCTTTAGTAAGCCCAGCGCCTCTTTCCCAAACATTAACTAAAATATTTCTTTTATCTAAAATTTGAGCAAATGTAACATTTGTTTTTTCGGGAAATAATTCATGATTTTCAATTAAAGGTCCTATTACTTTCAAATCGTATTTAAAACAATCATCTACAAAAAAAATTATGTGGGGGTTTCCTACATTCAGACAAAATCCTCTAGTAAACTTTTTGCCTTTGATATCAAGCGAGACGTCAGCAGTATTTACTGTTTTTGATAACGGAATATCTTCAAAATTAAATAAAGGTTTTCCCATTTCAAGCTCTACCATTAAATTTCCAACAATTTTAGCATTAAGACTTCTATTACTTGTTTTTAATTTAATTTGATTAGTATTTAAATTTTTACTCAAAAGATAGGCAACACATCTTGAACCATTTCCACAAGCACTTACTTCACCACCGTCAGAATTAAAAATTGTTATTGGGAAAGAATTCTCTTTCTCTTTTTCGATAAAAATTATTTGATCAAAACCAATATTACTTCTTTTTCCTAACTCAACAATTTTATCTTTGGTTAAGTCAATATGATTTGATCTTCTATCGATAATAATGAAATCATTACCCAATCCATCCATTTTATATGCGTTAATCGTTGCCATAATTGATTAGTATAATTATTCATTGACTTTTAAAACCCCAAATTGTAGTTTCCTCAAACTTTCCGCAAATACTTATGTTTTTGCGGTGCTCTTGAAAACAAGAGTGTCGACACTAGTCAGCGAAGGTTCGCCCACTAGTGCGATTGGTGTTGGGTGTTATAAAAATGTTTGAAAATTTAACAAATAAATTAGAAACTATTTTTTCTAAGCTAAAAAGTGCTCCTTCATTGACTGAGGAACAAGTTGACTCTGGCTTAAAAGAGATACGATTAGCTTTACTAGAAGCTGATGTAGCTCTTCCTGTAACTAAAGAATTTATAGCTAATGTAAAACCAAAAGCCATTGGTAAAGAGATTATAAAATCAACATCTGCTGGCCAGATGATAATTAAAATTGTTTATGATGAGTTGTTAAATATTTTAGGTTCTAAAAATGAAGATCTAAACTTTAAAGCTGTTCCACCAGTTTCCTTCTTATTAGTTGGATTACAGGGTTCAGGTAAAACTACGTCTGCAGCAAAATTAGCAAAAAATATAGAGAAAAATTATAAAAAAAAAGTGATGGTAGTTAGTTTAGATGTTTATAGACCAGCTGCTCAAGAACAACTTAAATTACTTGCTGAAGCAAATGGAATTCAATGTTTGCCTATTGTTGAAAAGCAACAACCGATAGACATTACTAAAAGAGCGCTTAATGCAGCAAATCTAAATGGCTCAGATGTTATTATATTTGATACAGCAGGAAGAACTCAGATAGATTTACCTATGATGTCTGAGATTAAGCAAATAAAAGATATTACAAAACCAGCTGAAACAATTTTAGTTGCCGACTCACTAACAGGACAAATTGCTGTAAATGTTGCAAAAGAATTTGACACTGCTGTTAATCTTTCTGGAATTATTCTTACAAGAGTTGACGGTGATGCTCGAGGCGGTGCAGCATTAAGTATGAAACATGTAACTGGTAAACCAATCAAGTTTATTGGCGTTGGAGAAAAAATCACCGATCTTGAACTTTTTCATCCTGACCGATTAGCTAACAGAATCTTGGGAATGGGCGATGTAGTATCTTTAGTAGAAAAAGCTCAACAAGATTTGAGTGAAGAAAAAATTAGAGAGACAGAAGATGAATTAAAAAAAGGAATATTTACAATGGACTCATATCTTTCGCAGTTAAGGCAAATGAAAAAAATGGGCGGAATGGAAGGGGTTATGTCTATGTTGCCAGGAGTGAATAAAATGAAAGCAAAAATGGATCAAGCAAATATAGATGAAAAAATGTTAGTAGAGAATGAAGCAATCATTTTATCGATGACTAAAAATGAAAGGGAAAACCCGAAAATTATTAGTGGATCAAGACGTAAAAGAATTTCTATGGGAGCAGGTGTAGATGTTTCAAAAATTAATAAACTATTAAAACAATTTAAAATGATGTCAGATATGATGAAAAAGATGTCTCAAGGAAAAAAAATTCCATCCGGGATGATCCCAGATGAAATGCTTAATCAACTAAAATGAAAGGTATAAAATGTTAAAAATAAGACTATCAATGGGTGGTGTAAGAAAAAGACCCATTTATAAAATTGTAATTGCTGACAGTAGGTACCCAAGAGATGGGAAATTTATTGAAAAAATTGGCTCTTACAATCCATTACTTCCGAAAGATAAAAAGGAAAGAATAAAAGTAGAAGCTGAAAGAGTAAAATATTGGATGAGCAAAGGAGCTCAGCCAACGATGAGAGTTTCTAGATTACTAGGAGAGGTGCAGTTAATGCCGATGCCAAAACCTGGAAACAATCCTCAAAAGGCAATACCAAAAAAAGATAGAAAAAAAGCTGAGGGAGATAAAAAAGAAGAAACTAAAAAAGATGCTCCAGCAGCTGACGGTAAAAAGCCAGATCAAAAAGCTGAAGCAAAAAAAGAAGATCCTAAAAAGGAACAACCTAAAGCAGAAGTTAAAAAGGAGGAGCCGAAAAAGGAAGAACCGAAGAAAGATCAACCTAAAGCAGAGGCTAAAAAGGAGGAGCCGAAGAAAGAAGAGAAAAAGGCTTAACCAAAAGGGAATTAGATATGCTAGAAGTAAAAATTTTTACTTTATATCCAGATTTATTTCCTGGTCCTTTGGACATTGGAATATTTAAAAAGGCAAGGGAAAATAAAATTTGGAATTTAAAAGTAATAAATATTAGAGAATATTCGAAAGATAATCATGGCACAGTAGACGATACTCCTTTTGGAGGAGGAAGTGGAATGCTTTTACGTCCTGATATATTAGCATCAGCTCTTGATAAGAATATAAAAAAAGGAGAAAAAATTATTTACTTATCTCCAAGAGGAAAAAAATTTGATCAAAACGTTGCTAGATCACTCAGTAAAGAGAAAAACTTAAACCTTATTTGTGGTCATTTTGAAGGTGTTGATCAAAGGCTCCTAGAGACACGAAACATTGAAGAATATAGTTTAGGTGATTTCGTTTTATCTGGGGGTGAACCAGCTTCTTTCGTACTAGTTGACGCTTTAATTAGATTATTACCTGGAGTACTTGGAAACAAAGACTCTGTCAAAGAAGAAAGTTTTGAAAATTATCTTCTAGAATATCCTCAATATACTAAACCAAGAGAATGGGAAGGTAAAAGCCCACCAGAGGTCTTATTTTCGGGAGATCACGCCAAAATAAAAGGGTGGCGTTTATCTCAATCTGAGGCTATAACACGTCGCCAGAGACCCGATCTTTGGAAAAAATATTTAGAGAAAAAAAATGAAAAACATTGAAGACATAAATAAAGCAGCAATAAAAAAGATAGTTGCTAATAAAAAAATTACAGACTTTTCTCCAGGGGACACAATTAAAGTGGGTGTTAAAATTATAGAGGGTAAAAGAGAAAGGATTCAATATTTTGAAGGCGTTTGTATTGCTAAAAAAAATAGAGATATAAATTCTTCATTTACTGTAAGAAAAATTTCGTTTGGTGAGGGTGTAGAGAGAACTTTTGCACTTTATAGTCCTAATGTAGACTCAATTAAAGTAATTAGATCGGGAAAAGTCAGAAGAGCTAAACTTTATTATTTAAGAGATAGAAAAGGAAAATCCGCAAGAATTGCTGAAAAAATTAAAAAAAAAATTGGTGTTGATGTTTCAGTGAAGCCTGAAGAGCCAAAAGTAAAACCGATCGAACCTGCTACGCAAGAGACTAAAGTAGAAGAAGTTAAAAAAGAGGCTCCAAACGTCAAAGCTAAAGCCGAAAAGCCAACTAGCGAAAAAAAATAAAATTAAATGTCTAAAACTCTATACGATAAGATATGGGAAAACCATCTTGTTCATGAACAGAGCGATGGAACGTCATTAATTTATGTCGATAGACATTTAGTCCATGAAGTTACAAGTCCTCAAGCTTTTGAAGGACTCAGATTACAAAAAAGAAAAGTCAGAAGACCAAAATTAACTCTTGCAGTGCCTGATCACAATGTTCCTACAACTGACAGGTCAAAAGGTATAAATGATGAGGACTCTAGAATTCAAGTAGAAACATTAAGAAAAAACTGTAAAGACTTTGGAGTAGAACTTTTTGATGTAAATGATAAACGCCAAGGCATAGTCCATATTATAGGACCTGAACAAGGTTTCACTCAGCCAGGCACAGTAATTGTATGCGGCGATAGCCATACTGCTACACACGGAGCATTCGGTGCACTAGCTTTTGGAATAGGAACATCTGAAGTTGAACACGTTCTTGCTACACAAACTTTGATGCAAAAGAAATCAAAAAATTTAAGAATAAATGTTAACGGCAATTTACCAAAAGGAGTTACTGCAAAAGATGTAATCTTAAAAATTATTGGCACAATTGGAACTGCGGGTGGAACTGGATACGTAGTTGAATTTGCTGGCGATGTGATTCAAAGCTTAAGTATGGAAGAGAGAATGACTGTTTGTAATATGACCATTGAGGCAGGTGCAAGAGCTGGATTAATCGCACCAGATGAAAAAACATTTAGTTATTTAAAAGGTAAGACAATGTCGCCAAAAGGTGAAAATTGGACTAAAGCTGTAGAATTTTGGAAAACTTTGTATTCAGATAAAGACTGCAAATTTGATAAAGAGGTAAATATTGATGGCAAAAATATAGAACCACTTGTTACTTGGGGTACTTCACCTCAAGATGTATCACCAGTTACTGGTGTTGTGCCAGATCCAGAAAAGGAAAAGAACGAGGATAGAAAAATGGCTATGAAAAGATCTCTTGATTATATGGGATTAAAAGCAAACACTAGAATTTCAGACATAAAAATTGACAAAATTTTTATAGGAAGCTGTACAAACGGAAGAATAGAGGATTTAAGATTGGCAGCAGATCTTTTAAAAGGCAAAAAAATTGCTGATAATGTTAGCGCTATGGTTGTTCCAGGATCTGGATTAGTTAAAGAGCAAGCTGAAAAAGAGGGAATTGACAAAATCTTCAAAGAAGCAGGTTTTGAATGGAGAGAACCTGGTTGTTCAATGTGCTTAGGTATGAATCCAGATCAATTAAAGCCTAAAGAAAGATGTGCTTCAACATCAAATAGGAATTTTGAAGGTAGACAAGGTCGTGGAGGAAGAACACATTTAGTAAGTCCAGGTATGGCTATTGCCGCAGCAATCAAAGGGCATTTAACTGACGTAAGAGAAATATAATATGGAAAAGTTTAATAATTTAAGATCAATACCATCATACTTATCACTACAAAATATTGATACAGATATGATTATCCCAAAGCAATTTTTAAAAACCATCAAAAGAACAGGTTTAGGAAAAAGTTTATTTTATGAAATGCGTTATGATGAAAATGGAAAAAGGAATGATGATTTCATTTTAAATAGGAAACCTTACGATAAATCAAAAATTCTTTTAGCAGGAAAAAATTTTGGATGCGGGTCATCAAGAGAACATGCTCCATGGGCTTTATCAGATTTTGGTATAAAGTGTGTAATAAGTGCCAGTTTTGCAGATATTTTTTACAATAATTGTTTTAAAAACGGAATTCTTCCAATTAAGATTGATGATAAAATCGTTATTGAACTAGCCGAATATTCTAACAGGAAAGAGGAAATTGAAGTTAGTTTAGAGAAGCAAGAAATAAAATATGGAAACAAAGTTGCAAATTTTAAGCTGGATCCCTTTAAAAAGAAATGTTTGATGGAAGGTCTAGATGATATAGCACTTTCAATGGAAAAAATTTCCAGCATAGACGACTACGAAAAAAAACTACAATCCACAAAACCTTGGGTTCTAAATAATGGCTAATAAGACTAGGAAAATTTTGCTTTTACCTGGTGATGGAATAGGCCCTGAGGTGGTTGCAGAAGTAAGAAGAATACTTGAATGGATGAATAAAGCAAAGTCTTTAGATTTTGTTTTAAGCCAAGAATTAATTGGCGGTGCATCTATTGACGCAAATAAAGTTCCAATTACTGATGAGGTTTTTTATAAGTCTTTGGAGTCTGATGCAGTAATATTAGGCGCATGTGGCGGACCTAAATGGGATAATTTGGAATTTTCAAAAAAACCTGAGAGAGCTCTTTTAAAACTAAGGAAAGAGTTAAAGTTATTCGCTAACTTAAGACCAGCTATTTGCTTTAAACAACTTGTTGACTCTTCAACTCTTAAACCAGAAATAGTTTCAGGGTTAGATATTATGATTGTAAGGGAATTAACTGGTGGTATTTATTTCGGTGAACCTCGTGGTATTGAACCAATCGAAAATAACCAAAGAAAAGGTATTAATACTCACTCATATACTACATCAGAAATTCATCGGATAGCACGTGTGGCATTTGATTTGGCAAAAAAAAGAAAAAATAAAGTTACCTCCTGTGAAAAATCAAATGTTATGGAGGCAGGTATTTTATGGAGAGAAGAGGTACAGGCGATTAAGGATAAAGAATTTAAAAAGGTCGAGCTAAATCATATGTTAGCTGATAACTGTGCGATGCAGCTTTTAAGATATCCAAAACAATTTGACGTTATTTTAGCAGACAATTTATTTGGAGATATGTTATCAGACGAGGCAGCAATGCTTACAGGTTCTCTAGGACTTCTACCTTCTGCATCATTAGGCGCAAAAGATAAAAACGGAAGAATTAGATCATTATACGAACCAGTTCATGGCTCTGCTCCAGATATTGAGGGAAAAAATATTGCTAATCCAATAGCTACTATTTTAAGTTTATCTATGGCATTAAGGTATTCTTTAGATCTTGGAAAAGAAGCAGATCAACTTGATAATGCCGTTCAGAGTGTTTTAGACGATGGTTTAAGAACAAAAGATATAATGTCTAAAAATATGAAAGAGGTTTCTACAACGGAGATGGGTGATGCAATCATCGCAAAATTGAAATAAAGTAAGTAATTATGAATTTTGCAATTATTGGTGCCTCAGGAAATGTTGGAAGAAAAACAATAGAAATTTTAGAGAAATCTAAAATAGCTGTAGATAATCTTTTTTTAGTTGCATCTTCAAAAAGTGCAGGAAAAAAGATTAAATTTAAAAATAAAGAAATTGAAATCGAAGATTTAGAAAATTACAATTTTTCTAAAGCTCAGATTACCTTTTTTGCCGCAGGAAGTAAGGTAGCTAAAGAATGGGTCCCTAAAGCGGCAAAAGAAACTATTGTTATTGATAACTCAAGTTATTTTAGAATGCAAAAAGATGTTCCTCTTGTTGTGCCAGAAGTAAATTCAGAAGCACTTAATAAACATAAAAACATAATAGCAAATCCGAATTGTTCTACTATGCAAATGGTTCTTCCTTTAAAGCCATTGCATGATGAGTATAAAATCAAACGAGTTATAGTTTCAACTTATCAAGCTGTTTCTGGTGCCGGTAAAGAACCTATGGATGAGCTTTTTGATCAATCAAGAGATTATTTAGATGGAAAAAAAATTAACCTAGTAAATTTTACTAAACAAATCGCTTTCAACATAATTCCGCATATCGATTCTTTTGATCAAGATGGATATACTAAAGAAGAATTAAAAATGACTAATGAAACAAAAAAGATATTAGATAATGAAATCGATGTTTCCGCAACTTGCGTTAGAGTTCCTGTTAGAACTGGTCATTCAGAGTCTATTAATATTGAGTTTGATAATCTTTATGATTTCGAGAATATAATCAAAATTTTAAAAAAGGCTCCAGGTTGTAAAGTTATCGATGAGCGAAGTGATGGAGGATACATAACTCCTCTTGAAGCTGAAGGAAGTTATACAACCTATATATCAAGAATTAGAAAAGATAATTCTAATATTAAAGCGATTAATTTATGGGTAGTTTCAGACAATTTATTAAAAGGAGCGGCGTTAAATACTGTGCAAATCGCTGAGTGTTTAATGAAAAAATTATAACTATAGTTTATAAGTTTAATATGCAAAACAATAATCCATTAAGTCCACATCTTCAAATTTATAAATGGCATATATCATCTTTATTATCAATTACGCACAGAGTAGTAGGTGTGATAAATTTTTTTGCGTTAATGGTAATTTGTTTTTGGGCTATTTCATTATTTTTCGGCGAAAACTTCTATCGATCCTTTGAAATTGTTCTAAATACTTTTTTTGGAAAGTTTTTAATTATTTCACTTTGCTGGACTTTTAGTTTCCAAATTTTAAATGAGATAAGACACTTGGTATGGGATGCTGGTTTTGGCTTTGATTTAAAAGTCGCAAAAATATCAGGAGTTGTTACTTTGATTGGGTCTTTTATTTTAACAATTTTATTTTATTTGGTTGGGAGAAATTTTTTTTAAAATGCATTACTCTACAAAAAAATGGATTTTTACTAAAATAAGTTCATTAATTCTTATTCCTTTTATGATTTGGTTTTTAATTAGTTTTGTATCTATTTACGATAAGGGTTATTTAGAAATAATTGAATTTTTTTCAAGTAAAGCATCCAAAGTATTATTTTCACTACTAGTCGTTATTGCATTCTTTTTTTATACACTGACTATAAGTGAGATTTTTGAGGATTATTTACATGATGAGCAAATCAAAAATGTCGCAAATAAAGTCTTAAATTTATTTGCTATAGTGGTTCCATTATTAACAATAATAACTATATACAATCTTAACTAATGAGCGCATATAAAATAATTGATCACGAATATGATGTTGTTGTTCTTGGAGCAGGAGGTTCTGGTTTAAGAGCCGCTGTTGGTCTATCAGAGGCAGGTTTAAAAACTGCATGTATATCCAAAGTCTTCCCAACAAGAAGCCATACTTCAGCAGCTCAAGGTGGTATTTCCGCTGCATTAGGAAACATGGGTGAAGATGATTGGCGATGGCACATGTATGACACTGTTAAAGGATCCGATTGGCTTGGTGATCAGGACGCAATAGAATATCTTTGTAAAGAAGCCCCAAGAGCAGTAGTTGAATTAGAAAGATACGGAGTTCCATTCAGCAGAACTGATGACGGAAAAATCTACCAAAGACCTTTTGGAGGTATGACTAAAAATTATGGTAATGGAACTGCCCAAAGAACTTGTGCAGCTGCAGATAGAACTGGCCATGCTATCTTGCATACTCTTTATGGTCAAGCTTTGAAGCAACAAACAGAATTTTTTATTGAATATTTTGCATTAGATTTAATTATGAAGAATGGTGAATGTAAAGGTGTGATAGCTTGGAATTTAACCGATGGGACAATACATAGATTTAAATCACATATTACAATTATTGCAACTGGAGGGTATGGCAAAGTTTATTACTCTGCAACCTCAGCTCATACATGCACTGGAGATGGAAACGCAATGGTGCTCAGAGCAGGTTTACCTTTACAAGATATGGAATTTGTTCAATTTCATCCAACCGGAATTTATGGAGTTGGCTGTTTGATAACTGAGGGAGTTAGAGGGGAAGGTGGATTTTTAGTAAATGGTAAAGGTGAAAGATTTATGGAAAGGTATGCACCTAATGCGAAAGATTTAGCTTCTAGAGACGTGGTAAGCAGATCAATGGAAATGGAAATCAATGAAGGTAGAGGTGCAGGAAAAGATAAGGATCATATAAACCTACATCTAGATCACATAGATAAAAAAGTTATAGATGAGAGATTACCAGGTATTTCAGAGGCAGCAAAAACTTTTGCAAATGTTGACGTCAGTAAGGAGCCTATTCCGGTTGTTCCAACAGTTCATTACAATATGGGAGGAATTCCTACAAATTATAAGGCGGAGGTGCTCACTTTGAACGGTTCAGAAAAAACTGTGCCTGGATTAATGGCTATAGGAGAAGCAGCTTGTGTTTCAGTTCACGGAGCTAATAGATTAGGATCAAACTCTTTAATTGATCTAGTAGTTTTTGGCAGAGCAGCTGCAAAAAGGGCAGCAGAGATAGTGAAGCCTGGAAGTCCGCATGAAGAAGTTTCGAGCTCTGAAACAGATAAGTGCCTAGATAGATTCGACAGAATCAGAAATTCGAATGGTTCTACAAAAACTTCAGAACTTAGATTAAAAATGCAAAAAACTATGCAATCAAAGTGTGCAGTGTTTAGAACAGAAAAAACTCTTAAGGAGGGTGTGGATCAAATTCGAAAACCTTTTGAAGGAATGAGCGATGTCTCTGTAAAAGATAAGTCATTATTGTTTAATACTGATTTAGTTGAAACTTTAGAATTCAATAATTTAATTAGCCAGGCTCTTACTACTATGGATTCAGCTTATAATAGAAAAGAAAGTAGAGGCGCTCACGCCAGAGAAGATTTTACGAAAAGAGACGACAAAAATTTTATGAAACATACTTTGGCTTGGCAAAAAGGAAAAAAAGTGGAAATAAAATATAGAGATGTTCATTCGAGAACTTTAACAAATGATGTGCAATATTTTCCCCCTAAGGAGAGAGTATATTAATAATGGCTCAATTTAGCCTACCACAAAATTCTAAAATTGAGGTAGGTAACTATTTTAAAGATAAAACTAACTCAAAAAATTTAAGAAAAATAAACGTTTATAGATGGGATCCCTCAACAGGGAAAAATCCAAGGGTTGATACATTTGAAGTTGATATGGATAATTGTGGTCCAAAAGTTTTGGATATTTTATTTAAAATTAAAAATGAAATAGACCCATCTTTAACATTTAGAAGATCCTGTGCCCATGGTGTTTGTGGTTCATGTGCAATGAATATTGATGGAATAAATGGTCTAGCATGTATTAAATCTCACTCAGACACAAATGGAGATCTTAATATTTATCCTTTGCCTCATTTAAAAGTAGTAAAAGATTTAATTGGTGATCTTTCAACTTTATACAAACAATATGAGTCTATTCAACCTTGGTTAAAAGTAGATCAAACTGGTCAAGAGAAAACTGAGCTTAAACAATCACAGAAAGATAGAGAAAAACTAGATGGATACTACGAATGTATTTTATGTGCTTGTTGTTCTACGTCTTGTCCAAGTTACTGGTGGAATGGTGAAAAATATTTAGGACCAGCAGTTTTATTGCAAGCATACCGCTGGATTAATGATAGCAGAGATGGTGATAAAAAGGAGAGGTTAAAGAAAGTAGCTGACGAATTAAAGCTTTATAGATGTCATACTATAATGAATTGTACTAATTCATGTCCGAAAGGCCTTAATCCTGCAAAAGCCATAGGCTCTATTAAAAAAATGCTTGCAACAAGCTAAAAGCTTATTTAATCAATTAATTCATGAGAACTATTCAACATTTTGTTAATGGCAAGGTTTTTTCAGGAGAATCTAAAAAAACTGGCAAGGTTTTTAATCCAGCAACGGGTGAGCAAAGCGCAGAAGTTAAACTAGCGACAACAAATGACGTAAACGAGGCAGTTAAAACTGCAAAAAAAGCATTTGAAGAATGGTCAAATAAGCCCCCATTACAACGTGCAAGAATAATGTTTAAATTTAAAGAATTAATTGAAAAGAATTCAGATGAATTAACAAAAATAATTGTTTCAGAACATGGAAAAGTTTATGAAGATGCTAAGGGATCTCTTAATCGGGGATTAGAGGTAGTCGAGTATGCTTGCGGCATTCCCCAAATGCTTAAAGGCGAGTTTACAGAAAACGTTGGATCTAATGTTGATAGCTGGTCAATAAGACAACCACTCGGAGTTTGTGCTGGAATAACTCCATTTAATTTTCCTGCAATGGTACCTATGTGGATGTTTCCAATGGCTATAGCGTGTGGAAATACTTTCGTTCTCAAACCATCAGAAAAAGACCCATCTTGTTCATTAAGATTAGCAGAGCTTTTAAGAGACGCAGGACTTCCAGATGGAGTTTTTAACGTTATTAATGGAGATAAAGAGGCTGTCGATGCACTGATAGATAATAAAGATGTAGTAGCAATGAGTTTTGTTGGTTCTACACCAATTGCAAAATATATTTACGAAAATTGTGCAAAAAACGAAAAAAGGGTTCAAGCTTTAGGAGGTGCTAAAAATCATTGTGTGGTAATGCCAGACTGTGATTTAGAACAAGCAGTTAATGGTTTGATGGGTGCAGCATATGGATCTGCAGGAGAAAGGTGTATGGCACAATCAGTTGCTGTCGCGGTAGGAGGTATAGGAGATAAACTTGTCAAGTCATTAGCTAAAAAAGTCGAGTCTTTAAAGGTTGGACCGGGGATGGATAAACAATCTGAAATGGGGCCGTTAGTAACTAAAGAACATTTAGCCAAAGTAAAAGGGTATGTAGACATCGGCGTTAAAGAAGGAGCAAAGCTTGTCGTAGATGGAAGAAAATTTAAAATTCAGGGTTATGAAGATGGTTTTTATATTGGAGGATGTCTATTCGATCGTGTTACAAAAAATATGAGAATCTATAAAGAGGAAATATTTGGACCCGTTTTGTCTGTTGTTAGAGCAAAAGATTTTGAAGAAGCACTTAAATTGGTTAATGAACATGAATTCGGTAATGGTGTAAGTATTTTTACAAGAGACGGCGACTCTGGTCGAACGTTTTCAAGCCGAGCCCAAATAGGTATGGTAGGAATAAATATACCTATACCTGTTCCTATGGCTTTCCATAGTTTTGGAGGCTGGAAAAGATCTTTGTTTGGTGATCAACATATGCACGGTCCAGAGGGAGTAAGGTTTTATACAAAATTAAAAACAATTACTTCAAGATGGCCTTCAGGGTTAAGATCAGACCCAGAATTTATTATGCCTACTATGAAATAAATTTTATTATGAAAAAAAAAATTACTTTAATTGGAGCAGGACAAATCGGGGGAACGCTCGCACATTTAATTGCATTAAAAGAACTCGGTGATGTTGTTCTTTTTGATGTAGCAGAGGGTTTAGCTAAAGGGAAAGCTTTAGATATTGCTCAGTCATCTCCTGTAAATGGTTTTAATATAAAGTTAATAGGCACAAATAATTATCAAGAGACTGAAAATTCAGATGTAATTATAATTACTGCAGGGGTCCCAAGAAAACCAGGGATGACAAGAGATGATTTATTAGAAATAAATTTAAAAATAATTAAACAGGTTGCTGAAGGAATTAAAAAAACATCACCAAACGCATTTGTAATTTGTATTACCAATCCATTAGATGTAATCGTAATGGCTCTGCAAAAATATTCTGGATTACCAAAAACTAAAATAGTAGGGATGGCTGGTATTCTAGATTCTTCAAGATTTATTTATTTTTTATCCGAAGAACTTAAAATTCATCCAAACAAAATAAAATCTTTTGTGCTAGGTGGCCACGGAGATAGCATGGTGGCAATGCTAGGCGCAACAGAAGTTGAAGGAAGAAAGATCAGTGAGCTTGTGAAGGAAGGAAAAATTAGTTTAGAAAAATTAAATCAAATTGTTGAAAGAACAAAAAAAGGAGGTGCAGAAATAGTTAAATTTCTAGAAAAAGGCTCAGCCTTTTATGCTCCAGCTGCTTCGGGAGTAGAAATGGCAGAAAGTTATTTAAAAGATTTGAAAAAACAATTGCCATGCGCTTGCTATTTAAATGGTGAATATGGATTTAAAGATATATATGCGGGAGTGCCAGTTATTATCGGTAAAAATGGAGTAGAAAAAATCATAGAAATTAATCTTAGTGAAAAAGAAAAAAAAGATTTTAATTTTTCAATTAATGCAGTTCATGAATTGTTTAATGCTGCTAAAAAAATCGATACATCTTTAGCTTAAGGATATAAAGTAATTTACATTAATGCAAAATTTAAAAATTTTTTTCTCAAACAATTATCTGCCAATTATCTTATTCTTTTTTTCAGTTTTCATATGCCATTTCACAGGTAATCGTGGGGTTTTTCCAATCGATAGTTTTAGTCATTTTGATAATGCATTTAGAATTTTAAAGGGTGATCATCCTTTTAAGGATTATTGGGTCGTGTCTGGTCCATTCATTGACTACCTTCAAAGTCTTATATTTTTAATTTTTGGTACTAACTGGCAGACCTATATTCTTAGTGCGTCACTATTAAATGGAATTCTTTCCTTAATAATATATTATTTATTTAACTATTTTGGCCTTCACTCAAGATATAGTTTTTTTTACGCAGCTTGCTTCTCGATATTAGCATATCCATCAAGCGGTACCCCTTTCGTTGATCACCATTCGACATTTTTATCAATATTAACTTTAAATATTTTTATTTGGTCTATGATAAGAGATAAAGCATATCAATGGTTTTTAATTCCGATTTTGATGGTTTTTGCTTTCCTGAGCAAGCAAGTCCCCTCAACATATATTTTTTTTATTATTATAATAATTTTATCGTTTCATCTCATTTTTCAAACTAAAAAAAATATTTTTAAAATTTTATCGATAATTTTTATTTCCTCCTTTTCATCAATAATTTTTTTCTTTTTGTTTTTAAATCTTAATAATATTGAATTTCAAAACTTTTTAATACAATATATATATTATCCGAGGAGCTTAGGAGGTGAGAGGTTTTATAACTTAAATTATGATTTTAAAAATTTATTTTTAGACTTCAAATTTATCTACTTATCTTTGATTTTATTAACTTATCTCATTATTAATAACTTAATTAATCAGAAAAATTACTACAAAAAAATAAATTTTAAAACGTATTTGATTTTTTTGTTTTTATTTTTGGTTTTAATTCAACACATATTAATGACTAAAAATCAAATTTTTATATTTTTCTTAATACCAATTTTTACTGCACTAGCACATATTGAGCTGTTAAGTCAGAAAAAAAATTTTGCCAAATTTTTAAGATTTTTTTTACTTTTTATATGTTTGGCTACAACAATTAAATATCATTACCGATTTAACATAGAAAGAAAATTTCATGAATTAAGCAATGTTAACTTTATCCATGCTGTAGGAGCGGAAAAGTTAGATAAAAAGTTTGGGGGATTAAATTGGATTACACCAAACACAGTTACTGCGGAACAAGTAAAAGAGGAAATGAATTACATAATAAAAGTAAAAGAATATTTAGAACAAGAACCAGATATAAAAATGTTAATCACTAATTACTCTTTTTTCTCCATTTTACTAAATAAAAATGTTGGTAGTTACACAAGATGGTTTCCAGGCGATAATTCAGCTTTTCCGAAACAAGGTAACAATTATGAGGAAGAATATAAAAATTTTATATCCAAAATATTAAACAAAAAGAAAATTGAAAGTATTTATATTCTACCTGACGTTAGTGAGACCTATTTCACAGATTATATAGACCCAAATTGTTATGATAAAAAATTAAATAATCTTAAAATTATAAAATTTAAAATTAATTATCAATGTTCAGAGTTATTTTTATGGAAAAAAAAATAAAAAAATATATAAGTATTTAGCTTTATGAACATACACGAACACCAGGCAAAAAAAATTTTAAAAGAATTTGGTGCCCCAGTTTCAAATGGAATAGTTATAACCTCAGTTGACCAGATAAAAGAAAAATTATCCTCTTTAAAGAATAGGGAATATGTTTTAAAAGCCCAAATTCATGCTGGAGGCAGAGGCAAAGCTGGTGGTGTCAAATTAATAAAAGATTTTGAAGTTTTACAATCTGAAGCAGAAAAAATGATGGGCAAAATTTTGATAACGCATCAAACAGGACCAGAGGGCAAAAAGGTCAAGAGGCTTTATATTGAGGAGGCATCTGACATAAAAAAAGAACTTTATTTATCTTGTCTTATAGATAGAGATACCTCAAAAATCGCGTTCATTAGCAGTACGGAGGGAGGAATGGATATTGAAAAAGTTGCAGCCGAGATGCCTAATAAAATAATTACCAATAAGATTGATTATAATATAAACGGACCAACCGAAGAACAAATTATTAATATAATTTCGATTTTTGATCTTAAAAATGATCTACTCAAAGAGGGTAAAAAATTAATAAAATCTTTGTATAAAATTTTAATCGAGAAAGACGCAACACTAATAGAAATCAATCCTTTAATAATAACTAAAAACAATGATTTAATTTGCCTAGATGCAAAAATGAATTTTGATGATAATGCAATTTTTAGAAGGCCAGAGATTTTAAAATTGAGAGATTTGAATGAGGAAGAACCTGCAGAAATTGAAGCGAGCAAACATGATTTAGCTTACATAAAACTTAATGGATCAATTGGGTGTATGGTGAATGGAGCAGGTTTAGCCATGGCTACTATGGATATAATTAAACTATATGGTCAGGAGCCTGCTAACTTTTTGGATGTTGGCGGCGGAGCTAGTAAAGAAAAAGTAACAGCAGCATTCAAATTAATTTTAGCAGATAAGAATGTAAAAGGAATTTTAATAAATATTTTTGGAGGCATTATGAGATGTGATGTACTTGCACAAGGAGTTATAGAAGCTGCTAAGCAAGTAAATTTATCTGTTCCACTAGTGGTAAGGTTAGCTGGAACAAATTTTGAAGAGGGTAAAGAAATACTCGATAAGTCTAATTTAAAAATTCTATCTGCTTCTGATTTAAATGATGCTGCTAAAAAAATTGTTGAGGCGATAAAATAAATGTCAATTTTAGTAAACAAAAATACAAAAGTGATTTGTCAAGGATTTACCGGTAAACATGGAACCTTTCACTCTGAGCAAGCTCTTAAATATAAAACTAAACTTGTTGGAGGTGTTACACCAAAAAAAGGAGGTCAAAAACATTTAAACTTGCCCGTTTTTGAAACAGTTCAAGAGGCGAAAGATCTTACAGCAGCTAATGCAACAATGATATATGTTCCTCCTAGATTTGCAGCAGAGGCTATTATTGAGGCAATCGAAGCTAAAATGGAACTTATAGTTTGTATAACAGAGGGTATTCCAATTTTAGATATGATCAGAGTCAAAAAAGAACTTAGAAAAAGCAAATCAAGATTAATTGGTCCAAATTGCCCAGGTGTAATCACTCCCGAAGAATGTAAAATTGGAATTATGCCTGGAAATATTCATCAAAAAGGAACAGTTGGTATTGTATCTAGATCAGGAACTTTAACTTACGAAGCTGTTGCTCAAACTTCATCTAATGGAATGGGCCAGTCAACATGTATAGGGATCGGTGGTGATCCAATTAATGGAACCAATTTTATTGATTGTTTAGAACTTTTTCTTAAAGATGATGAGACCAAATCTATAGTCATGATAGGTGAAATCGGTGGATCTGCTGAAGAAGAAGCCGCTGAATTTCTTAGAAGAGAGAAAATTAAAAAACCGATGGTTGGTTTTATAGCGGGATTAACGGCCCCACCTGGTAGAAGAATGGGACATGCGGGGGCGATTATATCAGGCGGTAAAGGAGGTGCTGAAGATAAAATTGAAACTATGAAATCGGCTGGAATTACTATATCTAAATCACCGGCAGATATTGGAAAAACACTGTTTGAAAAACTTAAAGGTTGATTTTTGTAAATTTATGTTAAAATAAAACACTTATGTCTTCCTCAGATAGCAATATAACATTTAAAAAAACCTCATTTTTATCAGGTATAAATTCTGAATTCATTAACCAGTTTTACTCAGATTATCTTACAGACCCAAGCTCCCTACCAGAAAGTTGGAAGAGATTCTTTGATGGTTTAAGTGAGGATGAAAAATTAATTTTAAGCGATTTGAATGGGCCTAGCTGGTCACCTGAAAAAAAAATAAAAAAGATCAATAATTTTACAAGACCTTCGAAGAGTTCTGTGCTTTCAAAAGAGCAAGAATCAGATACGATTAAACAAGCTTCAAAAGACTCTGTCAGAGCTATAATGCTTATTAGGGCTTATAGAATTAGGGGGCATTTAATAGCTAATTTAGATCCACTTTCCATTCAAGAAAAAGAGGAACACCCCGAGTTAAAACCTGAAACTTATGGATTTAAAAAAAAAGATTATAACAGAAAAATATTTTTGGACGGAGTTCTAGGTCTACAGTACGCAAACTTAAATCAAATACTTCAAATTTTAAAAAAAACGTACTGTTCAACTATCGGTTATGAGTTCATGCACATGGGAGACCCAGACGAGAAAGCTTGGATTAGAAATAGAATAGAAGGACCAGAAAAAAAAGTAACTTTTACTGAAAATGGAAAAAAAGCAATTTTGAATAAAATTGTTCAAGCTGAAGGTTTTGAAAAATATTTACACGTAAAATTTGTTGGAACAAAAAGATTTGGTTTAGATGGGGGAGAGTCTCTAATACCTGCTCTTGAACAAATTATTAAAAGAGGAGGAAGTTTAGGAGCTAAAGAAATAAAAATAGGTATGCCTCACAGAGGAAGGCTTAATGTTTTAGCAAATGTCATGGGAAAACCCTTTAGAGCAATTTTTAGTGAGTTTTTTGGAAAATCAGTAAGCGCTAGTAAAGATTTTGAGGGAGATGTAAAGTACCATCTTGGAGCTTCTTCTAATAGAGAATTTGATGGAAATTCTGTTCACATAAGCTTAACAGATAACCCTTCACATTTAGAGGCTGTAAACCCAGTTGTATTAGGACAAGTTAGAGCTAAACAGTTTTTTCACAAAGATAAAGAAAGAAAAAAAGTTATTCCAGTTTTGATGCATGGAGATGCTGCATTTGCTGGCCAAGGCATTGTTGCAGAATGTTTTGCGATGTCAGGACTCCCAGGTCATAATATTGGCGGAACAGTTCATATAATTGTAAATAACCAAATAGGTTTTACCACAGCTCCGAGGTTTGCTAGATCTTCCCCTTACCCTTCAGATGTTGCAAAGACTGCACAAGCCCCAATATTTCATGTAAATGGTGATGACCCTGAAGCAGTTGTGCATTGTGCAAAAATTGCTACTGAATATAGGCAAAAATTTAATCGTGACGTAGTTATAGATATGGTTTGTTATAGAAGATTTGGTCACAATGAAGGCGATGAGCCATCTTTTACTCAACCGATCATGTACAAAAAAATTAAATCACACCCTACTACATTGGCATTATATGGAAAAAAATTATCTGCAGAAGGATTAACGTCACCTGAAAAATTACAAAAAGAAAAAATTGAATTCAAAGACTTTTTAGAAAAAGAATTTGAAACTTCAAAAAATTATAAATCAGAGCTTAAATGGTTTGATGGAGCATGGTCAAGATTTAAACCAGGGTTGGGTAAAGATAAGAAAGGTAAAAGTGGCGTAGATAAGGGAAAATTAAAAGAAGTTGGAAAAAAAATTTTTAATATACCTAGAGATTTTAAAGCACATAAAACACTTAAAAGAGTGTTTGATATGAGAAATCAAATGCTTCTTTCGGGTAAGCTCGATTGGTCTTCTGCAGAAAGCTTAGCAATCGGTACATTATTGACAGAGGGATTTTCAGTTAGATTATCTGGTCAAGACTCAGGAAGAGGAACGTTTAGTCAAAGACATGCTATTCTAAGAAATCAAGAAAATCATGATAGATACATTCCTGTAAACAATATTGAAAATAACCAAATGAAATTTGAAGTTATAGATAGTTTATTATCTGAACTTGCAGTTTTAGGATTTGAATTTGGTTACTCATTATCAGAGCCTGAAACATTAGTATTATGGGAGGCACAATTTGGAGACTTTGCTAACGGTGGGCAAGTAATAATTGATCAGTTTATTACTTCATCAGAATCCAAATGGGGAAGAGCGAGTGGACTTGTTATGTTACTTCCTCACGGATATGAGGGACAAGGCCCTGAACATTCCTCTGCAAGACTTGAGAGGTTCCTACAGCTTTGCGCTGGAGAAAATATACAAGTGGTAAATTGCACAACACCTTCAAATTACTTTCATGCTTTAAGAAGACAGATGCATAGAGAATTTAGAAAACCTCTAATAGTTATGACACCTAAATCTTTACTTAGACACAAAAGATGTATTTCTAATATTTCTGAATTTACATCTAAAAGTACATTTCACAGAGTTCTAGAAGATGATGCTTATAATATGGAAAGTAAATTGATATCACTTAAAAAAGATAAAAAGATTGAAAAAGTAGTTATGTGCTCTGGAAAAATCTATTACGATTTGATTGAAGCAAGAGAAAAATTTAAAAACGATAAGGTAGTTTTTATCCGTCTTGAGCAACTTTATCCTTTTCCAGCTAAAACCTTAGCAAATGTTCTCAAGAGATATACGCGTTCGAATTTTATATGGTGTCAAGAAGAGCCAAAAAATATGGGCGCTTGGAACACTGTCAGAAACTATATAGATAGAACTCTAGAAATAATTAATATCAAAGATATCAACGTGAAATATGTAGGCAGAAAGGCCTCTTCTTCTACTGCGACTGGAAATGCAAATAAACATCTTGCACAACAAAAAGAAATATTAGAAAAGATACTAAAAGATTAAATGTCAGAAAAAATAACAGTTCCTACATTGGGAGAGTCAGTTACAGAAGCAACAGTTTCAAAATGGCTCAAATCAAAAGGGGATAAAGTCACTGCTGACGAACCTGTGGTAGAATTAGAAACTGATAAAGTTAATGTTGAAGTTCCTTCACCTTCTAACGGAGTTTTAGGTAGCATAAACGTCAAGGAAGGTGAAACAGTTAATGTTGGAACTTTGCTCGGAACAATAACTAATAATTTAAAAATGGAAATCTCAAGTCCAAAAGAAATTAAAAACTATAGTCCTCCTAAAAAAAAGGATACACCTAAAAATCCAAAACTATTTGAAGAAGAAAAAAAGGACTCTCCTTCCAAAAAAATAATTAAGCGAAACGATGAACCAGTTTTGAAACTTAACAATGAAAGTATTGATGAGGAGCCATTGATACTGGAACAAGTTTTTCATCAAAAAAAAACTGTAAAAAAAATAACTCCCTCACAAAAAGAGGAAACTATAATTTCACCAGCAGCTAGAAAAATAGCTTATGAAGCTAAAGTCGATATAAATCAAATTAAAGGTACTGGAAAAAACGGCGTTATATTGAAAGAGGATGTAATGAGTTTAATGGGAACTAAACCTTCTCCTTCGCAAAGAAAATTAAAACATGGTCCTGAAGAAAGATTAAAAATGACAAGACTAAGATTAACGATTGCAAAAAGGCTTAAAGAAGCACAAGAAAATGCAGCAATGTTAACCACTTTTAATGAAGTGGATATGAGCGAAGTGATAGCTATGAGGAGTCAATATAAAGATGAATTTCAAAATAATTACGGAGTGAAACTAGGTTTTATGTCTTTTTTTGTTAAAGCATGTGTTATAGGTTTGAAAAATTATCCTGCGATCAATGCAGAAATACAAGGTGATGAAATAGTTTATAAAAATTATTATAATATAAGTATTGCTGTTGGAACTGACAGAGGATTAGTTGTTCCTGTTCTTAGAGAGACTGATGAGATGTCCTTTGCCGACATAGAGAAAAATATAGGTGAATTAGGCCAGAAAGCTAGAGAAGGAAAAATAACGATAGAAGATTTACAAGGCGGAACTTTTACTATTACTAATGGAGGTATCTATGGCTCAATGCTTTCTACCCCAATATTAAACCCACCTCAATCAGCTGTGCTTGGTATGCACAATATCGTAGAGAGACCCGTTGTAGTTGACGGAAACGTCGAAGTAAGACCAGTAATGTATTTAGCTTTATCTTATGATCATAGAATAATTGACGGGAAGGAGGCTGTATCTTTCTTAAAAATTATTAAAGAGTCCTTAGAACAACCTAAGAGACTATTTTTGAATATCTAATATGGATACTTTTGATTTAATAGTAATTGGTGGCGGCCCCGGAGGGTATGTTTGCGCTATAAGAGCAGCACAACTAGGCTTAAAAACTGCTTGCGTAGAGTCAAGGGGCGCTCTTGGAGGAACTTGCCTCAACGTTGGCTGTATACCCTCTAAAAGTCTTTTGAATTTATCTGAAAATTTTCACAAAGCAAAAAAAGATTTTAATCAACAAGGAATAGAAGTTGAAGGTATTAAACTTAACATTGAAAAAATGATGTCAAATAAGAATAAATCTGTTCAGGTTTTAACAAAGGGGGTGGAGTTTTTATTTAAAAAAAATAAAGTAACATATATTAAAGGAAAAGGAGTTCTCCTGTCTAATAACGATATAATTGTTTATGAAAATAACAAGAAAACAAATTACAAATCCAAAAATATAGTTATAGCCACTGGATCAACAGTAACATCTTTACCGGGGATTGAAATTGATGAAAAAAATATTATTTCATCAACTGGAGCTTTATCTTTAAATAAAGTGCCAAAAAAATTAGCCGTAATTGGTGGTGGTTACATTGGTTTAGAAATGGGGTCAGTATGGTCAAGACTTGGATCAGAAGTAACTGTTATTGAGTATCTTGATTATATAACTCCTGGGATGGATAGAGAAATTTCAAATGAGTTTAAAAAAATTTTAACAAAACAAGGTATAAAATTTAAATTAGAGTCTAAAGTTAATTCAGTAAAAAACATTAATTCAGGTGTTTTGATAAATTACACAAATATAAAAGACTCAAAAGATGAAACCTTAGAATTTGACAAAGTTTTAGTTTCAGTAGGTAGAAAACCTTACACTGAAGGTCTTAATTTAAGCAAAGTGGGTGTTAAAAAAGATAGCAAAGGTAGAATTGAAGTAAATGAGAAATTGCAAACTACTATTAATAATATTTACGCTATTGGCGATGTAATAAAAGGACCTATGTTAGCTCATAAAGCAGAGGAAGAAGGCATAGCAGTCGCTGAAATACTCGCAGGCCAAGCAGGTCACGTAAATTATGATGTGATTCCAGGTGTAGTTTATACCTCACCAGAGGTTGCAACAGTGGGAAAAACTGAAGAGCAATTAAAAGATGAGAAAAAGTCTTACAAAGTTGGTAAATTTCCTTTTTTAGCTAATTCCAGAGCAAAAGTGAACAACGAAACAGAGGGTTTTGTAAAAATTCTAGCTGACAGTAAAACCGACAAAGTTTTAGGCGTTCATATTATTGGCCCGCATTGCGGAGATATGATCGCAGAAATGGCTTTGGCAATGGAATTCGGTGCAAGTGCCGAAGATATCGCTAGAACCTGCCATGCACATCCAACACACACAGAAGCAATTAAAGAAGCTGCTTTAGCTGTTGATAAACGACCAATTCATTTTTAATTAAAAAAATTTCTAATACTATTGTTTTATGAAAGCTCAAGTATTGTTGCCTAAAGTTTTTAACTTTCCATTTACATATAATACAAATGTTGAGAGTAAAATTGGTCATTTAGTTGAGGTTCCTTTTGGCGAAAAAAAGGAAATTGGTGTGATCTGGAAAAATAATTATGTTGAGCCAAAAAATATTAAAATTAAGAATATAGAAAAAAAAACAGAATACTCAATAGATAGAAAATTAATTAATTTTATAGAATGGTTTTCCTCATATAATATGGTACCTGTAGGTTTAGTTCTGAAGATGTCAATAGGTGGTTCGGATAAATTTCTTCGAATAAAAGATAAAATATTTGTTTCTAAAAAAACAAAAAAAAAATTATTTAGATTAAATGAGGAACAATCCTCAGCACTTAAATTTCTTGAAAAAGTTAATAATAAATTTGAGGTTTCAGTCTTACAAGGCACTACAGGTTCAGGAAAAACCTTAGTTTATTTTGAGCGTATTAAAAAAATCATAAAAAAAAACAGTCAAGCCTTAGTTTTATTACCAGAAATATTTTTAACAAATGATTTTAAATTAAGATTCGAGGAATATTTTGGTTTTGAACCTTCAATATGGCATTCGAAAATCACACCAAAACAAAAAAGGATAATTTGGAAAGGAGTTATTACTAACAAAATAAAGATTTTAGTTGGTGCGAGATCAGCATTACTCTTACCTTTTAAAAATCTAGGAATAATAATTGTTGATGAAGAACATGACACTTCCTATAAACAAGACGAAGGAGTGATTTATAATGCAAGAGATATGGCAATTTCAAGAGCGAGTTTTGAAAAAATTCCAATTCATTTAATTTCTTCAGTACCCTCTATAGAAACATACAGGAATATTCGCAGTAAAAAGTATAGACACATTAAAATAAATAAAAGATTTGAAAATTTTCCATTACCGGAGACTAAAATAATTAATTTAAATTTTAAAAAAATTAAAGACAAATTTATTTCTGCAGAGACGGTAAACTTAGTGAAAAAATATTTAGAAAAAGGTGATCAAGTTTTATTCTTTATTAATAGAAGGGGGTTTGCCCCATATTTAATTTGTAATAAATGCGGGCACAAGTTGACCTGTACTAATTGCTCGATGTATTTAACTTTTCATAAAATAAAAAATAAAGCAATCTGTCATCACTGTTCTTTTGAAAAAAATCTCAAAGATAATTGTAAATTAGAAGGTAATTGTAAATATATCATGTATGGTCCTGGTGTAGAAAAAATATTTGAAGAGGTCAAAGAATTATTTCCAGGAAAAAAAATAAATATATTTTCAAGTGATTATTTGAAAAATAAAGAGAAAACGAAAAAATTATTTTCAGATATTAAAGAAAATAAAATAGATATTTTAATTGGCACACAAATGATTTCAAAAGGATTTAATTTTCCAAAATTAAATTGTATAGTTGTAATAGACGCAGATTTCTCTGGTAGAGGTTATGATTTAAGAACAACAGAAAAAAATATACAATTATATCATCAGCTAAGTGGAAGAGCTGGACGATTTAGTTCGGAGTCTTTAATAATTTATCAAACGTTAAATCCTAACGATGTAACACTAAATGAGCTCATTAAAAATAGGTCGGAAGAACTTCTTCAAAACGAACTTGTATCAAGAGAAAAAAATAGACTACCACCGTTTATTAGATTAATTTCAATTATTATCTCTTCAAATGATCGAAGTTTAAGCTTACAGGGAGCTAGAGAAATTAAAATAAAACTAAACAATATTTCAAATCTAGAAGTTCTAGGACCAGTAGACTCACCGCTTTTAAAAATAAAAAAAAAATTCAGATCAAGATTACTTTTAAGGTTTAATAATCAGTTTTTAATGCAAAAAAAAATCTCAAAAGTGTTAAATGGGCTTAAAATCTCATCCAAAATAAAACTTATGGTTGATGTTGATCCTATCAATTTTGCTTAAGCTCAAAATTGGTAACTTGATCAAGTTATACTCTTATGATACGACCAGTGCATATTTTCACGTTAAATTCATACAATAAAAATGAGTACAAACAAATCTTTCTCAACGGAAACTTCAGAAAGGTACGCTCGCGCGTTATTTGAAGTTTTAAAAGAGTCAAATGAATTAGAGAAAGCAGAAAATGATATAATAAATTTTCAAACTTTATTTGACTCTAGTGTGGACATATCAAATTTTATAAAAAATCCAACTCAAACTATAAATCTGCAAATTGAGGTAATAAATGTATTATCAAAAAAATTAGATTTTTCTAAAAATCTTCAAAACTTTTTCTTACTTCTCATTGAAAAAAGGAGAATTTTTTTTGTGAAAAAAATTTCAGAAACTTTTTTGAGACTTTGTTCAAAAAAAAGAGGAGAAATAAAAGCATCATTAATTTCTTCCAAAGAACTGACACAATCTGAACTTGATACATTAAGTAAAGACTTGTCAGATACAATTGGTTCAATTTTTAAACTCGATTACAAAGTAGATAAAGAACTTATCGGAGGATTAAAACTTCAGCTAGGTAGTTTTATGATTGATACATCAATTAAAAATAAATTAAGAAAGTACGAACAAGCAATGATAGAAAATTAAAATGGCAATTAATCCTTCAGAAGTAACGAAATTACTAAAAGATCAGATAAAAAATTTTGGTGAAAAGGCAGAAGTTTCCGAGATAGGGAAAGTATTATCTGTAGGAGATGGTATTGCTCGGGTTTACGGTCTAGACAATGTTCAAGCAGGGGAAATGGTAGAATTTGAAGATAGTTCAAAAGGGATGGCTCTAAATTTAGAAAATGACAATGTTGGTGTTGTAATTTTTGGCGATGATAGAAATATTAAAGAGGGAGACACAATTAAAAGAACCAATGCAATAGTGGATGTGCCGGTTGGAAAAGAACTGTTAGGAAGGGTTGTCGATGGATTGGGGAGTCCTATTGATGGTAAAGGCCCTCTTTCAGAAAAAAATAGAAAGCGAGTGGAGGTAAAAGCACCCGGTATAATTCCAAGACAATCTGTAAATGAGCCTATGCAAACTGGTTTGAAATCTATTGACTCACTCATTCCTATTGGAAGAGGCCAAAGAGAACTAATCATTGGAGATAGACAAACAGGAAAAACAGCAGTGGCAATCGACGCTATAATTAATCAAAAAAAAATAAATGAGTCCTCTGATGAAAAAAAAAAGTTATATTGCGTTTATGTGGCAATAGGCCAAAAGCGATCAACTGTTGCTCAAATTACTAAAACTTTAGAAGAAGCAGGAGCACTTAAATATACAACAATTGTCGCTGCTACTGCATCAGACTCAGCTCCTTTACAATTTTTAGCGCCTTATACTGGATGTACTATTGGAGAATATTTTAGAGATAATGGAATGCATGCCTTAATTGTTTACGACGATCTATCAAAACAAGCTGTAGCTTACAGGCAAATGTCTTTATTACTTAGAAGACCACCAGGTAGGGAGGCGTATCCAGGAGATGTATTTTATTTACATAGCAGATTATTAGAGCGAGCAGCTAAACTAAATAAAAAAAGTGGCGGTGGATCATTAACCGCCTTACCCATAATTGAGACTCAAGCAGGAGACGTATCAGCTTATATTCCCACAAATGTAATTTCCATAACCGACGGGCAAATTTTTTTAGAAACAGAGCTATTTAACCAAGGCATACGGCCTGCAGTAAATGTGGGTTTATCAGTTTCCAGAGTTGGTTCTGCTGCTCAAACTAAAGCGATGAAAAAAGTTGCAGGTTCTATAAAATTAGAGTTAGCCCAATACAGAGAAATGGCCGCTTTTGCTCAATTTGGTTCAGATTTGGACGCTTCAACCCAACAATTACTAAATCGTGGTGCAAAACTAACAGAGCTTTTGAAACAAGATCAATATTCACCAATGACAGTTGCCGAACAAGTTATCTCAGTTTTTACTGGGGTCAAAGGGTATTTAGACGATATTGATTTGAACAATATAAAAAAATTTGAACAAGATATTATAGAAAAGATAAAAAATGAAAAACCTGAAATCATAGACGAGATACAATCCTCTGGAAAGCTTGAAGAAAGTATAGAGAAAAGTTTGTCTCAAATAATTCTGGAATACAAAAAAGGGAAAAAATAATGCCAAGTTTAGATGATCTAAAAAAAAGAATTAAAAGTGTTAAATCTACTCAAAAAATTACTAAGGCCATGAAAATGGTAGCTGCTGCTAAACTAAGAAAAGCTCAAGAAAATGCCGAAAAAGGGAGGCCTTATAGTCAGAGGATGCAAAATATTATTCTTAATTTAACTAAATCAATCAACGATCCTAGAAATGCTCCTAAACTTTTAATTGGTTCAGGAAAAGACCAAACCCATTTATGTGTCGTTTTAACAGCTGATAGGGGGCTATGTGGTGGTTTTAACTCAAATATTTGCAAATTAGCAAAATCTAAATTTAAAAAAATTATTAATGCTGGAAAAAATCTCAAAATTATTACTGTAGGTTTAAAGGGATTTGATCAGATCAAGAGAGAGTATGGAAAATTTATAATCAAAAAATTTAGTTTTAAAGAAAAAAAACAAATCTCATATCAAGAAGCAGAAATAATAGGCAAAGAGATAATAAGTCTATTCAATCAAAATGAGTTCGATATATGTACTCTGTTTTATAATAATTTTAAAAATGTAATAACTCAAATCCCTCAAGCTCAACAAATTATACCCGCTGAAATCAAGTCCTCTGATTCAAAAGAGGAAAATCTTTATTATGAATTTGAACCTGAAGAAGATGAAATTTTGGAAAATCTTTTGCCTAAAAATATTTCAACCCAAGTTTTTAAAGCTTTTTTAGAAAACGCTGCAAGCGAGCAAGGTTCAAGAATGACAGCTATGGACAATGCAACAAGAAATGCAGGAGATTTAGTAGATAAATTAACAATAAATTATAATAGAAGCAGGCAAGCATCAATTACAAAAGAATTAATAGAAATTATATCTGGAGCAGAAAGTTTATAATTATTATGAGCAAAGATGGAAAAATAACTCAAATTATTGGCGCAGTAGTTGATGTAAATTTTGATGATGATTTACCGGAAATCTATACTGCGCTAGAGGTGAAAAATTCTGGTAACAAGTTAGTTCTTGAGGTAGCTCAGCATTTAGGAGAAAATGATGTTAGAACTATCGCAATGGACTCCACAGAAGGATTAAAGAGAGGTGATGCAGTTATTAATACCGGATCTCCAATAAGTGTGCCAGTTGGGCCAGAAACTCTTGGAAGGATTATTAATGTTGTTGGAGAGTCTATTGATGAAAAAGGTGATGTCAAAACAAAAGAAAAATGGCCAATACATAGGCCAGCTCCTAAATTCACAGATCAAGCGACAGAAACTGAGCAACTAGTTACTGGAATAAAAGTGATTGACTTGCTAGCCCCATATGCAAAAGGAGGCAAAATCGGATTATTTGGTGGAGCTGGAGTTGGAAAAACAGTTACAATCATGGAGTTAATAAATAATATAGCAAAAGCCCATGGTGGATTTTCAGTGTTTGCAGGAGTGGGAGAGAGAACAAGAGAAGGAAACGATCTTTATCATGAAATGATCGAGTCAGGTGTTATCAAAACAGAGGGCAAAGGATCAAAAGCAGCTTTAGTTTATGGACAAATGAATGAGCCCCCGGGAGCTCGTGCTCGTGTAGCTTTAACAGGACTAACAGTAGCTGAATATTTTAGAGACAAAGAAGGCCAAGATGTCCTTTTTTTTGTAGACAATATTTTTAGATTTACTCAAGCAGGATCCGAAGTTTCTGCTTTACTTGGGAGGATACCTTCTGCTGTAGGTTATCAACCCACACTAGCTACTGATATGGGTAATCTTCAAGAAAGAATAACATCAACAGATAAAGGTTCAATTACTTCGGTGCAGGCTATATATGTACCTGCAGATGATCTAACAGATCCTGCACCAGCTACATCTTTTTCACATCTAGATGCAACAACTGTACTTTCCAGACAAATTGCTGAAATTGGAATTTATCCTGCAGTTGACCCATTAGATTCAACTTCTAGGATATTAGACCCTCGAATAGTTGGAGAGGAACACTATAGAGTTGCTAGAGATGTACAAAGGATTTTACAAGCTTATAAATCTCTCCAAGATATTATTGCAATATTAGGTATGGATGAACTTTCAGAAGAAGATAAATTAACTGTAGCTAGAGCTAGAAAAATACAAAGATTTCTATCCCAACCATTCTTTGTAGCCGAGGTATTTACTGGATCTGCAGGAAAATTAGTTGACTTAGACTCCACTATAAAAGGATTTGATGCAATTTGTAAAGGTGAATATGATAATTTACCTGAAGCAGCATTTTATATGGTTGGAGGAATCGAAGAAGTATTAGAAAAAGCAGAAAAGCTAAATAAAGACAGTAAGTAAATGACACCAGAAAAATTCACAGTTGAAATCATTGCTCCAACTGGTTTAGTTTTAAAATCAAATGTAAATGAAGTTGTGATACCATCTTACGAGGGAGAGATGGGTATTTTGAAAAATCATATTGCAATAATAACTTTTTTAAGACCTGGATTAATCAAAATTTATAATGATAGCGAAGAAATTTTTTTTGTTGAGGATGGCACTGTAGAGTTTGCAGAAAATACCCTCTTAATTTTAACATCAACAGCTAAAAAATTAAATGAAATGGACAAAATATCCTTAAATAAACATATTAAAGACGCCGAAAAAAAAATATTAGATGAAAAGATAAATGATAAGGAGAAGTATTCACTTTCTTATAAAATTGAAACTCTAAAAAATATTAATGAATAATTTTCTTTATTTCTTTTAATAACTGAATATAAACATCCTTTTTAAATTCAACTATTACTTCAGGTAATTTTTCTGGAGCAATCCATTTCCAATCTATAAATTCTTGTTGTTTAGTATTTAAATTGATTTCTTTATTATTTCCAATGAATTTCACGATAAACCACTTTTGTCTTTGACCTCTGTATTTACCTTTCCAAATAATTCCAACTAAATTTTCAGGAAGTTCGTATTGAAAAAAACCATTTATTTCTTTTAAAATCTTAATATTTTTTATACTTGTCTCCTCGTAAAGTTCTCTTTTCATAGCTGAAAGAAAATCTTCACCTTTATCTACACCCCCTTGTGGCATTTGCCATTTATCTATTGGGTTGTCCTTTCTTTTTCCAACAAAAACTTTATTTTCTTGATTAAGCAAAATTACACCAACCCCAGTGCGCATGGGTAGGTTTTTTTTACTCATAATTTAGGAATTAAAAAGTTTAATAGCGTAGTTTAATTGATTGTCTTTTTCAGAGTTGATTTCAAAATCATCTCCTTCTTCCTCAACTAATATGTCTGGGACTACACCAACTTCTGAGATCGATTTACCTGAAGGCAAATAATATTTAGAAATGGTTAATCTAATTCCACCCCCGTTTTTTAGAGGTATAATGGATTGAACTGATCCTTTACCATATGAATTTTCACCTAAAATTATCGCTCTTTTGTGATCTTTTAATGCACCGGCAAAGATTTCTGAAGCAGATGCAGAACCGTTATTTATTAAAACTACAATCGGTTTACCCTTTATCTCATCCCCTTTCCTTGCAAAAAATTTTCTTGTCTCTGAAATCTTACGTCCCTTTGTTGATACTATTTCACCGTCTTCTAAAAAAAAATCAGTAATATTTATCGCTTGAGTAAGTAAGCCCCCTGGATTATTTCTAAGGTCAAAAACATATCCTATTATATTAGATTTTTTTTCGAAATTTTTAAGAGATTTAAGAAACTGTTTATCACTGTTTTCATTAAAAGATTTTAGTCTTATGTAAGCAAGGTTTTCATTTTCTCCAATTAATTTTGAGCTTACCGATTGAATTTCAATAATTTTTCTTATTATTTTAAACTCTAATGGTTTTTTAACGTTTTTACGTCTTACTGTTAAATCAATAGATGTTCCAACAGGACCTCTCATTAATTTTACAGCTTCAAGCAGAGTTTTACCTTGCACTTGCTCATTTCCAATCTTCACTATGTAGTCTCCGGCTTTAATACCTGCTTTGGCTGCAGGGGTATCATCAATTGGAGAAATTACTTTCACCACTCCCGACTCCATTCCAATCTCAATCCCTAAGCCACCAAATTCACCTTTGGTATCTGTTTGCATTTCTTTAAATAGCTCTGGGCTCATGTAGGCAGAATACGGATCAAGAGATTGGAGCACACCATTAATTGCCGAGTCCATCATTTCCGATTGATCAACGTCATCTACATAATCTTTTTGAATATTTTCTAATACCTCTCCAAAGAGATCAATTTTCTCATAAAGTTCATTTTTTGAATACGTTATTGATGACGATAAACAAGTAAGAAAAAATAATATTAGGGTAAATTTTTTCATATCATTGCTTTTTCTTTCGGTATCTCTTCTGACCACATTTTCTCTAAATCGTAGAATTCTCTCTTTTTTGGGTGGAATATATGTACAATAACATCTTGAGTATCAACTAACTTCCAATCAGAGCTGTCCTTTCCCTCGATTCTACAATTATTTAATCCAAGCTTTTTTAATTCTGAAATTAATATCTCCGATAAAGCCTGTAGATGTCGTGAAGATGTTCCTGAGGCTATAATCATGTAGTCTGCGATATAAGATTTATTCTTTAAATTAATTGATGAGATATTTTGAGCTTTGTTATTATCTAAAATTTTTTCAATGATATTTTTAATGTCTATAACTTTCATTTGTGAATTTTAATTTTTTTTCTTAGAGTAGTAGATGAAATTTTAATTGGTTTATTTTTAACAAATTTTATATTTTTATAATTTAAATATTTTGCCACAATAGATTCTCTACTCTTTCTATCATATCCTTTACGATAAAAAACTATTAATTTTGTTAATTTTACCAATCTTTTCCATTTCTTCCACTTATGAAGTTGTAACAGGATATCTGAACCAACAAGGAAATAAAGATTTTTTGGTTTTTTCTTTTTTAAAATATAATTTACACAATCTATCGATCTATCAGATTTTATAAAATCCTCAATATACAAAACTTTAATCTTTTTTTTATTTTTAACAATTTTTTTAGCAAAGTTAATTCTTTCTTTTAAAGTAAAAAAAGTTTTTCTTTTAAAGGGGTTTTTTTTAGTAATAATCCAATAAAGCTCTCTTAATTTTGCCTCTTTCATTGCAATTTGAGAAATCTTTAAGTGACCCTTATGGGGTGGATCAAAACTTCCACCTAAAATACCTATTGAATTTAATTGATGTTTTGCCATCAACTAAGGTCTAATTATACCTTTGCCGGAAACAAGATATTTATAAGATGTCAGCTGATTTATTCCAACTGGTCCTCTAGGAGGAAGTTTGTTCGTCGAAATTCCAATTTCACCACCAAACCCGAATTCACCACCATCGGCAAATTGCGTTGAAACATTGTGCATTGCAATTGAACTATTTACTCCTTCTAGAAAAATTTTTGCTTTATTAGAATTATTCGTAATTATACTATCAGTATGCATAGTGCCATATTTTAAAATATGTTTCACTCCTTCTTGTACATTTTTGACTGTTTTGACCGAAATAATTGCATCTAAATATTCTGTTCTCCAATCTTTTTCTTTTGCAATTTTTAATTTATTCTTAAAAAGTTTGTTAATTTTGTTGTCAACTCTTACTTCACATCCAGATTTTTTTAGAGCATTAATTATCTCTACTCCATGAGATTTTAAAGCCAATTCTTCGATTAAAAGTGTTTCAACAGCACCACATATACTTGTCCTTCTCATTTTTGCATTTAATATAATTTTTTTTGCCATTTTTAAATTAGCACTTTTATCAACATAAATGTGACACAGACCCTCTAAATGTCCAATTACATGCACATTAGAAAATTTCTGTACTTTGGCCACCAATCCTTTTCCACCCCTCGGAACGATGACATCAATGTAGCCACTCATTTTAGATAATAAATTATCTACAATTTTTCTGTCTTTTCTATCGATAAATTGTACACAATTTTTATTGATGCCGTTTTTATGAAGCACATCTCTAAAAAGATTTGCCAATAACTTATTAGAATTTATCGCTTCTGAGCCACCTTTTAATATTGAACAATTTCCAGATTTTAAGCATAAAGATGAAACATCCGCAGTCACATTAGGCCTACTTTCGTAAATAACACCAATAACTCCGATTGGTGTGGAAATTTTTTTTATTCTTAATTTGTTCGGTCTAGACCATTGATCTAAAACTCTTCCAACAGGATTTTTAAACTTTGCTATTTCATTAATTGAATACCTAATACCTTCAATTCTCTTCTCATTTAAGATAAGTCTATCAATAAGATTTTTTCTTTTTGCACTTTTAATATCTTTAACATTTTCTCTGATAATTTTATCTTTATTCTTAAGAAGAGCTTTATTGTAATTGTCCAAAACTTTTTTAATTTTATCATGTTTCACAGTCTTAAGATCTTCAAATGCTCGTTTTGCATTTTTTCCAATATTTTTTAAATATTTCATTTATAGTTTCACCATATCATCTTTATGAATAATTTCAGACTTACTTAAGTACCCTAATATCTTTTCGATTTCTTTGCTTTGTTTTCCTTTAATTTTACCTATTTCATTTGAGTTAAACGAAATCAAGCCTCTTGCTAAATGATTTTCATTATGATCAACTATCAATACATTTTCACCCTTATCAAAAGAACCTTGAACTTTAGTTATTCCAGCCGCGAGCAAACTTTTTCCATTGAGTAAAGCTTTTGCAGCTCCTGAGTCAATGTAAATAATACCAGATGATTTTAAGGAACTAATTATCCACTTTTTTCTTGCATCTAAACTAGAAATTTTTGGAATAAAATGGGTAAAAATTTTTTCTTTAATCATTTTTTTAATTGAGTTTTCCTTATTTCCATTTGCTATGAACATATGACATCCTGAATTCATACAGATTTTTGCTGCATCTAATTTTGTTAAGATACCCCCAGAACCATAAGAGTTTCTACCTTTTTCTATTAAAGAATATATTTTCTCGTCTAATTTTGTAACTGTCTTTACTATTTTTTTTGATTTATCATAAAGACCATCTACATCTGAAAAAATGATCAAAGTATCAGCACCAATTATTTGGGCTACTCTTGCTGCAAGCCTATCATTATCTCCATATTTAATTTCAGATGTAGCTGTTGTATCGTTTTCATTTACTATAGGGATCGCTTTTAATTTAAAAAGATTATCAAAAGTGCTTCTAACATTAAGAGCTCTTTTCCTTTGCTCCGTATCATCTGGACTAATCAAAATTTGCCCAGACTTAACTTTAAACTTATCAAAAAGTTTTTGAAATTCTCCAGCCAAATGTATTTGGCCAACAGCAGCAATTGCTTGACTCATTTCTAATTTTATTTTCTTTTTTTTGATTTTAAGATATTTTTGGCCTAATGCTATTGCACCCGAGGAAACAATTACAAAGTATTTACCAGATCCATATTTTTTTATATCTTTTATTAATGAGGTAACCCATTTTTTTTTAAATCTTCCATTACTATCAACTACAGTGGTTGAACCTAATTTAATTACAATTTTTTTTGAGTTTTCAACTAGCATATTTTACTAAAATTTTTTTTATCTTTTTTATATCTTGGTTAGAAAATACAGAAATTACTTCATATTTAGTTTTTACATTCTCTTTAAAATCCTCTAATTTTCTCTTTATATCCTCGTTTTCAAATAAATCAGACTTATTAAAAAAAATGATTTCTTTTTTCTCTCTTAACTTTTTATCATATGAAGAGAGTTCTTTAATAATTTGTTTATAGGTCTCTACTAAATTTTCTTCACTTAAATCAATTAAGTGTAATAAAACTTTACATCTTTCGATGTGACGTAAAAATTTGTCTCCAAGGCCTATCCCTTTATGGGCACCCTCTACAAGCCCAGGTATATCAGCCAAAGTTACCTCTTTTCTATCATGAAAAGTTACGCCTAAATTTGGATTAATTGTTGTAAATGGATAATTAGCTATCTTTGGCTTAGCTCTGGTTAGCGCTGCCAATAAACTTGATTTTCCAGCATTTGGTTTTCCAATTATTCCTATATCAGCTATTACTTTCAATTGTAGCCATATCCAAAATTCTTCACCAGGTTTTCCAGAAGTCTTTTTTTTTGGAGCTCTATTTATTGAACTTTTAAATCTAACATTTCCCATTCCTCCTTTTCCACCTGAAGCAACTAGATACCTTTCTCTATTTTTTGTGAGGTCATAGATTAAAGTGTTATTATCCTCTTCAAAAATTTGAGTTCCGATTGGAACTTTTAAAATTAAATCTTCACCATTAGCACCAGTCCTATTTCTTTTACTGCCATGTTTACCATGTTCAGCTTTAAAATGTTGAGCATATCTAAAGTCAATTAGTGTATTTAGATTTCTATCTGATTGAAATATAATTGATCCACCATCCCCTCCGTCTCCACCATCAGGACCTCCAAACTCAATAAATTTCTCTCTTCTAAAACTTGCTGAACCAGAGCCACCGTTTCCTGCTTTAATATAAATTTTTGCTTGATCTAAAAATTTCATTCTTATTATAATACAAATAACTTAGGTTATTTATATAGATTTAATTGGGGATCACAGAAACAAAAGTTCTGTTCAATTTGGATTTCTTGAATTTTACTTTTCCTTTAACCAAAGAAAAAATTGAGTGATCTTTGCCCATACCAACATTATCACCTGGGTGGATTTTAGTTCCTCTTTGTCTAACAATGATATTTCCAGGTATTACAATTTGATCACCATATTTTTTGACCCCTAGACGTCTACCTTTACTATCTCGGCCGTTCTTCGATGATCCACCTGCTTTTTTTGTAGCCATTTAATTTCCTATTCCTTTGCTTCCTTTTTTATTACTTTTTTAACTTCTTCAACAGTTTTTTTTTCTACTATTTTAGCTTCTCCTATAACTTTACCGTCTTTTGCTAAAATTTTTGTAATTTGTATTTTAGAGTGACGCTGTCTATGACCATTTTTTTTCCTGGAGTGTTTTCTTCTTCTTTTATGAAAAACTAGCACAGTTCGATCTTTAACATTGTCTAAAAGTCTAGCTTCTACTGTAGCTCCCTCAACTTTAGGATTTCCAACCTCTGTACTTTTATCATCGTTTAAAAGTAAAACGTTATCAAATTTTACAGTTTCACCAACTTTAGCATTAAGTTTTTCAATCTCTAGTATTTTACTAGTAGATACTTTGTACTGCTTTCCACCTGTTTTAATAATAGCAAATGACATAAATTCTCTCTTTTTTTTAATTTCCACGCAATATAGCCCTAAGCGCTAGTAAGTCAAGATTATTGAAGTTAAAAAGAGTCCTTTAAATCTCTTAATTTTGAAAAAACCTCAACTTCCGAAGAATCTTTTAGGCCTAAAGTGTGCTTAATTTCAGGATCATTACACCTTAAGAAAATATTTGTTTTAATTTCTTGATCTAAAGTGGATGGGATCGTCGGTTGATTAGAGTTTAATTTTTTTTGAATATCAATTTTTTTCTCTTTTAAAAAAGTATTCTTAGAGTCATAAGCTAAACAGAAATTTAAATTTGATTTTGTATATTCGTGTCCACAATAGATTTTTGTGTCAGGTGGAAGGTTTTTTATTTTATTTAAGGAATTAAACATTTCCTCATGTGTTCCCTCAAAAACTCTACCACATCCTAATGAAAATAATGTATCTCCAGTGAAGGCAATTTTTTCTTTTCTAAAGAAAAAAGCAATATGCCCTTTTGTGTGACCTGGAACAAAAATTACCTCAAATTCCAAATTTCCAATCTTTTGTTTTTGATTTTCTCTAAGAAGTATATCTATTCCTGGAATACGACTTTTATCTGATTCTGACCCTAAAATCTTTGATTTATATTTTTTTTTAAGTTCTAAATTTGCACCTACATGGTCTGCATGATGATGAGTATTTAAAATAAAATCTAATTTTTTATGCTTATTAATTACTTTTTCGCAAGCTTTAAACTCTGAAGGATCAACAATTGAAATAGTGTTGGTATTTTTTTCGTGAATTAAATAACTATAATTATCACTCAAACACGGAATAATTTCTATTATCATTTTAACCTATTAAAAAAATACCAATTTTGTAAAAAAGATTTTTTATTTCTAGATTACTTTTCATAATTATTGAAGTTTTATTTTCATTAACACCAACGGCCGTTTTTATATTAATATTTTTCTCATCACAAAAATCGAATAAATCTTTTATTGTGCACATGTGTAAATTAGGGGTATTATACCATGTATTTGGTAATGTTTTTGTAACCGGCATCTTACCAAAAAATAAAAGTTTGGTTCTAACTTTCCAGTATCCAAAATTAGGAATTGAAATAACTACTGATTTTCCAATTCTCAAAAGATTTTTTAAAACTTTTTCTGGCTCATAAAAAGCCTGTAAAGTTTGACTAAGAACTACATAGTCAAACGATTTATCAGGAAATTGATGTAATTCGGTTTCCGCATTACCTTGGATGACGGGAAGTCCTTTATGAATACATTCTTGGACATTTCCTTGATTAAGCTCTAGCCCACGAACCTCTACATTTTTTTCTTTTTTGAGAAGATACATCAAAGATCCGTCACCACACCCTACATCAAGAACTTTTGTATTATTAGGAAGTAAATCCGCAATTACTTTAAATTCTTTTTTCATTTCTAAATTTTTCATACATTGAGTCGATAAAACCTTTTAGCGTTTTTAAAAATTGTGGTTCATTTAGCAAAAAAGAGTCATGGCCTTTATCTGTAATAATTTCAGAATATGACACGTCTGCTCCTGAAGCATTTAATGCTATAACTATATCTTTATTATCTTTAGTTGTGTAAAGCCAGTCAGATGAAAAAGATATAATTAGGAATTTTGTTTTTTGATTTTTAAATGCCTCTACCAACCCTCCTTTAAACTGTTTTGAAAGATCAAAATAATCCATTGCTCTGGTAATATACAGCACTGAGTTAGCGTCAAATCTTTCTACAAACGCATAACCCTGATGTCTTAAATAGCTCTCAACCTGGAAATCAGCATTAAAACTGAATTCATAATCTGCTCTCTCTTGTAATTTTCTTCCAAATTTTTCCTGCATACCCTTTTCTGATAAGTAGCTAATGTGACCAACCATCCTAGCTACAGCTAAGCCATTTTTTGGTTGAACGTCTTTTAAAACATATTTTCCATTATCCCAAACTGGATCAGCCATAATTGCTTGGCGCGCTAATTCGTTTAAAGCAATATTTTGAGCACTATGACTTGAACTACAAGCTATAGGAATTGCTGAAAAAGCTTTATCTGGAAACGTTGAACAAAATTGTAAAAGCTGCATTCCACCCATTGAACCACCAGTCGCACATAAAAGCTTCTTTATTCCGAGATGTTCAAGTAAAGACTCTTGAGCTCTAACCATATCTTTAATCGTTATTACTGGAAAATCTAAACCATAGGGTTTTTTTGTATCTGGATTTATATTTCTAGGGCCTAAAGATCCCATACAACCACCAATCACATTGGCGCAGATTACAAAATATTTATTTGTATCTATTGCTTTGCCAGGCCCTACCGCAGTTACCCACCAACCTTCTTTATTGGTAATTGGATTAGTTCCAGTCACAAACTGATCTCCTGTTAATGCATGAAACACAAGTATTGCGTTGTCTTTGTTTTCACTCAATTTTCCATAAGTCTCGTAAGCAAGAGGAAAATCTTTTATAGTTTTTCCGCAGTCTAGTTTAAGCGGTTTAGTAACGTCTAATTTCTTTATATTCTCAAGTTTTATATTCATCCAAAAAAAAAGCCCAGCTAAACTGGGCATCCCCTTTTTAGCTACATTTATTATGCGCTTGCAATATGGTTAAATCAGCGCGAATAATGTTTACTAAATCATCACAAACTTGTCAATTTTATATACGATAAAGAGCTATAGAAAAACTTAAACAATTTAGATAATACTTTAAATAAATGAGACTCCCAAAACCAAATAACATTGTTGCAGAGAAATATGTTGCAGGAATGAGCCTATTCAAGAGTAAATTAGCAAAGATTAAACTATCAGCTAACGAGTCTGCTCTTGGTCCTAGCCCCAGAGCAAGAAAACAATATTTAAAGGTTTCAAAAAACTTCGCAAGATACCCTGACTCTGATGGAACCTTTCTAAGAAAGACGTTAGCTAATAAATTTAGAATTGATAAAAATAGAGTAATCTTAGGATCAGGTTCTGATCAAATTTTTGAGTTAATATGTAAATCTTTCCTTAAGAAGGGAGACGAAGTTATAGTTCCTAAGTTTAGTTTTATTATTTACAGAATTTACAGCAAGATGAGTGGAGCAAAAGTTATTTATTCTAAAGAGAGTAATTTTACTGTTTCAGTTAAGGATATACTTAAAAAAGTTACAAGGCGAACCAAAATAGTTTTTTTAGCCAATCCAAATAATCCGACTGGAACGTATGTTTCGAAAAAAGAATTACTCTTTTTAAGAAAAAAACTAAGAAGTAATATTTTATTAGTTGTAGATGATGCTTATTTTGAGTATGTAAAACAAAAAAATTTCTCATCTGGCTTGAAAACATTTAATAATTTCAAAAATGTAGTTATGACAAGAACCTTTTCAAAAATATATGGTTTGGCAGGACTAAGAGTTGGTTGGGGTTATGGATCAAAAGAAATTATTTCTGCATTAAACAAGGTAAAGCCACCTTTCAATGTAAGTAGACCAGCCTTATTTGCGGCTTCTGCTGCAGTAAAAGACAGTTCATGGCTTAATAAAGAAATTAAACACGTAAATAAATGGAATAAAAAAATGTTTTCTGAGTTCAAAAAAATGAGAATAGAAACAAATAAAAGTTTTACGAATTTCTTATTGGTAAAATTTGATAAAGTGAAAATAAACTCTGCTAATGTTTTTAGATTACTCGCAAAATCAGGAATACTGGTTCGTAAAATGGATGTTTATGGAATTAAAAATTCTTTACGTATAACAATTGGAACAACATCAGAGAATATTGCATTAATTAAAGAGATGAGAAAAATTTTAAATGTTCGGTAAAATAAGTATAATAGGTTGTGGATTGATTGGCTCCTCAATTCTGAGAGTAACAGAGGAAAAAAAATTAGCTACAAAAATAAGTGTTCATGATAAGTCAAAACAAGTCATGGATTATTTAAAGAAAAATTTTAAAGCTGATATTTGTTCTAATTTGTCTGAGGCCACAAAAGATGCAGACCTGATAATAATTTCTGCACCATTAAGTAGTTATAAAGAAATTTTGCTTTCGATTAAATCAACTTTAAAAGAAGGTTCTATTCTTACTGACACTGGATCAGCTAAAAAAGAAGTTAATAAAATTGTAAACAATTTAGGTTTTAAAAATATTAGTTGGATAGCTTCACACCCAATAGCTGGAACTGAGTACAGTGGCCCTGCTGCAGGATCTTCCAGTTTATTTAAAAATAGATGGTGCATTCTTTCAGCTGACCATCAAGTTGCTAAAGATAAAATAGAAAATTTAGAAAAATTTTGGTCAAAACTAGGAAGTAAAGTTAAAATCATGTCGTTTGAAGACCACGACTACGTATTGTCTTTAACAAGCCATCTCCCACACGCAGTAGCCTACAGTATTGTAAGAACTGCAATAACCAACGAAGACAAATTTAAAAATGATGTAATTCAATATAGTGCAGGGGGATTGAGAGATTTTACTAGGATTGCTGCTTCAGACCCATTGATGTGGAAAGATATTTTCTTTGATAACAGTGAGAATATTTTAAAAGTTTTAGATAATTATTCCAAAAATCTTGATGAAATTAAAACTGCCATAAGAAACAAAAACAGCGAAAAGCTTCTAGAAATATTTTCATCAACTAAAAAAGTAAGAAAAGAAATTATTGAAGCTGGGCAAGATACTGAGAAACCAGACTTTGGAAGAAAATAGTTAATAATATTTTTTTATTTCATTATAAATCTTATTTTCAAGTTCTTTAGTAAATTCATCATTTTCTTTTCCAGGCATAATAGGATCTAGAAAAGAAATATGAATATCTCCAGAGAATTTCATAAAACTATTTTTTGGCCAGACTTTTCCTGTATTTAATGCAACAGGAATACAAGGTAAGTTCAATGTTTTATATATTCGACTAACTCCTTTTTTAAAGGGAGGCTGGTCATCTAATTTTACTCGTGTCCCCTGAGGAAATATTAAAAGTGGTCTTTTATTCTTTGCTAATCTTTCTTTTACTTTATCAAAAAAATTTAAGTTTTCTTTAGTAGTAGTATCTCTCATGATTGCTATAGAACCAATTTTTCTCAAATACCAACCAAACAAAGGAATATTCAAAAGCTCTTTTTTTAAAATAAAAATTGGACCATTAAGCGGAATTTGTAAAGCAAAAGTTTCAAACATTGATTGATGGGCAGAGGCAACAAAAAAATGATCAACTTTTTTTAAATTTTCTTCGCCATGAAAAATTACTTTTGTATTCATTACAAGTTTTAAAATTAAAACAATGTATTTGGCTGACAATCTCCCAAAAAAAATTGTAAATTTATCAGGAAGAATTAATGTGGGTATCGCTAATACGAAAATTGAAATAAGTCCAAAATAAAGGAAGATATTAAAAATTAAAGATTTAATAAATTGCATTAAGAATTTATCAATTTAAGTAAATTTTGTTTTTTTCTTATATATTTAGATTTATTTTTATTGATTAAAATTTCAGCGATTAAAGGTCTTGTATTATAATTTGATGATAATGATGACCCATATGCACCAACATTTGTAATTGCCACAAAGTCATTTTCAGCTAATTTTTGATATTTCCTATAAACTCCAAATTTACAAGTGCTCTCACAAATTGGACCTACAAATTCTACTACACTTTTCATTTTAGACGAATTTTTAATTATAGGAATGATTTTATGAAATGCATCGTATAAAGCTGGTCGCATAAAATCGTTCATGCCCACATCTAAAATTATAAAGTTTTTATTGAGTCCTTTTTTTATAAATTGAACTTTACTGACAAGCAAACCTGTATTTCCAATTATAGATCTACCTGGTTCAAAAATAATTTTACATTTAAGTTTTTTTGCAAAATTATTTACTAATTTTGAGTAATTATTAAGATTTATTGGCTTTTCACTTTCACTATAATTAATTCCGAAACCTCCTCCTAAATCTACATATTTTAAATTTAACTTTAATTCTTTAATTAACTTATTCATTACATTAAGTGTCTTTTTGAAGGGTCCATCATTTAAAATTTGGCTTCCTATATGAACACTTAACGCATCAAGCTTGATATTTCTAAATTTATTTATCTCTTTGAGAAAAGACTTAAAATTTTTTATTGATAAACCGAACTTGTTATCAGCTTTACCAGTAGATATATTTTTATGAGTTTTTGCATCAACATTAGGGTTTAGCCTAAAGCCAATAGAAACTTTTTTTCTTAAATTTTTTGCTAGTTTGTTAACTAATTTTGCTTCACTCTCAGACTCACAGTTGATTAATAAAATTTTTTTATTAATTGCAATTTTTAACTCATCCTCAGATTTACCAACTCCCGAAAAAACGATTTTTTTTGGTTTAATGCCTGCTTTAAGAGCCTTTAATAGTTCCCCGCCAGACACAACATCAGCTCCAGCACCAAGTTTACCCAAAATTCTTAAAATATTTGTATTGCTATTAGATTTTGCAGCAAAACATATTAAAGGATTAGTTTTTTTAAATGTTTTTACAAAATTAAAATAATTAGAAACTATTTGGTTTTCAGAATAAATATAAAAAGGAGTTTTATTTTTCTTTAAAAAATTCCTGAGAGATACTTGCTCCAGAAATAAATTTTTACCTACATATCTTAAATTTTGCATAAGATTATAATATTATTTTTATATGATTAAACTTCCCTTGATATTTTGGCTCTGATTTCTTTCCACATCCAGATAGAGTTAAAATTATTATACAAATTAATAACAATATTTTCATTTTACCTCCTTTTTATATTTTTTAATCATTGCTTTAACATTAGCAGCAGAAGTTCCTCCATGAGATTTTTTTGAGTTCATAGAATTATTAACATCAAATATTTTTAGTATACTTTTATCTAAATTTTTGTAAATTTTCATTATTTCTTGTAAAGATAACTCAGATAACAATTTATTTTTCTTTTCGGCGTAATTAACTAATTTTGCTGCAATCGCATAAGACTCTCTAAAAGTGAGTTTTTTTTTCTTAACCAAATAATCAGCAAAATCAGTAGCAGTTGTGTAACCTTCATTAGCCATTTTTAACATATTTTTTTTATTCGGCTTTATTGAATTCACCAACTCAAGACTTAAAACTAATGAGTTATTTAAAGTATCAAATCCATCAAAGACAAGTTTTTTATCATCCTGAAGATCTTTGAAATAAGACATTGGAAGTCCCTTCATTATAGCAAGCATAGAATTTAAATTGCCATAGTTCAAACCAACTCTACCTCTAATTAATTCAGCAGAGTCAGGATTTTTCTTTTGTGGCATTATCGATGAGCCAGTCATCATACTGTCATCAAATGAGATTAAATTAAATGCATTTGAATTAAAAATTATAAGGTCTTCGGCTAATCTAGATAGATGCATTGCACACAAAGCAGAAGCATATAAAAAATCTACTGCAAAATCTCTGTCAGCCACAGAGTCTATTGAGTTATCAGTTGGTTTCTTAAAACCGAGTTGTCTCGAAGTGTAATTTCTATCTATATTATAAGAAGTGCCTGCAAGTGCAGCTGATCCTAACGGGCACTCATCTAAAAGTTTTATATTATTTTCAAATCTTTTTATGTCTCTTTTAAACATTTCAAAATAAGAAAGAAGAAAATGCGCAAATGAAATAGGCTGTGCATTTTTAAGATGTGTTAAACCAGGCATTACAGTACCAACATTTTTTTCTGATTTTTTGATCAAAATCTTCATCAAAGAATTAATGTTACCAATCGTTTCTTTTGATGATTTTTTGATCCATAATTTAAAATCTGTAACGACTTGGTCATTTCTTGATCTAGCTGTGTGCAAAAAACCTGCTGAAGGACCTATTAACTCAAATAAATTTTTTTCTATATTCAGATGAATATCTTCAAATTTTTCTTGAAATTTAAACTTTCCTTTATCAATTTGTGACTTAATTTTTTTAAGTCCATTGATTATTTTAGACCCCTCTTTGCTACCAATAATCTTTTGTTTTACGAGCATTCTTGCATGAACAATAGACGCAGCTATATCTTGCTCATATAGTCTTTTATCTATACTAATAGATGAGCCTATTTTTTGAAAAGAAAGTGATGTCTTCCCCTTTAGTCTATTCGCCCAAACAGTTTTATTTTTCATTTTACTATGTTATTTACAATTTAAATTAATATGAAAATTAGTAAATCTTTTAAAATCTATATTCACATAATAGTTCTATCTCTTCTTAGCCAAAATCTTATTGGAGCAGAGGATTTTTCAAAAAACGTTATTATTCATGAAAAACCCCAAATTATTAGCGAATTAAGATTTAAAGACTCAAATCTTCAAGACGTTGATTTAATGAACAAAAGAGGCAAGATCATGATAATAAATTTTTGGGCCACGTGGTGTGCACCTTGTCGAAAAGAAATGCCCTCTCTAGAAAAATTAGGTACCAAGTTACCAGAAATTGATATTTTTGCAGTGAATATGGAAAAACCAAATAATATAAAAGTAGATCAATTTTTTAAAGATATAGGAGTGAAAGATCTTAAAACCTATTATGATCCAGAATTAAAATTAGCCAAAGGATTCAAATTAAGAGGCTTGCCAACAAGTATATTGATCAATAAAGAGGGAAAGGAATTCGGAAAAGTGATCGGTGAAATCGATTTTGCTAGCGAGGAATTTATTAAACTTTTAAGAAAATATATTTAATCTTTAAAAAAATAAGCAAGTAAAACTAAAACTATTATTGCAATAAATTGTAACAATACTCTTAACTGCATAAGTTTATTTGAATATTTTTTACTAGTACTCCCGCCTTTAAATAAAGTATAAATACCCATGATTAAAACTATGGCAACAGCACCTAATAAAGTGAAACCTATAAAGTTAAATAAAAATTCTGACATTGGTAATTTATCTATATGACCTTTTCATTAAATACAATTATTTTAGAGCCTCTTTCTAAAGAAAAACCAAAGAATGCAGTTATTCTTTGCCATGGGTATGGTGGAGACGGTAAAGATATTTCAATTTTAGCCAGTTATTGGAGAGCTCATTTGCCAGATACTATTATAATTTGCCCAGATGCTCCTGAAAAATGTGCAGCAAGCCCAACAGGATTTCAATGGTTTGATTTAATGGATCAAACACCTGAACAAATTTTATCGAAATCTTTGGTAGCAGAAAATAAACTTAATAAATTTATAGATGAAGTTAAGGAAAAATATGATTTGAAATCTAATAATATTATTATCGGGGGTTTTAGCCAGGGTTGTATGATAACTTTACAAACCGGCATAAAGAGAAAAGATACTATAAATTCTATCGTTGGATATTCTGGAAGAATTATAAGCATAGATCACCTTTCTAAAAATATAGTTTCTAGACCTAATATTATCTTAATGCATGGAGATCTTGACCAAGTTGTTCCTATAGAATCACTTCTTGAAGCTAAAGAATTTTTTGCAAAACATAATTATGAAATTGAAACAAAAATATTTAAACACTGCGAACATCGTATACCCACTGAAGGGTCAAGTTTGGGTCTACAATTCATTAAAAAACATTTTGATTCTTAACTATTTTAACTGTAGCATAATTATAACTTGATAAAATTTTTCTTATAAGTTAGCTTTAATTATGATTATTTCTTCTGCAGATAAAGTTCCATTAGAAAAGTGTCCAGCATTAGTTCTTAATGCTGATTTTAGACCTTTGAGTTATTATCCGCTTTCCATTTGGTGTTGGCAAGATGCAGTTAAATCAGTTTTTTTAGATAGAGTAAGTATCGTTTCAAATTATAATCGAAAAATTAGAAGCCCATCTTTTGAAATGAGTCTACCAAGTGTAATAGCTTTAAAAAATTTTATTCAACCATCAAAAAATCCAAATTTCACAAGATTTAATGTTTTTTTAAGGGACAAGTTTACTTGCCAATATTGTGGAGATAAAAAAGATTTAACTTTTGATCACCTCCTCCCAAAATCCAAAGGTGGCTTAACAGATTGGAATAATGTAGTGACAGCTTGTTCAAGTTGTAATGTTAAAAAAGGTGGAAAACTCTTTAAAGACTGTGATTTAAAATTAACTAATAAACCTTATGCTCCAACAGTTGAAGATCTTCACAGAAATGGAAGAAATTTTCCTCCGAATTTTTTACACGAAAGTTGGATGGACTATTTATATTGGGATATCGAGTTAGAACCTTAGTTATATTTTTTCGGATATTGTTATAGCTATTCTTGATGAAGTTTTGATAACTTTATCTAGTACCCCAAATAAACCTTTTTTTGTTGCTCCATTATCATAAGCTATATCTTTATGATCGAGTTCATCTTGTCTAAACTTCATAATTTTCTTTTTTAATTCCTCTTCATCTTTTCCAAGTTTATATGTTTGATCTTTATAATGACCATCAATTACCTCTTCAACTGAAGCAGTACATAACATGGCCGCTTTTTCACCGAGCATCGCAGTTCCAAAACCTAAAGTAACTCCCATTAAATCCCACAGAGGCAAAAGTTTAGTTGGCTGTATATTTCTTTTTTTAATTTCGTTATCAAAATATTCATAGTGCTCTCTTTCGTGCTCCTTCATTTCTTCAATCTTTCTTTTCAAAGAAGCATTTTGTTTAAAAGTTTTTAGAGCCAGTAATTGACCTTCGTAAATTTTAATAGCACCCCGTTCTCCAGCATGATCTACTCTTATAATTTCTTCTAAAATTTTTTTATTAGTTTTTTCCATAATTTTTAACCACTTTAACCATAATACCACTTAACAGTATTGATATAACTGTATTTATTGTAGCAAGAGAAAGTCCAAAAAACCTAAAAGTCACGTCTTTACAGCTTATTGGGGTTTTATTCTGAAGTAGTTTTAACAAATCCTCTTTAGACATATTCTCATTAGATGAACCCAAATCGCACACAAAAGACTCATTAAAAAATCCTTGTTCAATTCCTACATGATAAAAAGAAACTACTGAACCAAAAATAAAAAATAATAGCACAATAGCAGCAATTACTTTCTCAAATTTATTAATTATAAATATTAACGAAATAAGTATTAAAGAAGCTAAATAAGGAATTCTCTCAATTAGGCATAAATTACAAGGCTCATGTCCTAATATGTATTGAACGAAATAAGCTATAGTCAAAGATAAAAAACTAAAAACTAATATACTGTTTAAAATTAACTTATTGTTATTTAACATTAGGTAAAAATTATATAAAGGACGACGGCTAAAACCACAATAAAAATTCCAGTTAAAGTAAACCAAAGCGCACCTCTTTTCTCGATGAAATCACCAAATTTTTTACCAAAAAGAAATGTTAAATAAGAAACTAAGAAAAATCTTAGCCCTCTAGTAAATAAACATATAAAGAAAAATACTGGAAGATTATAGGCGATCACTCCACTCGTAATAGTAAAAACTTTAAAAGGAAGCGGGGTAAAGCCAGCTAAAAACATAATTCCAAGCCAAGCTAAAAATCCACCTTTTGTAGACATCTTATCTTGCATTTCAAAAACTTTTTCTTCATAACCATAAAATTCAATAATGACCATTGAGGCATCTAAAAAGAAAACTCCTAACATATATCCAAATAATCCGCCCAAAACAGAGCCGGTCGTAGCGATAAGAAATATCTTAAGATAATCCTCCCGCTTTGCCACTACCATTGGAACAATCATTAGGTCAGGTGGAACTGGAAAAAAGAAACTTTCAATAAATGCTACAAAACCTAATAAAGGCTTTGAAAATTTATGTCTAGCAAGCTCAACGCATCTATCGTATAATTTTTTTAAAATCATGAATTTAAAATGCACAATCCTTAGGTATCTGGCAAGTTTAATATTATCTACAGTTGCTATTTATTCAATCGTTATAGTTGCAGGGATTTTTGGAGCTGATTACGGTTTTTCACCGGAAGGAACATTTATTATTTGGATTTTAATGGCTATATTAATTAATCAAAGTGTGACGTGGAAAAAATAAATGTCTAAACCAATAGATCTAAAAACAGTAAAAATTTTTGAGCCCTTAAAAAAGAAACCATCTTTTGAAAACAAAATTTTTAATACAATAAATGCTGAAGAGGTTTATGATGTTTTATCTAGAAATTCTAATGAGACGGTATCTTTGTGGTTTAAGTTACAACAAGCATGGTGTAATAACGCATATAATACATTCAAAGACTACGATAGTTATCTAATTTTAATTTATTTGGTAAATCAAGTTTTTCAAAAATATTCAGATCGTTTTCAATATCTTTCATTTCAAGAATTCTATGAAAAAAACGAATTAAATATTGATAAGATTAACCTTATTGAGATTTCAAAAGAGCTTAATATTCCTAAAGAAACAATAAGAAGAAAAGTTAATTTTTTGCAAGATCAAAATATAATTTTTAGAAAAGGAAAAACTATTTTTTTTAATAACCAAATAAATCGTGTGCAAAAACCATATAATTCAAAAAAAATTTTGGTAAATTTTCTAGAAAAAACGAGCTCTATTCTTGGGAAAGAAGACTGGTTTGGAAGACCATTCTCAAAAGAAGAAATCGAGAAATTTATAGACGCTTACTTTACTATATGCTGGCAACATTGGCTAAGGCTTCAAATTCCTTTTTTAGTAAGACACAGAACTTTCTATGGAGATTTAGAGACGTGGAATGTTTGGGGTGCTATTGGTATTTCACAATTTACCGATTATTCAAAACAAGTAAAAAACAGAGTTGTTGAGGACCCTAGAACTTACGCAGATTTATACTTACATCTTTTAAGACATACTCCCAAAAATGGAATAAACGCATCTTCTATATCTGAAATTTCAACTATACCAAGAGCTACAGTGATTAGAAAATTAAAATACCTCTCAAAACAAAAATTGGTCACGAAAAATAAAAAGCTTGAATATATGCTTCTACCATCTCCTAAAAACATAAAATCCTTTGAAGAAAACTACATGCAAAATCAAAAGCATAAAGCTGGTTTTGTAACTGTAATTTTCGACCTCATGAAAAACTCTTCATTTAAAGTAGAATAGGAACTTACAAAATTATGGAAATCGTAACTACAATAGCACCCGTTTGTCTTGCCATAATAATGTTCGGTTTAGGTCTTGGCTTAACAATTGGGGATTTTACAAGAGTGCTTAAAAACCCAAGAGATTTCCTAGTAGGTTTTTTATGTCAGGTTATTTTGCTTCCAATAATTGCTTTTATCTTAATTAATATCATTTTACTACCACCAGAAATAGCTTTAGGAGTTATGGTAATAGCCGCTGCTCCAGGTGGTGTTACTTCAAATATCCTTACTAAGTTTGCAGATGGAGATGTAGCTTTATCAGTCAGTTTGACAGCGATTGTCAGTTTATTAAGTATTTTCATCGTTCCTTTGATAGTTTTTAATTCTGCCGATTTTTTAGAGATTGAAACAGCAAAAGATATATCAATGCTCAATATTGCAATGAAGATGTTCCTTGTAGTAACTGTTCCTGTTATTTTTGGAATGATTGTTAGAAGTTTAATGACTAATTTTATTATTTCTAAAACTCTTATTATTCAAAGATTATCAGTAATTTTATTCTTAATAGTATTTATTGCAATTTGGGTAGAGGAATGGGATATGATTGCTTCTTATATAACTAGAGCAGGTCTAATAGCTTTCATTTTAAATATGACTATGATTTTTGTTGGATATTATGTTGCAAAGTTTTGGACATCAGGAATTGCACAAAGAAAATGTATTTCATTGGAATGTGGCTTACAAAACGGAACTTTAGCAGTGTTTGTTACAACACAATTATTTGATGACATTGTGTTTATGGTACCAACAGCGGCCTATGCACTAATTATGTTTTGCACATCAATTATTTTTGTTCTCATAGTAAGGAAAATCAATTAGATTATCTAAAAAAAGGGCGAATGGTGGAACTGGTAGACGCGCCGGACTCAAAATCCGGTGGTAGCAATACCTTGAGAGTTCGAGTCTCTCTTCGCCCACCAAGTTATGGATATAAGTAAATTAAATAGCCTAGTTGAACTTTACTTTAAAAAGACAGAAGAAGTTGATGGTAAAAGACCATTTTTAAAATGGTTAAAACCAGATAAACAAACTTATAATTGGGAAGACGTAACTGAAAGAATTTATAAACTTACATTAAAAATTAAATCTTTAATTAAACAAGGTGATAGATGTTTAATACTTTCTGAGAATAGACCATATTGGTTAATTACTGATATCGCTATCATGAATGCAGGTGGAATTTCAGTTCCTATTTTTACAACGTATTCAGCAAACGATTATGAATATATTTTAAATGATTGTAAGCCTTCATTGATATTTGTTTCAAACCAAGACCAATACAATAAAATTAAAAAATTCATAAATAGTGATGTAAAAAAAATAATATCTTTTGAAAAAATAGATTCTGATAGTTTATCAATTAATGAGATATTAGATGAAAAAATTAATGAAAAAATAGAGAATAAAGATTTAAAACGGAATATGCCTGCTTGTATAATTTATACATCGGGTACATCTGGAAATCCTAAAGGAGTTGTTTTAAGTCATGGTGGTATTTTATCTAACTGTGAAGGTGCAGTTGAATTATTAGAAGTTTTAACCAAAAAAAAAGATCCAGTTTTTTTAACTTGGTTACCTTTATCACATTCTTATGAACATACAGTTCAATTTATACAAATTATAGTTGGAGCAAAAGTATTCTACGCTGAAAGTTTAGAAAAACTGATTTCTAATATGGGAATTGCAAAACCTACAATCATGACAGCTGTCCCTAGATTTTATCAAAATCTCTTTACAAAAATTAATATGAATTTTGAAAAACAATCTGGATTAAAAAGAAAACTAATAAATCAGACTTTATATTTAGGTAAAAAAATACTCAAAAAAGAGGAATTAAAATTTAGTGAAAAAATCATAAATTTTTTGTGTGAAAAAACAGTTAGAAAAAAAATTAGAAATCAGTTTGGTGGTAATCTTCAAGCCTTTGTATCTGGGGGAGGGGCTTTAGATCAAAATATTGGTGAATTTTTAAATGCTGTTGGATTACCTACTCTTCAAGGATATGGCCTTACCGAAGCTTCTCCAGTTGTAAGCTGTAATTTACCAGATTTAGTAAAAGTCGAGTCAGTTGGGCCTCCCTTTAGAACTAATAAAGTTAGAATAGCTGAGGATGGAGAAATTCTTATTAAAGGTGAAAACGTAATGATGGGTTATTGGAATTTAAAAGAAGAAACTGAAAAAGCAATAAAAGAAGGGTGGTTACATACTGGAGATATAGGAGAACTAGATGAAAATAATTATTTAAAAATTACAGATAGAAAAAAAGATATTATTGTAAATTTAGGTGGAGATAACATTTCACCAAGCAAGATAGAAAATATTTTATGTTTAAACGAAAATATTAAACAATCTTTTGTTTATGGAGATAAGAAAAATTATTTAGTTGCATTAATTGTAAGTGAAAAAGAAATTGATAAGAAAAAAATTAAACTTACAATTGAAAATATAAATAAAAGTTTTACTTTGATAGAAAAAATAAAAAAATTTGTATTAATCCATGAAGAA